>NZ_JBFODE010000065.1:0-176809 GCF_040908155.1 Aeromonas sp. R6-2 | reverse complement strand
AGCTCAGGCTCAATCAGGGCATCCCCCTGATACCAGCGGCGTACCAGTAGCGGCCACTGGAACAGCCCGGCCCAGCGCTCGGCCACCTCCCGCTCACTCCAGCCCTGCGCCTGCTCGGCATCCACTTTCAGCACCAGGTGGTAGTGGTTACTCATCACCGCGTAGGCGCAGATGCCGATGGCAAAGAGGCGCGACAGCTGGCCCAGCCGGTCGACCACCCACTGGCGGCGATGCTCATAGCTCTGCCCCGAATGAGCATCTTCCCCGCACAGAAAGGCCCGCCGCACACAGCGGCTCACCACGTGGTAGTAAGGCGTATCCTGCAGGCTGATTTGACGTGAACGGGCGATGGTCATGGCGAGTTCCTCGGCAGTGAGGCTTCAAGTCCAGCAGAGCGCTACGCCCCTGTCAAAAAGGTGGGTGTCCCAGAATCTCCCTCAGTTAGTTTATTGACTCCGAGATGATTTGCGTGAAGGCAATCAATGTCGAGCTTCTTTGTTATATCTTTGAACCACTGTTTTCCTAATGCATCTACGTTCAATGTGCTGGATAGAACGCCATAAGTTAATATAGGTTGATTTTTATCAAAAAGTTGATTGCCTGTATTACCTGATTCATCCACATGAAAGAACATTTTAGTGTTACCTATCGTGTGCAAACGAAGGTGATAGATTAATCTATTTTTAATAAAAACGGCGCCTTTTGGCGCCGTTTTTTTGATCTAGCCAACAAACCTCAATCACTGCAGCAGGGAGATATCCGCGACTTGCAGGAACAGGTTGCGCAGGTTGTTCAGCAGTGCCAGACGGTTGGCCTTGAGGGCTTCATCGTCGGCCATCACCATCACCTCTTCGAAGAAGGTGTCGACCGGCTCACGCAGGGCGGCCAGACGGGTGAGGGCAGCCTGATAGTCACCGGCGGCGAACAGCGGGGCCAGTTCGGCTTGCAGTTCGGCAACCTGGGTGGCCAGGGCCTTCTCGGCGGCATCGACCAGCAGTTCCGGTTTGACGGCAGTCGGCAATTCGCCTTCGACCTTGGCCAGGATGTTGCTTACGCGCTTGTTGGCGGCGGCCAGGGCCAGGGCGGCATCCAGGGTGCGGAAGTGGCTGACGGCCTTGACGCGGCGATCGAAGTCGAGCGGACGGGTCGGGCGGCGGGCCAGTACGGCCAGCACCACGTCAGCAGCGATGCCTTCGTCCTGATAGGCGGCACGGAAGCGGCCCAGCATGAAGTCGACCACGTCGGTGACGACGCTCTTGTGGGTGAGCTTGTCACCGTAGACGCTGACGGCCTCTTCGACCAGCTCCACCAGATCCAGGTCCAGCTGCTTCTCGGTCATGATGCGCAGGGCACCGATGGCGGCGCGGCGCAGGGCGAACGGGTCCTTGTCACCCTTGGGCAGCATGCCGATGCCGAAGATACCGGCCAGGGTGTCGAACTTGTCGGCCAGGGCCACGGCGCAGGAGACCAGGCCGGCGGGCAGGGCATCGCCGGCGAAGCGCGGCATGTACTGCTCGTTGAGGGCCAGGGCCACCGCTTCGGCTTCGCCGTCGTGACGGGCGTAGTGCATGCCCATTACACCCTGGGTGTCGGTGAACTCGCTGACCATGTTGGTCATCAGATCGCACTTGGAGAGCAGACCGGCGCGCTGGGCCTGGCCCACGTCGGCACCGATCTTGGCGGCGATAAAGCCGGCCATGGCCTCGATGCGGGCGGCCTTGGCGCGCACGGTACCCAGCTGTTGCTGGAACAGCACGGTCTCGAGGCGCGGCAGGCGGGAGGCCAGGGTCTGCTTGAGGTCGGTCTTGAAGAAGAACTCGGCGTCAGACAGGCGCGGACGCACCACTTTCTCGTTACCGGCGATGATCTGGCTCGGGTCTTTGGACTCGATGTTGGTGACGAAGATGAACTTGGGCAGCAGCTTGCCGCTCTGGTCGTAGACCGGGAAGTACTTCTGGTCACCCTTCATGGTGTGCACCAGGGCCTCGGCCGGCACGGCCAGGAACTTCTCTTCGAAGTTGGCGGTCAGCACCACAGGCCACTCGACCAGGGCGGTGACCTCTTCCAGCAGGGCGTCGTCCAGATCGGCCACGCCACCGAAGGCGGCAGCGGCCGCTTCGACGTCGGCCTTGATCTTGGCCTTGCGCGCCATAAAGTCGGCGATGACCATGCCGCGCTCCTGCAGGATCTGCGGGTACTGGTCGGCAGACTCAATGGTCAGTTCCGGCTCGCCCATAAAGCGGTGGCCGCGCAGGGTGCGGGCAGAGTCGATACCCAGGATGTGGGCGGGCACCAAGTCGCCGTCCAGCAGCAGGGTCACGGTGAAGACCGGACGCACGAACTGAATGCTCTTGTCGCCCCAGCGCATCATCTTGGGGATGGGCAGCTTGGCCAGAGATGAAGCTACCAGCTCACCGAGCAGATCTTTGGCCGGACGGCCTTCGACCTTGGCGGTGTGGACCAGCCACTCGCCCTTGTCGGTGACCAGGCGCTCGGCCTGCTCGACGGTGATGCCGTTGCCACGGGCCCAGCCTTCGGCGGCCTTGGTCGGCTTGCCGTCGGCATCGAACGCCTGGGCCACGGCCGGGCCGCGCTTCTCGACGCTCTTGCTCGGCTGCTCGGCGGCGAGGCCGAACACCTTGAGCGCCAGACGGCGCGGGGAGGCAAACCACTCGACACCGGCGAAGGCCAGATCGGCCTTGGTCAGTTCGGCTTTGAAGTTGGCTTCGAAGGCTTCGGCCAGAGAGCGCAGGGCCTTGGGCGGCAGCTCGGCAGTGCCGATCTCTACCAAAAATGTATGTTGTGCCATGTCCGTTCCTTAACCTTGCTTGTTCTCTGCGCGCTGACACATGGGGAAGCCCAGCGCCTCGCGGGAGGCGTAGTAGGCCTCTGCCACGGCCTTGGTCAGGGTGCGAATGCGCAGTATGTAGCGCTGACGCTCGGTGACCGAGATGGCCTTGCGGGCATCCAGCAGGTTGAAGGAGTGAGCGGCCTTGAGGATGCGCTCGTAGGCCGGCAGCGGCAGCGGCTTCTCCAGCGCCAGCAGGGACTGGGCTTCCTTCTCGTACTGCTCGAAGCAGTGGAACAGGAACTCCACATCGGCGTGTTCGAAGTTGTAGGTAGATTGCTCCACCTCGTTCTGGTGGAACACGTCGCCATAGGTGGTCTTGCCCAGGGGGCCGTCAGACCAGACCAGGTCATAGACGCTGTCGACGCCCTGGATGTACATGGCCAGACGCTCGAGACCGTAGGTGATCTCGCCGGTGACCGGCTTGCACTCGAGGCCGCCCACCTGCTGGAAGTAGGTGAACTGGGTCACTTCCATGCCGTTGAGCCACACTTCCCAGCCCAGACCCCAGGCGCCCAGGGTCGGGTTTTCCCAGTTGTCTTCGACGAAGCGGATGTCATGCACCTGCGGATCCATCCCCAGCTCTTTCAGGGAGCCCAGGTAGAGCTCCTGGATGTTGTCCGGAGAGGGCTTGATGATGACCTGGAACTGGTAGTAGTGCTGCAGACGGTTGGGGTTCTCGCCGTAACGACCGTCGGTCGGGCGGCGGGAGGGCTGCACGTAGGCGCAGGCGATGGGCTCGGGCCCCAGGGCGCGCAGACAGGTCATCGGGTGGGAGGTACCGGCACCGACCTCCATGTCCAGCGGCTGGATAATGGTACAGCCCTGGCGGGACCAGTAGTCCTGCAGCTGCAGGATCAGGCCCTGAAAGGTTTTGACATCGAATTTTTGCATGGCTTGGATTTCGCGCGAAATTGCTGAAATTGAACCGAAGGAGTATACCGTCTGGCATGGTCGGATAATAGGCGAAATTACATGAGCACCGAATTGACCCTGCGCTGTGCCTGGGTAACCCGGGATCCCGAATACATCGAGTATCACGACGCCCAGTGGGGTCGCCCGGTGCGCGATGGCCGCGAGCTGTTTGCCAAGCTCTGCCTCGACGGGCAGCAGGCTGGGCTGTCGTGGATCACCATCCTGAAGCGCACGCCCGGCTACTATCGGGCCTTCGCCGGCTTCGATCCGGTGACCATCGCCGCCTTCGGCGAGGCCGACGTGGAGCGCCTGATGCAAGACACCGGCATCATCCGCAACCGGCTCAAGGTGCAGTCGATCATCAAAAATGCCCGCGCCTACCTGGCCATGCAAGAGGAGGGGGTCGACTTCGCCGGCTTCCTGTGGGACTTCGTCGGGGGGCGCCCCATCGTCAACCGGCGCCAGGGTGATGGTGACATACCGGCCACCTCCAAGGAGTCGGATGCCATGTCCAGGGCGCTGAAAAAACGCGGCTTCACCTTCGTCGGCAGCACTATCTGTTACGCCTTCATGCAGGCGGTGGGGATGGTGAACGATCATCTGGTGAGCTGCCCCTGTCATGCGGAGTGTCAGCAGGCGTGGGGCATCGGGGTGACGCATCGGGGGGAAGGGGCCGTTTGATGCGGCGCAGTCGTGCCTGAAAAATCGCCATTCGCTTCGCCGGTTAAGGTTAGCGTCAGACAGTGGCGCAGCCCTGATCTACAATCGCCGCCCCGGCGCGGTGCCGGTCCGATTTCTCAGAGGTTTTTTTCATGCGAGCCAAGACTCTGGTGCCCATGCTGGCACTGACCATCGCCGTATCCGGCTGTACCACCAATCCCTATACCGGTGAAGAGCAGACCTCGAAGGCGGTCTGGGGCTCTCTGGCCGGCGCCGCTGCCGGCGCAGCCGTGGGGGCACTCTCCTCCAGCAAGGGGGATCGCAAGAAGGGGGTCTGGACCGGTGTGGCCGCCGGCGCGGCCCTCGGCGGTGGCATCGGCTACTACATGGACGTGCAGGAGGCCAAGCTGCGCGACAAGCTCAGGGGCACCGGCGTCAGCGTGACCCGTAGCGGCGATCAGCTGATCCTCAACATGCCCAACAACGTCACCTTCGACAGCGCCAGCGCCCAACTGAAGGCCGCCGGCGCCAACACCCTCTCCGGGGTGGCTATGGTGGTAACCGAGTTCGACAAAACCCGCCTCAACGTGGTCGGTCACACCGACAGCACCGGCTCGCGGGATCTGAACATGCGCCTCTCCCAACAGCGTGCCGACGCGGTCGCCAACCAGCTGATCGCCAGCGGCGTGAGCGGTTCGCGCATCGCCACCACAGGGGTGGGCCCGGACCAGCCGGTGGCGACCAACAGCACGGCCGAAGGCAAGGCGCAGAATCGCCGGGTCACCATCACTCTGACTCCGGTGGGCTGACAGGGCGGTTGCCAGAGCAACGATGGGAGGGGGCTGCGGCCCCCTCTTCTGTTATCCGGATTCAAGGGGGACATAGATCGCGATCCCGTGCCGAGAGCGGGGTCACAAGGGAAGAGAGAGTTAGGTTGATCACCTTCAAATTTTTCGATAAATATTCGGCTGTTTGCAGATTAATATTTGCATCAGACCCAGGATATCGGGTTATTTTTGGAATGTTGTATTGTTGTGACAGGATGTCGTCACCTTTTGCCGTAGGTCGTCTACGTCCCGTCCCCTTGCAGGTGTCCGCCACCTGATCCATTCCTATCGCTTCACGATGAGGCGAGCCCCCCAGACCATAACAAAAGGATGTACACATGAAGGGATTAACCTTGGCCTGCGCCGTTTCTGCCGCCCTGTTTGGCCTGCTGCCGGGCACCCAGGCCCAGGCTGCCGAGCGTTTCGTGACCATAGGTACCGGTGGCCAGACCGGCGTCTACTACGTGGCTGGCCAGTCTATCTGCCGCTTCCTGAACCAGGGCACCAAGACCCACGAGATCAAGTGCAACGCTCCGGCCAGTGGTGGTGGTGTCGCCAACGTCAACGGTATTCGCAGCGGTGAGTTCAACTTTGGCATCATGCAGTCGGATCACCAGTATAAGGCCATGAAGGGTCTGGAGCCGTTCAAGGCAGAAGGGGCCATGGAGGATATCCGTGCCGTCTTCTCCCTGCAGAGCGAGGTGTTCACCATTCTGGCGCGCAAGGATGCCAAGATCGCCGGTTTTGACGATCTGAAGGGCAAGCGTGTCAACATCGGTAACCCGGGTTCCGGCCAGCGCGATACCTTCGAAGAGATCATGGCGGTGAAGGGCTGGGACAAGGGGGTCTTCAGCCTGGTCTCCGAGCTGAAACCTGCCGAGCAGGCCTCCGCCCTGGGTGACAACAACATCGATGCCATGAGCTACTTCGTCGGTCATCCCAACGGTGCCATTCAGGAGGCCTCTACCACCACCGACGCCGTGCTGGTGCCGGTGACCGGCCCCGAGATCGACAAGCTGCTGGCCGAGAGGAGCTACTACAGCAAGGCCGAGATCCCGGGTGGTCTCTACAAGGGCAGCCCGAACCCGACTCCCTCCATCGGTGGCAAGGCGGTGCTCTCTGTGAGCGCCAAGACGGATCCGGAAGTGGTCTATCAGCTGACCAAGTCGGTGTTTGACAACCTGGCTCGCTTCAAGCGTCTGCATCCGGCCTTCGCCGATCTGAAAGAGACCGACATGATCAAGGTGGGCCTCTCCGCTCCCCTGCATGAGGGTGCGGTGCGTTACTACAAGGAGCGTGGCTGGATGTAATCCACCACCCCTTGGTTCCACCCTTTGGCTCGCCCCCTCCTGGGGGCGAGCCTGCTCATAGTAGTACCAACAGAGTCAGCCTATGCAACAAGCACAACAACATGACGCGCTCTCCGCCGAGGAGCTGATTGCCCAGGACGTGGGGGCCCGCCTGCCGGTCGGCTCCATGAGCTGGGTCATCGCCGGCCTGGCGCTGGTCTGGTCCCTGTTCCAGCTTTGGATCGCCTCACCGCTCCCCTTTATGCTGGGTGTTGGGGTCCTTAATGACACCGAATCACGCTCCATCCATCTGGCCTTCGCCATCCTGCTCGCCTACCTGGTCTTCCCCTTTGGCCGGCGCTCCCCGCGGGATCGGGTCCCCCTGCCGGATCTCGGGCTGGGGCTGATCGGCGCCCTGGTGGCCGGTTATCTCTTCCTCGCCTATGACCAGCTGGCCCTGCGCCCGGGCAACCTGACCGATCTCGACTTCATGGTCGCCTGTGTCGGCATTCCGCTGCTGCTGGAGGCGGCCCGCCGTGCCCTGGGCCCGGCCCTGGCGGTGATCGCCATCGTCTTCCTCGGCTACAGCCTGGCCGGCCCCTGGATGCCCTCCCTGCTGGCACACCGGGGAGTGAGCCTGCATGCCCTCGCCAATCACCAGTGGATCACCACCGAAGGGGTGTTTGGCATCGCCCTCGGGGTCTCTACCAGTTTCGTCTTTTTGTTCGTGCTGTTTGGTGCTCTGCTGGAGCGGGCCGGTGCCGGCCACTACTTTATCCAGCTCGCCTTCAGCCTGCTCGGCCACCTGCGTGGCGGCCCGGCCAAGGCGGCCGTGGTGGCCTCGGCCCTGACCGGGGTCATCTCCGGATCGTCGATTGCCAACGTGGTGACCACGGGTACCTTCACCATCCCCATGATGAAACGGGTCGGTTTCTCCAAGGAGAAGGCCGGTGCTGTGGAGGTCGCCTCCTCGGTCAACGGCCAGATCATGCCCCCCGTGATGGGGGCGGCGGCCTTCCTGATGGTGGAGTACGTCGGCATTCCCTACGTGGATATCATCAAGCACGCCTTCCTGCCGGCGGCCATCTCCTATATCGCCCTGCTCTATATCGTGCACCTCGAGGCACTGAAACTCGGCATGCAGCCCATCGGCAGCCGTCATCCGCGCACCTGGCTGCAGCGCCTGACCGGCTTTGCCTTCGGTGCGGCGCTGATCAGCGGTCTCTCCATGGCGGTCTACTACGGTCTGGGTTGGCTCAAGCCGGCGCTGGGTGAGTATGCCCTGCCGGTGGTGGGCGCCCTGCTGGTGCTGGTCTATCTGGGCCTGCTCAAGATCGCCGCCAGCAATGCCCCGCTGCCGCCGGAAGACCCGGAACAGCCTCTGGATGATCTGCCCGATACCCGTGCTGTGCTGCTCTCCGGTCTCCACTTCCTGCTGCCGGTGGTGGTACTGGTGTGGTGCCTGATGGTCGAGCGCCTCTCCCCGGGCCTGTCGGCCTTCTGGGGCACCATCATGCTGGTGGTGATCCTGCTGACCCAGCGCCCGCTGCTGAACTGGCTGCGCACCGATGGCCAGCACGACTACGGCAGCCTGATGGACGGGGTGGTGGACCTGCGCGAGGGGCTGATTGCCGGTGCCCGCAACATGATCGGCATCGGTATCGCTACCGCCACCGCCGGTATCATAGTGGGGGCCGTCTCCCAGACCGGCGTCGGTCTGGTGCTGGCGGATCTGGTGGAGTTCCTCTCTATGGGCAACCTGCTGCTGATGCTGATGCTGACCGCCCTGCTGAGTCTCATCCTCGGGATGGGGCTGCCCACCACCGCCAACTACATCGTGGTCTCCAGCCTGCTGGCACCCGTGGTGGTGGCGCTGGGGCAGCAGAACGGCCTGATCGTGCCGCTCATCGCCGTGCACCTGTTCGTCTTCTACTTCGGCATCATGGCGGACGTGACCCCGCCGGTGGGGCTGGCCTCGTTCGCCGCGGCCGCCGTCTCCAAGGGCGACCCCATCAAGACCGGGATCACCGCCTTCTACTACAGCCTGCGTACCGCGGCGCTGCCGTTCCTGTTTATCTTCAACACCGATCTGCTGCTCATCAACGTGGACTTCGCCCACGGCGTGCTCATCTTCATCGTGGCCACCTTCGCCATGCTGATCTTTGCCGCCGGGACCCAGGGCTACTTCCTGGTGAAGAGTCGCTGGTATGAGAGCCTGCTGCTGCTGCTGGTGGCCTTCACCCTGTTCCGTCCCGGCTTCTGGATGGATATGGTGCACGACCCCTATGTGGAGACCCCGCCGGCCCAACTGGTGCAGACCCTGGGCCAGGTCGAGGCTGACAGCACCCTGCGCCTGCGTCTGGAGGGACCCGATGCGGTGGGCAAGATCCGTCGTTTCACCGTGTTGTTACCGGTTCCCGACGGGGCCAGTGGCGAGGCGCGTTTGGAGAAGCTGGGGCTGATGCTCTATGAGCAGGAGGGCAAGACCCTGATCGACAGCGTCACCTTCGGCAGTACCGCCGCCGATCTGGGGCTGGAGTTCGACCAGCAGATCCTGAGCGTCAAGGCGCCCACCGATCGTATCCGCAAGGAGTTTATGTGGATCCCCGGCTTCATGCTGTTTGCCCTGGTGGTCTGGCTGCAGCGGCGACGCCGTGTTTAACCCCTGTGGGCGGCCCGATGGCCGCCCTTTTTCATGGCAAAATCACTTTTTTATTCAATGAGTTAAAAATGGATGGGCGACTCATGCCAGGGTTGCATTTGAGAGCTTTATCCGGTCATTGAGTTTTTTGTGAAATAAAAATTTGATTTGATGTGAAATTTTGAATTATTGCTCTGTGTTTTTCCTGTTTTTTAGAGCGATGGTTCAGGGTTTCTTGCTAACCCTGCATGCTGCACTGGCTCTGAGGTGAAACCATAGCGGGATCTGTTACCTCCCTTTTTTGAGAATTAAATGTCGATAGCCCACAATCCGCCCAGTTCAAAATAGCGTTAATTGTGGTTTTATCATGGATATCTCCGTTTCTTCCCCGGTTACTCCCAGGGCCGAGAGCCTGAGCCGCTGGCAGCGGCACGACACCCAGTGGGTCATCAGCCTGTTTGGCACCGCCGTTGGCGCCGGCATCCTGTTTCTGCCCATCAATCTGGGTCTGGGGGGGATCTGGCCCCTGCTGCTGGTGGCCGTGCTGGCCGGTCCCATGACCTATCTGGCTCACCTGGGATTGACCCGCTTCGTGCTCTCCTCCTCCCGTCCCGGTGCCGATTTCACCGAGGTGGCCGAGGAGCACTTCGGAGCCGTCAGCGGGCGTCTCATCTCGGTGCTCTACTTCCTCTCCATCTTTCCGATCCTGCTTATCTACGGGGTAGGGCTGACCAATACGGTCGAGAGCTTCATGGTCAACCAGCTGGGGATGGCGATGCCGCCACGGGTGATGCTCTCCGGTCTGCTGGTATTCCTCATGGTGGCCGTAATGCTGGCCGGGGAGAAGGCGATGTTGCGGGCTTTTGCCTTTATGGTCTACCCGCTGGCGGCGATCCTGGCGGCCCTCTCCTTCTACCTGATGCCCGAGTGGCGCTGGCCTGCGGGGAGTGAACTGCAGGGGTTCGACTTTGCCAAGACGGTCTGGCTGGCCCTGCCGGTGACCGTGTTTGCCTTCAGCCACGCGGCGGCCCTCTCCGGGTTTGCCAACGTGCAGCAGCGTCACTACGGTGATGGTGCCGGGGAGAAGAGTCGCCAGATCCTGCTGCGCACCAGTCTGATGCTGGTCAGCTTCGTGCTCTTCTTCGTCTTCTCCTGCGTGCTGGCCCTGTCACCGGAGCAGCTAGCCGCCGCCAAGGCGCAAAATGTCTCGGTGCTCTCCTATCTGGCCAACGTCACCGATAATCCGGTGATCGTGACCCTGGGGCCGGTGATCGCCTTTATCGCCATCACCTCCTCCTTCCTCGGCCACTTCCTGGGTGCTCGTGCCAGCCTGCAGAATCTGCTGGCCAGGCAGGGGCTCTCCAGCGAGCGGGCCGACAAGGTGGGGATCGCTTTCATGTTCTTCGCCATCTGGGGGGCGGCCGTGGTCAACCCCAGCATCCTCGGCCTGATGGAGGTGCTCTCCGGCCCGGTGATCGCCATGATCCTCTTCATCATGCCGGTCATCGCCATCTACAAGGTACCGGCCATGGCCCATCTGAAGGAGAACCGGATAGCCAACGGCTTTATCCTGTTGACCGGGGCCCTCTCCGTCTCGGCGCTGTTGTTCAGCCTGCTCCGTTAAGCGAGCCACAAATAGAAAGAGGCGACCCCGGGGTCGCCTCTTTGCTATCAGTGAAACGTCAGTCGTTGTCGAACTCTTCGATCTCTTTGCCCAGCGCCTGCATGATGGCGAGGGCTTCGGCCGGGATATGGTCCGGCTTGTCCTTGCGCAGGTCGTCGTCGCTCGGCAGGGGCTGGCCGGTGAACGCATGAAGGAAGGCTTCACAGAGCAACTCGCTGTTGGTGGCGTGGCGCAGGTTGTTGACCTGACGGCGGGTGCGCTCGTCGGTCAGCACCTTGAGCACCTTGAGCGGAATGGAGACGGTGATCTTCTTCACCAGCTCGCTCTTCTTGCCGTGCTCTGCATAGGGGCTGACGTAGTCGCCGTTCCACTCTGTACCCATGATTCACCTGTTCTCGATTTGGCCGTGACCGCGAATTTTAACCCCTATGGATAGCATTGGCAATCCAACGGCAAAGCCATTTAGACGTCCAGACATATTGACGGCTTTGTTTGTCTGGTTTAGTGTGGTCTCCAACCCACGGAGCAGAGGAGAGAGCAGATGAGTGACAAGGGAACCCGGGCCGTCAGGATCGGCATCGAGAGCGACACCCAGCACGGGGCCGTGGTGCCGCCCATCTACCTCTCCAGCAACTACACCTTCGCCGACTTTGGCGAGCCCCGTCAATATGACTATGCCCGCTCCGGTAACCCGACCCGCAGCCACCTGGCCGAGGCCCTGGCCGCCCTGGAAGGGGGAAGTGGCGCCATCGTTACCTCAACCGGTATGGGGGCAGTCCACCTGGTGAGCACCACCTTGCTGGCGGCCGGGGATCTGCTGATCGCCCCCCACGACTGTTATGGCGGCACCTGGCGCCTGTTTGAGCATCTGGCGGCCAAGGGGTGTTATCGGGTCAAGTTTGTCGATCAGGGTGACCCGGAGGCCCTGGCCACCGCCCTGGCCGAGGGGCCCAAGCTGGTGTGGGTCGAGACCCCCTCCAACCCGCTGCTGCGGGTCGTGGATGTGGCCGCCATCTGCGACGCAGCCCATGAGGCCGGAGCCCTGGTGGCGGTGGACAACACCTTCCTCACTCCCTTCTGGCAGCAGCCGCTGGCGCTGGGGGCCGATCTGGTGGTGCACTCCACCACCAAGTACATCAACGGCCACTCGGATGTGGTCGGCGGTGCCGTGGTGGCCGCCGATGGTGAGCTGGCCGAGCGCCTCACCTGGTGGGCCAACTGCCTGGGGGTCACCGGCGGTGCGTTTGACTCCTACCTCACCCTGCGTGGCTTGCGTACCCTGGGGGCCCGCCTGCGCGCCCACGAGGAGAATGCCCGCCAGATCCTTGACTTCTTGCTGTCGCAATCCGTGGTCAAGCGGATCTATCATCCCTCCCTGCCGAGCCATCCCGGGCACGAGATTGCGCGCCGTCAACAAGCGGGATTCGGGGCCATGGTAAGTTTCGAGCTCAGTCTCGACGAGGCGGGGATCCGTGCCTTCCTGGGGGCGCTGCGTTGTTTCTCGGTGGCCGAGTCCCTGGGCGGGGTGGAGAGCCTTATCGCCCATCCGGCCAGCATGACCCACAGGGCCATGACACCGGAGGCCCAACTCAGGGCCGGCATCAGCGGACAGCTCCTGCGGCTGTCGGTGGGGATCGAGCACGGTCCGGACCTGGTGGCCGATCTGGCTCAGGCGCTGGCGATCGCAACAAGGGTAGAAGCATAAATGACAGTATTAAATGGAGAGAGTGCGGTGGCAGCAGAGGCGGGTGTGAAGCGTCGTCATGTTCACAAGTTTGGCGGCAGCAGCCTGGCCGATCCGGTCTGTTACCGTCGGGTCGCCGCCATCGTTGAGCAGCAGTGCGGCGGCAATGAACTGGTGGTGGTCTCCGCCGCCGGCAAGACCACCAACCGCCTGATCCAGCTGGTGGAGCTGGCCGAGGCGGGGGACGAGGCGGCCGGTGAGGCGCACACCGCCCTGCACGCCTATCAGCAGAGCCTGATCGATGGTCTGTTGGAGGGGGAGTTGCAGGTGGAGCTCGGCGCCCAGCTGGCCGAGGACTTTCGCGCCATCGCCCGCACTCTGGAGCGCCAGTTCGATCGCTTCGATCGCAACGGCCTGCTGGCGTTTGGTGAGGTGTGGTCGGCCCGCCTGCTGGCCGCCCTGCTGACCCAGCGCGGCAACAAGACGCGCTGGCTCGATGCACGCAGCTTCCTGCGGGCCGAAGATGGCCCCCTTATCCGGGTCGATCACGCCCTCTCCAGCGAGTTGCTCAAGGCTCGCCTGGCCGAGCACGATGGCCGCATCGTGGTGACCGGCTTCATCGCCGCCGACCTGGAGGGGCGCTCCCTGCTGCTCGGCCGTAACGGCTCCGACTACAGCGCCAGCCTGCTGGCAGCCCTGGCGGATGGCGAGTCCACCACCATCTGGAGCGATGTGGCCGGTGTCTACAGCGCCGATCCGCGCCGGGTGAAGGAGGCTCGCCTGCTGGAGCGTCTCAGTCTGGCAGAGGCCAACGAGCTGGCGCGTCTGGGCTCCTCCGTACTCCATTCGCGCACCCTGCAGCCGGTGGCCGAGAGCCGTCAGCGCCTCACCCTGCGCTGCAGCTACAACCCCGACGAGGGGTGCACCCATATCTTGCGTCGGGCACCGCGCTCCGGTGGCGCCCGCATCGTCTCCTCGGTCGACCAGATCGCCCTGATCGAACTCAAGGTGTTGCCTGAAGGGGAATTTGAGCGCGCTGCCGCCGCCATCGAGGCCTACCTGGCCCGTCACCGCATTCAGCCACTGACGGCCCAACGCCAGCCGGATCGCCGCATGCTGCGCCTGGCCTACACCCTGGAGGTGGCCACCGGCGCCTATGATCTGCTGCGTGACTACCAGCTGGAGGGCGGCTTCACCGGGCTCATCCAGAAGGAGGGGTATAGTCTGGTCGCCCTGGTGGGCGCCGGCGTGACCGATAATGCCGAGCAGTGCCACCGCTTCTATCAGCTCACCGCGGATCAGCCGGTCGAGTTTGTGCAGGCGGCGAAAGATGGCCTGAGCCTGGTGGCCGTATTGCGCCAGGTGGTGCTGGAGCCGCTGCTTATCGCCCTGCACGGTGCCCTGTTCAGCCGTCCGACCCGGGTCGGGTTGGTGGTGTTTGGCAAGGGCAACATCGGCGGCCAGTGGCTGAGCCTCTATGCCCGCGAGCGTCAACGCCTGGAGCAGGAGCTCAACCTGGCACTGACCCTGTACGGGGTCTACGGCTCGGAAGGGGGCTGGCTGGACGAGGAGGGGATCGATCCCCTGCGGGTACAGGAAGCCAGTCACCCGTCGCCGCTGATCTGGCCCGAGCTGCTCGGCCAGCTCGAGCAGCACAGCTTCGACGCCCTGATCGCCCTCGATCTCACCGCCAGCGAGACGGTGAGCCGCTATTACCCGGAGCTGGCCCAGCTCGGCATTCACCTCATCGCCGCCAACAAGTTTGCCGGTGCCGCCGAGAGCGAGTTCTACCTGCGGGTCAAGCAGAGCTGCCGTGATCATCAGGTGCAGTGGCGCTACAACGCCACCGTGGGGGCCGGCCTGCCGGTACAGTCGAGCATCCAGATGCTGCGTCAGAGCGGCGACCGCATCCACGGCGTCGCCGGCATCTTCTCGGGCACCCTCTCCTGGCTGTTCCAGCAGTATGACGGTAGCCGTCCCTTCTCCGAGTTGGTGGAGGAGGCGTGGCAGCATGGCCTGACCGAGCCGGACCCGCGTGAGGATCTCTCCGGTCAGGATGTGCGTCGCAAGCTGCTGATCCTGGCCCGGGAGGCGGGTTATGAGCTCGATTCCAACGACATCGAGCTGGAAAACCTGGTCCCCGTTCCCCTGCGCAAGGTCAGTCCGGAGCAGTTTATGGATCGTCTGCAGGAGCTCGACGGCCCCATTCTCTCCGCCTTCGAGAGCGCCAGGCGCCTCGGCAAGGTGCTGCGTTATGTGGCTCGCTGGGAGCGTAGCGGCAAGGCGAGGGTGGGTCTAGAGAGCCTTGAGCCCCATCACCCCTTTGCCAACCTGTTGCCCTGTGACAACGTGTTTGCCATCGAGAGCGACAGTTACCGAACCAACCCCCTGGTCATTCAGGGCCCCGGCTCGGGACGGGAGGTGACGGCGGCGGCCATCCAGTACGATCTCTGGCAGATCTGTGCCGCCCTGTAAGGGCAAGAGGGGCGCCGTCAGGCGCCCTTTCTCATGGTGGGGTGTGATGGGATCGGGCGTTGCCGACCCTGTCGGTGGCCGGATTGTAGAAGTAGCGCCGGTAATCGAAGCCGATCCCCTTGAGATAGGGATTGTCGAGGGGAATCAGCAGCCGCTGTTCCAGCCGGGCCGCCTTGATGGAGGGGCCAAATGCCTGGCGCCAGAGCGCCTCCAGGGAGCCGTCGCGCCAGGCGCGCTCCAGCCCAAGCCGAATACGGCCAAGTCCCTCTCTGTTACTGACATGGGTAAAGAAGACCCGGGGCAGGGGATAGTAGAAGAGCAGGTGTGAGTCTACTGTCAGCCCGGGGAGGTTGGCGTGGCTCTTCCACTCCTGCTGCAGTTCGCCCACCCCGCGGCAGAAGAGATCGATACGCCCCCGTGCCACCATCAGAAAGAGTTTCTCGTACTCGGAACGCTCGAGCACCTTGAAGCCGGCCTGCCTCAGTATCTCCACATCGAGCCACCCCTTGCCCTGACCGTGAAGGAAGAGCCTGGCCTCCTCCCGGTTGCGTATTTGTGCCACTGCCTTTGCCCGCTCGGGGTTGACGAAGCAGATGCGATAACCGGTCAACCCAAGATGGATGGGGAAGGGGACATAGTGCATCTGTTCGAAGTCGAGGCGGTTGCTCCAGCTGTCCATGGCAAAGAGGTTGGGGTAGCGATTCTGGCGAATGCTGAGACGGATGCGATCCCGGTTCATGGGAGGGGCAGCGACCAATTCATAGGGGCCGTATTCGGGGCGACTCTTCTCCAGGGCCAGTTGCAGCAGATCTCTGTCATAGGTCTGGCGGGGATCCTTGTCACTCTCGGGGCTGATATAGGTAAAGGTGGTCCCGGCCAAGGCCGCCCGGGCAAAGAGCAGCAGAATGAGGAGCAGGAGCGGCCAGGGGCTCCCTCTGCTGACCCGGGGATGGTCGACGTTCAGGGAGAAGCTGGCGCTCATACAGGGGACTCCTCGAAGGGCAGGGTCAGCCAGAATCGGCCCTCTGACGGTTCATAACGGATCTCGCCCCCCATCTTCTGGGTCACTATGTTGTAGATCTGGTGCAGTCCCAGGCCTGCATTGCCGCGAAAGCGGGCGTCGGTGACGAAGGGTTCGAAGAGATGGGGGATCAGGCGTTCATCGATTCCCTTTCCATCGTCCCCATAGCCGATACGAAGCTGGCCGGCGGTGGCCGTGATGGTGATATGCACCTGGCCCAGCCCCTCCCCACCATGCTGCAGGGAGTTGAGCATCAGCTCGGAGAAGGAGAGCATGAACCACTTCTTCACCCCCTTGACGAGGGTCTCGCCATTCCCCTCTATCTTCAGTTCAACCCCTTGGCGGTCGAGGTGGCTGAACTGGGCCGCTTCCTCCAGCAATTCGCCGAGTGTGAAAAGGGCCGGGCCATCCCCCTCATCCTGCAGGTCGAGCATCTTGAAGCGTTGGATGAGTTGCACCAGCCGCTGCAGATTCTGCTCCATCATGGCATGCAGCTCTCCCGTTCCCTGTTCATAGTCGGTGAGGTGAGTGCGTGAGAGGCGCCCCTCGGCCAGCTGTCGACTGTGTTCTTGCATCAGTTCGAACAGGTAGGAGGTACTGGTGACCAGGTTGCCGAGTGGGGTGTTGATTTCGTGGGCCACCCCGGCGATGAGGCGACTGAGGGCGGCGTTTTTCTCAGCCTCTACCAGATGGGTGCGGGTCTCTTCCAGCTGGCGGATCGTCTCGTTCAGTGCCGCCGTGCGTTCACACACCCTGACCTCCAGGCTCTGGTTGATGGCGGCCAGCTCCCGGTTGAGTGCTTCGGTCTTCTCCTGCAGATCCACCCGCTGGCGATGGTTCTCCTCCAGCAGGGTATGGGAGACCGAGAGCCGCTGAATGAACTTGTCGAAGAAGCGGGACATGAACATCACCTCGTCCCGGGCCCGCTCCGTGCTGGCGATAAGCCCTCCCTCGCCGCCCCGGCCTATGCGGTTAACCCGACCGATACACTCGCGAATGGGACGGACGATGGACTCGCTGAGGCTCATGGCGGTCAGCACTATGACTCCCAGCAGGATCAGCAGAAAGAGGGCGCTCATCTTCAGTAACTGGTGCAGGGGCTGATCGAATTCGTCCACATAGTAGGTGCTGACGATGAGCCAGTCATAAGAAGGGATGAAGATAAAGCGGGCTACCTTCTCCCGTGGTGTGGGCTCATCAGGGTTTTGCCAGTCGTAGCTCAGCGCGCCGTTACGCTGCTCGAGCATCTGGCGCACGAAGGGGGTGTTTTTCAAATAGTCGGCTTCCGGCGAGTAGCGCTTGATAAAGGGGTGGAGAATCACCTCTCCCTGCCCGTCGAGCACATAGGCATAGCCGCTCTGGCCAAAACGCATCTCGAGGATGCGGTGGCGGAAGTCATCGATATTGATGAGCTGGTTGAACTCATCCCGGTAGGAGGAGGCCGAGATGATCCAGTCCCAGGGGGCGAAGTAGGTCATGTAGAGAGCCTTCTTGCGCGGGGCACTCTCGCCGGGGTTTTGCCAGTCGTACTCCAGATAGCCTTGTTTGGTCTTCATCTGCTGACGGATAAAATCGTAGCGGGCCAAACTCTTTCCGATCAGCTCCGGCTTGATATGGGTACGAATGATGCCCTTGCTGTCGATCACGTAGAGATAGCCGCTGCTACCTATGGTGATGTGGCGAAGATGCTGACTCGCGGCCTCCTTGGCCGCCTGCTCGCTCATCTCGCCACGGCGATAGGCCTCGTAGAAGGAGCGGACGGCGGTGAGCTCAGCGTCGGTGATCCCCTTGAGGTGACTACGGACGGCCGTCTCGGCGCTGGTGGAGATCTCCCCTATGATGGCATGGGTGCCCTGGCTTATCTGGGCATCCAGGCTCTGCTTGAGCTGCTGGTAGTAGAAGGGGATGAAGAGCAGGCTGCTCAGCAGCAGGGTGATGAGAAAGAGGAAGACAAAGGCACCCAGCAGCCTGACATGAATGCGATAGAGTCTGAGCCATTGATACCAGGCTGACATGGGCCTCTCCTGTGGTCACTCCACAGGAAAAGCCTAGCCTGCCTTGTCATCCTTGGCCCTTTGACAGAAGGAAGAGGGCCTATTCGGCGATGGATGCGATGATCCAGCCCATTTTTTCCTGCATCTCCCGTGCCGAGATACCCACAGAGAGGCCGCGCTTGCCGCCACTCACCAGCACGCTATCGAACTGCAGGGCCGAGGCGTCGAGCACAGTGGGCAGGCGCTTCTTCTGGGCCAGCGGGCTGATACCGCCCACCTTGTAGCCCGTCAGCTTCTCGGCCTCGGCGGGGGGGAGCATCTCGACCTTCTTGAGCCCGGTGGCCTTGGCCAGCTGCTTCAGGCTGCACATGCCCGAGGAGGGGACTATGGCCACCACGGCTTGCTTGTCGTGGTGGGCGATCAGGGTCTTGAATACCCGAGCTTCGGGTAGCCCGAGCTGGGTCGCCGCATGCTTGCCAAAGTCATCGTGAGCCTCACATTCATAAGGATGCAGGCTGAAGGGGATCTTGAGCTTCTCGAGCAGCTTGATGGCAGGGGTCATGGTGGTCACCTTGGGGCAAGACAAGGCCACACAGTCTGCGCCTGTGACCCCGGTGAGGCAAGCACCAGTGCCGATAACGGGACGCCACTTATAATGGAGTTAAGATTCGAAGGAGGTGGCGGATGAAGGGTCTCTGGTTGGCTCTTACCCTGTGGGGGGGCATGTTGGCATGGGCGGACGAGATTGAACTCATCGGTTCCGATACGGTGGCCAGCCTCATCGAGCCCTATCAGGCCGGCTTCACCGAACAAACCGGCCATGGTCTGAAGTTGCGGATCACGGGCAGTCTGCCAGCCTTGGTGCGCATGAAGCAGTGGCCCGGTGGCATCATGCTCTCCGAGCCCTTTCCCGCTCATCCGGTTCCCTATCTCTATCGCATCGGCAGCGATGCCGTGGTGTTTTTGGTCAACCGGCACAACCCGTTGCGGGCCTTGACCCTCAAGGAGCTCGAAGCCCTGCTGCAACCGCAGGCGCGCTGGCCGGATGGCCGCCCTGTGGTGCTCTACAGCATGGGCGTCAATCATGCGACCATGCACTATGTGCGTCAGATCTTCGGGGCGGCCGGCACTCCCCAGAGTCTGCATCCCCAGCGCACTCCCGAGCTGGTGATCGCCAATGTGGTGGATGATGAGCAGGGGCTGGGGTGGCTCTCTCTGGGGCGGATGCGTGACGAGGCGCTGTCCGGGGCACGGCCGCTCTCTCTCGAGGGGGAGCCGCCGCTGTTGCCTGATCAACGTCTTAACCCGGCCTATCCCCTGCATCGTGATCTCTACCTTGGTTTTAGCCGCCAGCCCAACCGGGCCGAGCAGGCTCTGGTCGACTACCTCATCGGGCAGCAGGAGTAGCGGGGTTCGCCAGCTGTCGGCAAGCAGAAAACACAAAGGGCGCCGAGGCGCCCTTTGTCATGGCGGAGTCTCCCGCTATTAACCTGTATTGCGCATCCCGGCTGCGATACCGGCGATGGTGACCATCAGGGCTTGATCCAGCTCCGGATGGAGGGAGTCCGGATCCCGGCGGGAGCGACCGAGCAGCTCCGCCTGCAGCACGTTGAGGGGATCCGTGTAGGGGTTGCGCAGACGAATCGACTCCTGAATCCAGGGTTGGTCATCGAGCAGGCCGCCCTGGGGACGCAGCTTGAGCACCAGCGCGATGGAGTCTGCGAGCTCCCGACGCAGCTGCTGGCCGAGGGGCCACAGGGCCTCGGGCACCAGGCGGGTGTCGTAGTACTCGGCGAGCCAGGCATCCGCCTTCAGGAACACCATCTCCAGCATCTCGAGGCGGGTGCGGAAGAAGGGCCACTGGCGGCTCATCTCTTCGAGTACCTCGAGCTTGCCCTCGTCGATGGCCTGTTGCAGACCCTTGTGGGCGCCGAGCCAGGCCGGCAGCATCAGGCGGTTTTGGGTCCAGGCGAAGATCCAGGGGATGGCGCGCAGGCTCTCGACACCCCCGTTGGGCTTGCGCTTGGCGGGGCGGGAGCCGAGTGGCAGTTTGCCCAGTTCCAGCTCGGGGGTGGCGGCGCGGAAGTAGGGGACGAAGTCCGGATGGCCACGCACGATACTGCGGTAGTGCTCGCAGGAGACGGTGCTCAGCAGCTCCATCACCTGGCGCCACTCCTCACGGGGTTTGGGCGGGGGCAGCAGGTTCCCCTCCAGCACGGCGCTGGTGTAGAGGAGCAGGCTGTTGATGGCCACCTTGGGCAGGCCGAACTTGAAGCGAATCATCTCCCCCTGCTCTGTGGTGCGCAGGCCACCACGCAGTGAGCCGGGGGGCTGGGAGAGGATCGCCTGGTGGGCCGGGGCGCCACCGCGTCCCACAGTGCCGCCACGACCGTGGAACAGGGTGAGGCGGATCTGGTTGATTTCGGCCAGGGCGACCAAAGACTCCATGGCGGCGTACTGGGCCCAGCCGGCGGCCATCATGCCCGCATCCTTGGCCGAATCCGAGTAGCCGATCATCACGTATTGGCGACCCTGGATATAGCCGCGATACCAGTCCACCGACAGCAGGCGCTCCATCACCCGGGTGCCCGCCATCAGGTCTTCCTGAGTCTCGAACAGGGGAGCCACCGGCATGCGGAACTTGCAACCTGCCTCTTTGAGCAGCAGTTGCACCGCCAGCACGTCGGAGGGGGCGCCGGCCATGGAGATGATGTAGATGCCGAAGGCATCGGGATCGTTGGCGGCGATGACGCGGCAGGTCTCTATGGTCTCGCGGGTCTCGTCGCTCGGGGTCCAGTCGGCGGGGACGAGGGGGCGGCGGGAGTTGAGCTCGGCCAGCAGGAAGGCCTGTTTGTTCTCCTCACTCCACTCGGCGTAGTCACCGATCCCCAGGTAGCGGGTCAGCTCGGCCAGGGCCAGGGCGTGACGCTCTCCGTCCTGACGAATGTCGAGCTTGACCAGATGGATGCCGAAGCAGGCCACCTTGCGCAGCACATCGAGCAGCATGCCGTCGGCGATGTTGCCCATGCCGCTGGCGTGCAGTGAGTGATAGCAGAGCTCGAGGGGCTCGCGCAGCTGGGCCGTGGTGCGCACCAGGTCGCGGTTCTCGCTCTGCTGTCCCTGCACCTTGGCGGTCAGGTACTCCTTGGTCTCGCGCAGGGCCTCGCGCAGCTCGCGCATCACCACCCGATAGGGCTCGTTGTGGTTGCCGACCCGGGCGCGCAGCTCGTCGTTGCAGTCGCTCATGGAGAGCTCGGAGGTGAGCTCCTTGATCTCCTTGTAGAAGAGGCTGACCGCCATCCAGCGACCCAGCTCCAGCACCTTGGCGGTCACCTCGGCGGTGACGAAGGGGTTACCGTCCCGGTCGCCCCCCATCCAGGAGGTGAAGCGCACCGGCGCGGCGTCCAGGGGCAGGCGCACCCCCAGGTGCTGCTGCAACTGCTCGTCGAGATGGCGCATGAATTCCGGGATGGCCGGCCACAGGCTGTTCTCGATGACGGCAAAGCCCCACTTGGCCTCGTCCACCGGGGTGGGGCGCTGCTCGCGGATCTCGTTGGTGTGCCAGGCCTGGTTGATGAGCTGCTCGACCCGGTTGATCAGGCGATCGCGCTCCTGGGGGAGCAGGTCGGAGAGCTCGAGGGCCTCGAGGCAGTCGTTGAGCTGCACATGCTTGTGGATCAGGGTGCGGCGGGTCACCTCGGTGGGGTGAGCGGTCAGCACCAGATCGATGTCGAGCTCGCGCACCGCCTGGACGATGGCCTCCTGAGAGAGGTTGGAGGCTTTCAGCTTGGTAAAGAGCTGCTCCAGGGGATCAGAGGCGCCGGTTTGATCGGCAAAGCTGCGCGAGATGGTGTGGAACTGTTCCGCCACGTTGGCCAGATTGAGGAACTGGCTGAAGGCGCGGGCCACCGGCAACAGCTCTTCATCGCTCAGGGTCTGCAGGGTATCGATCAGCGACTGGCGATCCTGCTCGTTTCCCTTGCGGGAGGACTTGGCCAGTTGGCGAATGGTCTCGATCTTGTCGAGAAAGGCCTGACCCTTGTGATCCTTGATGGACTTGCCGAGCAGTTGGCCCAGCAGACCCACATTGGCGCGTAGCGCGGCGTACTTTTCGTTCATTCCACATCCTTATTGCCGATCAATCCCGCCGGTTCATGGCGGGAACTGCTCATCATCGATGTTGTGTGATTACAACATTCGTTCCCTCATCTTATGGGGACAATCTACCCGTGTCTCCTGCGCAAGGTCAAATAACGCCGCGATAGAAAACATGTATTTCGGTTCTCTCTACGGCGGCATCAGGTTGTGTAACTTTCCTACAGGCAGAAACGGCGGATCAGATGCTGCAACACCTGCTTGGTCGGCTCCACGAAGGAGAGATCCAGATACTCGTCCGGCTGGTGGGCCTGAGTGATATGGCCCGGCCCCAGCACTATGGTTTCGCAACCGAGTTGCTGAATAAAAGGGGCCTCGGTGCAGTAGTTGACGCTCTCGGCGGCCCGTCCGCTGGCCCGTTCTGCCTCGCGCACCAGCACAGCGTCATCACCGCAGGCGTAGGCGGGGATGGGCTCGTGCAAGTGGCGGATATGCAGGCAGCCCGGCTGGTGGATCTCGATGGGGGAGAGGGCCTCTTCGAGCAGCCCCATCAGCTCGTCGGGTCCCACTTGCGGGGTGGGGCGCAGATCGATGTGCAGCTCGCAGCAGCCGCAGATACGGTTCGGGCTGTCGCCGCCCTGGATGTAGCCGAGGTTCAGGGTCGGTTGAGGTACCGCGAAGCGGTGGTCGGCATACTTCTCCTTGAGGGAGCGCTGCAGGCCGAGAAGCTGCCCCATGGCCTGATGCATGATCTCCATGGCATTGACCCCGTTGGCCGGGTCCGAGCTGTGGCCACTGCGTCCCGTGATGCGAATAGCCTCGGACATGTGCCCCTTGTGAGCCACCACGGGGACCAGGCCGGTCGGCTCGCCGATGACGGCATAGTCGGGCTTGAGCTCGGCCGCAGCGGCAATAGCGCGTGCGCCGGCCATGGTGGTCTCTTCGTCGGCAGTGGCGAGGATGCGCAGAGGTTTGCTGAGTCGGGTGAGGTCCATCTCCCTGAGCGCCTCCACGATAAAGGCGAAGAAGCCCTTCATATCGATGGTTCCCAGCCCGTACAAGCGGTTGCCCTCCTCGGTTACCTTGAACGGATCCTTGCTCCAGCGTCCCTCGTCAAACGGCACTGTGTCGGTATGGCCCGCCAGCAGTAGCCCGCCTTCTCCCTCGCCCAGCGTCGCCACCAGATTGAACTTGCCCGGCAACTCCGGCAGAGGGGTGACCTCGACCCTAAACCCCAGGGTGGTGAACCAGTCGGCCAGCAGCCGGATCACCTGCTCGTTACTCTGATCCCACTTGGGGTCTGTGCTGCTGATGGAGGGAATCGCAATAATATTCTTATAAAGTGAAAAAAAATCCATGTTGGCCATAAAAGCTCCTTGCACCCCCTCCGGGATTTTGATAGAACATCTTCATGCACTGAGAGTGAATGAATATTCCATTTCTCTCCCGTGGATGAGGCTCTAGTTGTAAGGGAAACACCATGTTCTGTCACCTGTTTATCAACCGACGACGCACTATCGCCTGAGCCCCCTTCTCTCGAGGGGCGGTTACAGGCCCCGACATCCTTATGCAGCGTTCCGCTGCGCCCGCAAGTTAACAAAAACCGGATTGAATGATGCTCAACACCGTTATCGTCGGTGCCAGTGGCTACGCAGGTGCCGAACTGGCCGCACTGGTACAGAACCATCCCCAGCTGACCCTGGGCGCCCTCTACGTCTCTGCCGGCAGCCAGGATGCCCACAAACTCTTCTCGGCCCTGCACCCCCAGTGGCTGGGCCGGGTGGATCTTCCCCTGTTGCCTCTGGATGAAGACGGGATGAGCCGCATCCTGACCCAGGCCGATCTGGTGCTGCTGGCCACCGCTCATGAGGTGAGCGCCGATCTGGCCCCCAAGCTGCTGGCCAAGGGGGTGACAGTGTTCGATCTCTCCGGCGCCTTCCGGGTCAAGCAGGATGGCTTCTACGAGCAGTTTTACGGCTTCTCCCACACCGCGCCCGAGTGGCTCGATCAGGCGGTCTACGGTCTGGCCGAGTGGAATGCTGACGCCATCAAGCAGGCGACGCTTGTCGCCGTGCCGGGTTGCTACCCGACGGCGTCGCTGTGCGCCCTCAAACCCCTGATGGCCAAGGGCCTCATCGCGGCCGACAGCCTGCCCATTATCAATGCCGTCTCCGGCGTCTCCGGAGCCGGGCGCAAGGCCTCCCTCACCACCAGCTTCTGCGAGGTGAGCCTCAACCCCTACGGCACCTTCAATCACAGGCACCAGCCAGAGATCAGCCACCACCTGGGGTGTGAGGTGCTGTTTCAGCCTCATCTGGGCAACTATCTGCGCGGCATCCTGGCCACTATTTATGTGCAGCTGGCCGATGACGTGACCCCAGAGCAGGTCGAGGCTGCCTATCGGGAGGCCTACGCCGGCAAGCCGCTGGTGCGCCTGACCGGTGCCGCACCCTCAGTCCGCGGCGTCGCAGGCACTCCCTATTGCGATCTGGCCTGGCAGCAGCAGGGCAAGGCGCTGGTGGTGTTCAGCGCCATCGACAACCTGCTCAAGGGGGCCGCCTCCCAGGCGATTCAATGTATCAACCTCAAATTCGGTTTCGACGCGGGCTGTGGCCTGGTCACTCAAGCACAAGGATGAAAGTGATGAACAAGCAGACTCTGGTGATCAAGCTGGGCGGCGCGTTGCTCGAGAGCGACGAGGCGTTGACTGCCCTGTTCGGAACCCTGAAGGGCTTCCTCGACGAGCAGCACAGACCCCTGGTGCTGGTGCACGGCGGCGGCTGCCTGGTGGATGACCTGCTCAAGGGGCTGGGTCTCACCTCCACCAAGAAGCATGGCCTGCGGGTGACCCCGTTCGATCAGATCCCCTACATCGCCGGCGCCCTGGCGGGTACCGCCAACAAGCAGATGATGGCCAAGGCCATCGCTACCGGTATCCCGGCCGTGGGGCTGTGCCTGGCTGATGGCGGCCTGTGCCAGGTGACCCAGCTCGATCCGGAGCTCGGTGCCGTGGGGGCATGCCAGCCGGGCAACCCGGCTCTGCTGAACGGGATCCTGGCTCAGGACTTCTTGCCGGTGGTGAGCTCCATCGGCATCACGGCAAATGGCCAGTTGATGAACGTGAACGCCGACCAGGCGGCGACCGCCATCGCCGAGGCCCTCGGCGCCGATCTGGTGATGTTGTCGGACGTGAGCGGCATCCTGGATGGCAAGGGCAAGCTGGTGCCCGAACTCGACAAGATGACCGCGCTGGATCTGATGGAGAAGGGGGTCATCGCCGACGGCATGGCGGTCAAGGTAAAGGCGGCACTGCATGCGGCCGAGACCCTCGGCAAGCCGGTGGCGGTGGCCAGCTGGCGCTATCCGGATCTGCTGCACAAGCTGCTCTCGGGCGGCGCCGTCGGCACCAAGGTCACCCTGTAAAAGGAGCACGCCCATGCAGCATCTTCTGACCGGCACCGAATTCGATCAGGCCCAACTGCTGGCCCTCATCGCCCTGGGCAAGGCCATCAAGGCCAATCCCAGGAAGTACAGCCAGGCCCTGGCGGGCAAGAGCATCGTCACCCTGTTCGAGAAGCCCTCCCTGCGCACCCGGGTCACCTTCGACATCGGCATCGCCAAACTGGGTGGCCACAGTGTCTATCTGGATCAGCAAAACGGGGCGCTCGGCAAGCGTGAGTCGGTGAAGGACTTCGCCGCCAACCTGTCGCGCTGGTGCGACGCCATCGTCGCCCGGGTGTTCGACCACCAGACCCTGGTCGGTCTGGCCGAGCACGGCAGCGTGCCTGTGGTGAACAGCCTGTGCGACCTCTATCACCCGTGCCAGGCCTTCGCCGACTTTATGACCATCTCGGAAAATTATTCAGATCCGGGCAAGGTGAAGCTGGCCTATCTGGGGGATGGCAACAACGTCAGCCACTCCCTGCTGCTGACCGGCGCCATCCTCGGCACCGATGTCACTCTGGTCTGCCCCAAGGGGCACGGCCCGGATGTGCAGATCTTCCAGCAGGCTCAGGCCCTGGCGGCCCGGAGCGGCGCTACCCTGGCGGTGAGCGACGATATCGCGGCCATCGAAGGATTCGATGTGGCCTACACCGATACCTGGGTATCGATGGGTGACACCACCCCCATGGAGCAGGTCACCGACCTCTTCATGCCCTACCAGATCAACCAGGCGCTGCTGGATCGCACCGGCATTCGCCACGTATTGCACTGCCAGCCGGCCCATCGGGATCTCGAGATCACCTCCGAGGTCATGGACGGTCCCGCCTCCCTCATCATGGATGAGGCGGAGAACCGCATGCACATCCAGAACGCCATTCTGCTGACCCTGCTGGGCGGCCAACACTGATTTCACTTTCAAGGAGAAGAGATTATGAGCGGCATTAACAAGATAGTACTGGCCTACTCCGGCGGACTGGACACCTCGGCCATCATCCCCTGGCTGAAAGAGCATTACGACGCCGAGATAGTGGCGTTTGTGGCCGATGTGGGCCAGGAGCGCGACGACCTGGAAGGGATCGAGCAGAAGGCCATCGCCTCCGGCGCCACCAAGTGCATCATCAAGGATCTGCGCGAAGAGTTTGTCAAAGAGTACGTCTACCCGACCCTGAAGACCGGCGCCGTCTACGAAGGCACCTACCTGCTGGGCACCTCCATGGCCCGTCCGGTGATCGCCAAGGCCATGGTCGAGGCAGCCCTGGCCGAGGGGGCCGATGCCATCTCCCACGGCTGCACCGGCAAGGGCAACGACCAGGTGCGTTTCGAAGGGGCCGTGGCCGCCCTGGCGCCGCAACTGAAGGTGATCGCCCCGTGGCGGATCTGGGACATGCGCTCCCGGGAAGATCTGCTGGCCTATCTGGAGGCCCGCCAGATCCCCTGCAAGGCGACCCTGAAGAAGATCTACAGCCGTGACGCCAACGCCTGGCATATCTCCACCGAGGGTGGCGAGCTGGAGAGCACCTGGAACGAGCCGTCTGAAGCCGTGTGGCAGTGGACCGTGCCGGCCGAGCAGGCGCCGGATCAGCCGGAATACGTCAAGCTGACCATCGCCAAGGGCGAAGTGGTGGCGGTGGACGACCAGAAGCTGACCCCGCACCAGATCCTGATGACCCTGAACGAGCGGGCCGGCAAGCACGGCGTGGGTCGCATCGACATCACCGAGAACCGGATGGTGGGCATGAAGTCCCGTGGCTGCTACGAGACCCCGGGCGGTACCGTCATGGTTGCGGCCCTGCGCGCCATCGAAGAGCTGGTGCTGGACAGACCGACCCGTGCCTGGCGCGAGAAGTTGGGTGCCGAGTTCTCTCATCTGGTCTATGACGGCCGCTGGTTTACCCCCCTGTGCAAGGCGATCCTCGCCTCCGCCAACGCCATCGCCGAGGATCTCGACGGGGAAGTGGTGCTGAAGATGTACAAGGGCCAGGTCACCGCGACCCAGAAGAAGTCCCCCAACAGCCTCTACTCCGAGGACTTCGCCACCTTCGGTGCCGACGAGGTGTACGACCAGAGCCACGCCGAAGGTTTCATCCGCCTCTACACCCTGGCCAGCCGGATCCGCGCCATGAAGGAGCAGCATATGGCCATCGGGGGTGATCACACTCACGGTTAATACTAAGAAAGAGGGGGGGGGGCAGTCCCCTCCACTTTTGAAACGGGAGACCGAGATGAGTGAAGAGAAAATCTTAACTGTAATTCAGTATCTACATGGGAAATTCCCTTTTGCCGAGCATATTGAATGTCAGGCGTGTATCAAAACAGATGCTTATCTATTTAAGATCACTTCAGGTGACGTCTCGTTTTCATTGCGGTTAACGGGGTGCCTCATGGATAACTCCGTGTCGTACATAGTGAGTTTATTAGACCAACTTAATGTGGCTGATATGTCATGTGAGGATTCAAAGGTGGCCGCAACCGTCGGAGAAAATGGTCTTATCAGTAAGCATCCAAGCTGAGAGATGAAAATCTTCGCATGAGTATCGGCTGGAATAAGAAGGAGAGCAGTATGGCACTTTGGGGTGGGCGCTTCAGTCAGGGCGCAGACGCAAGATTCAAGCAGTTCAACGACTCACTGCGCTTCGACTACCGCCTGGCGGAGCAGGACATTCAGGGCTCCATGGCCTGGGCACGCGCCCTGGTCAAGGTGGGGGTGCTGACCGCCGCCGAGCAGGAGACGCTGCAACAGGCCCTCGACGCTCTGCTGGTGAGCGTGCGTCTCGACCCCGAGCAGATCCTGGTCTCCGATGCCGAGGACATCCACTCCTGGGTTGAGGGCAAGTTGATTGACGCGGTCGGCGATCTCGGCAAGAAGCTGCACACCGGGCGCTCCCGTAACGATCAGGTGGCGACCGATCTCAAGCTCTGGTGCAAGGCGCAAGGCGAACTGCTGGCCGCCTCCATCACCGCCCTGCAACAGGGGCTGGTGGCCTCCGCCCGGGCCAACCAGGCCGCGGTGCTGCCCGGTTACACCCATCTGCAGCGGGCCCAGCCGGTCACCTTCGCCCACTGGGCCCTGGCCTATGTGGAGATGCTGGAGCGGGACCACTCCCGGCTGCAGGATGCGCTGAAGCGCCTCGACACCAGCCCGCTCGGTTGCGGCGCCCTGGCCGGCACCGCCTACGCCATCGACCGCGAAGCCTTGGCCCTGGACATGGGCTTTGGTGGTGCCACTCGCAACAGCCTGGATTCGGTCTCGGACCGGGATCACGTGGTGGAGTTGATGCACGTGGCGTCGCTGTCCATGACCCACCTGTCGCGCCTGGCCGAGGACCTTATCTTCTACAACACGGGTGAGGCGGGCTTTGTCGAGCTCTCTGACGCGGTCACCTCGGGCTCGTCCCTGATGCCCCAGAAGAAGAACCCGGATGCCCTGGAGCTGATCCGCGGCAAGGCCGGTCGGGTGGTGGGGGCCCAGGTGGCCATGCTGATGACCCTCAAGGCACTGCCCCTGGCCTACAACAAGGACATGCAGGAGGACAAGGAGGGGCTGTTCGACGCGCTGGATACCTGGCACGACTGCCTCGACATGGCAGCCCTGGTACTGGTCGATCTCAAGGTCAACGGTGAGCGCACCAAGGCGGCCGCCCAGGGTGGCTACGCCAACGCCACCGAGCTGGCCGATTACCTGGTGGCCAAGGGCATTCCATTCCGCGAGGCGCACCACATCGTCGGTGAGGCCGTCGTCTATGCCATCGGGGTGAAGAAGCCGCTGGAAGAGCTGTCGCTGGCCGAATTCCAGCGCTTCAGCCCGCTTATTGGTGAGGACGTCTATCCCAACCTGGAGCTGGAGGCGACCCTGGCCAAGCGGGTTGCCAAGGGCGGGGTGGCCCGCGAGCAGGTAGAGACAGCCCTGATTGCCGCAGAAACCTGGTTGGCCGGGCGGGTCGGCTAATCGCTCTTCTCGTTTAAACAAGACGGCAACCCCAGGGTTGCCGTCTCTTATTCCGGTACCAGGATGTGGGGGATTAGCTTCAGGCTTGAGTGGCCAGCAGCCTTCCTACTCCTTCACCACGACCACGGGGCAGGCTTTGACTCATCTCATCGAGAAAGCCGTTGAGATCCCCCTTTATCCCCAGCTGCTGGCGCAGGCTGTCAAAGGATTGCAGCAGGGTATCTCCACCGGCCCCGGCACTGCCACGGGTCAGATCTTGCTGCAGCCTGGCGATCGCCTCATCCAGTGAGACCCCGGGGGAGCGCTCTCGCAAGGTATTCATCACCTCGCCCATGAAGTGATCGATGGCCGGGCGCTGGGTTTCGCCATTGGGATCGCTCGCACCCAGGCGGCGAAACATGCCCTGCAGGGTCGGAGGCAGAGGCTCACGGCGTGGCTCGGACTGTGCCTGCGGGGTTGCCGGTTTCTCCTTAAGCAGGGCGCCACCTATCTTGACGGCCAGGGAGACAAGGGGGAGCAGAGCTGTGATGGACATGGCCTCGATCCTCTGGGGGGTAACACACCACATCACTACTGCATGTGTCAGGCCATCTTTTAATCAAAAAGAGAGTTGGCGGTTAATGGATTGAGGCAGAAGCGATTTATTCCTTTCGCTCGATACGCGCCACGGCGTGGGGTATGTCACAGGCGGCAAGGTGTTGCAGCCAGCGTATCTGATGGGGCTGCAGATCATCGCCGGGTCCCTTGACCTCTACCAGACAGTACGCTTCTTCGCGAAACAGGGCGAGGTCCGGTTGGCCGCTGCGATTGCCGCGCAGATCGAAACAGAGGCGATCCAGCATGGCGAGCCGGTGGGCCAGGGGGATGTGGCGCAGGGCCAGCTCCAGCAACACTCGTGGCAGGCGTTCCCACTCGACCCAGGCGTTGAGTGTGCCTACCTTCTCATCATAGCGATCCAGTAGCGCCTCCCAGCCGGCCGGAGCGGCCAATGATTGCCGCCGGGTGTCGATGAGGGCCTGGCGCCGCTCGCCGAAGCGACGGGAGAACATGTCGGCCGGAGCGCGCTGGTAGCGGTTGAAGAAGACGCCGGGCTGGGGGCTGAAGATGATGTCCCAGAAGGCAAGGCCAAACAGACCGTTGATAAGGGCATTCTCGCACCAGAAGCCTTGCCAGCCGTCGGCGTGCAGGGCGGTCAGGGTGGCCTCCTCGACCCGGCCCGGCCAGGAGGGCAGGGCCAGTGACCAGGTCGGGGGGGTCGGCCGGCGATGGCGCGTCACCTTGTCACCCCGAAGCCGGCAGAGCTTGTCTCTGAGCGGCCGGGTGACGGCGCGCTCCTCCTCGTTGTGCGGCGCCGCTTCCATCTCGGCAAGCAGTCGCTCGGCCTCGGCGAGCTCCCCTGCGACCAGCAGCAGGCGCACCTGCCGCTCGCGGGAGGGAGATCGTTGGCAGGTGCGGTAGAGGGCGAGAGCCTGGGCGTTCTCACCGGCGCGCTCCAGATCCCGGGCCAGGGCCAGGCGCAGGCGCTCGTGGCGGGCGGCCAGCGGCGGCCAGTCGCTGGACGGGGGAAGCTGTGCCAACCACGCACTGGCGACGGCCGGACCGCCCTGCTCGCGGGCCTGTTGCCAGCTGTCGTGCCAGGCATCGAGGGAGAGCCACTCCTCAAGACGTGTCCGGCTGTCGAACAGACGATCGGCGGGGGAGAGGGGATAGGGCTCGTAGCGGTAGTGGCCGAGATCCAGCAGTACGAACTCGGTGAGATCCTGCTCCCGGTTGCCGAAAAAGAGCAGCAGAAAGCGCCCCAGCAGGGGCTTATCCTCGACCTTCAGGGTCTGGAAGGGAAGTGTGGGCAGGGGCGTGTCGGCCAGTCGGGCCAGCCACTGCTCTTTTCGTTGCTCCTTGGGCAGCGATGGCGCCAGGGCGAGCAGCTCGGGACGGGTCAGCAGGGGGCCAAGTTCGCTCCAGCGTGGTGTGGCCAACCGGATCAGGCCCGCCTCGGCCAGTTCTGCCAGCGGCAGCTGGCCGATCTCGGGGTAGTGGAGCCTGTCGGCGCGAAACCACTCCCCTTTGCGCGACAGCAGGCGCACCAGCAGACAGGCAGCCGGGTGGGAGAGGGCGGCGAAGTGATGCAGCCAGCGCAACTCTTCGGGGAGCAAGAGATCCCCGTAGCGCTCCTCCACCCATGCCAGCAGCAGGCGGAAGTTGGTCAGATAGTAGTCCGGGGCGAGCTTAACCGATGTGGCCATCATCGGCCACCTTGCGATAGCGCTTGCCGTATTTAAGCTGCTGAATGAGTAGCGCCGCTATGATGAGGCCCAGCCCTACCGGCGTTGCAGGGTGGATCTCCTCGCCGACCAACAGGCGCAGCAGCACCAGGGAGGCAAACGGTGAGATGAAGATGAGGTTGCTGATAGGGGCCGTATTGGTGGCGTGGCGCAGGGCCAGCAGCCAGAGCACGAAGGCAAACCCCATCTCGAACAACCCCACATAGATGGCGCCGGCCCACCCTTGCCAGGCGGTCAGCCTGAAGTCGGCCAGCACGGCCGTGGCCACCACGATCCAGGGGATGCTGATGAGAAAGCCCAGCAGCAGGCTCACCACGGGATCGCCCTGGTTGCGGGTGTTGAGGATCCAGTAACCGGCCCAGATCAGGGTGGAGCAGAGTGCCAGGGCAACGCCGAGCGGATTATCGAACTGCAGGCCAAATACATCCCCCTTGGTGGCGATCACCAGGGCACCGAAGTAGCCCAGCACGATGGCTACGCCGTCGCGTCGACGCAGCGTTTGGCCGAGGAAGGGGACGGCCAGCAGGGAGAGGGTGATGGCCCAGGTGTAATTGAGGGTCTGGGCCTGCTGGGCCGGCAGCAGGTCATAGGCCTTGAACAGCAGCAGGTAATAGAGGAAGGGGTTGAGGGTGCCGAGGGCCAGATAATAGAAGGGGCGGGCCTTCATATACTCCCCGAGCAGTGCCAGTTTGCCCTGGCGGGCGACTATGCCAAACAGGGTCAGCGCCGAGGTGCAGGCGGCAACCAGTAGCAGCTGTACCGGCTGGAAGTATTGCAGGGAGAGCTTGAAGGCAGTGGCCACGGTCGACCACATGGCGACGGTACACAGGGCGTAGAGGTAGGCCTTCTTCTGGTCTTTCATGAGATCCATTCTTCGGCTGGGCGACGGGGAGGGTCGAGTCTAACAGACTTGCCAGGCCAGCTGGAGATGAGTGCCAAATTGAGCAATAACTGCGCTTTCCAGGTTGCGTCAGGTGTGAAAATCGGTATAATGCCCTCCGCTCTCCCTTGAGGTGAGCCTGACCTCTGGGTCAGTTTGCCGCAACAAGCGGCCATACAATCCCCCCGATCTGTGGGGGAACCGTTAAAAATCACACCTCTGGCGGGAGTACTCTCGGTCGGGCGGTGTTGATTTATGTTCTTTACATCCTTTTGGAGCTCTGGTCCATGCAGAACCAAAGAATCCGTATCCGCCTGAAGGCTTTTGATCATCGTCTGATCGATCAGTCCACTGCGGAAATCGTAGAAACTGCCAAGCGCACTGGTGCACAGGTTCGCGGTCCGATCCCGCTGCCGACTCGCAAAGAGCGCTTCACCGTACTGATCTCCCCGCACGTCAACAAGGACGCGCGTGACCAGTACGAGATCCGCACTCACAAGCGTCTGGTAGACATCGTTGAGCCGACTGACAAGACCGTAGACGCCCTGATGCGTCTGGATCTGGCAGCTGGTGTAGACGTCCAGATCAGCCTGGGTTAATTACGGAAAGAGGTTGATAACAATGACAATCGGTCTTGTAGGTCGCAAAGTGGGTATGACTCGCATCTTCACCGAAGATGGCGTTTCTATCCCCGTGACCGTTATCGAAGTTGAAGCTAACCGTGTAACTCAGGTCAAGTCTGTTGAAACCGACGGCTACAACGCTATCCAGGTTACCACTGGCGCCAAGAAAGCCAGCCGTGTGACCAAGCCGGAAGCTGGCCACTTTGCCAAAGCTGGTGTTGAAGCCGGCCGCGGTCTGTGGGAATTCCGTCTGAACAACGGTGAGACCTTCACTGTTGGTAGCGAGCTGAAAGTTGATCTTCTCGCTGACGTTAAGCTGGTAGATGTTACCGGTACTTCCAAGGGTAAGGGCTTCGCCGGTACTGTTAAGCGCTGGAACTTCCGCACCCAGGACATGACCCACGGTAACTCCCTGTCCCACCGTGTACCTGGCTCCATCGGTCAAAACCAGACCCCGGGCCGCGTATTCAAGGGCAAAAAGATGGCTGGCCATCTGGGCAATGAGCGTGTAACCACTCAGAACCTGGAACTGGTCCGCGTTGACGTTGAGCGCAACCTGCTGCTGATCAAAGGCGCAGTACCGGGCGCTACCAACGGTGACGTGATCGTTAAACCCGCCGTCAAAGCGTAACGTCTGAGGAGATAGTAATGGAATTGGTAATGAAAGACGCCCAGAGCGCTCTTCAAGTTTCCGAAACTACCTTCGGGCGTGAATTCAACGAAGCCCTGGTTCACCAGGTCGTCGTTGCCTACGCTGCTGGTGCTCGTCAGGGTACCCGCGCGCAGCTGACTCGCTCCGAAGTATCTGGTGGCGGCAAGAAGCCGTGGCGTCAGAAGGGTACCGGTCGTGCCCGTGCTGGCTCTATCCGCTCCCCGATTTGGCGTTCCGGTGGTGTGACCTTCGCAGCCAAGCCGCAAGATCACAGCCAGAAAGTCAACAAGAAGATGTACCGCGGTGCCATCCGCAGCATCCTGTCCGAGCTGGTTCGTCAAGAGCGCCTGATCGTTGTCGAGAAATTCGGCATCGAAGCTCCGAAGACCAAGGCTCTGACTGCCAAGCTGAAAGAGATGGAGCTGTCCGACGTTCTGATCGTGACTGCTGAAGTCGATGAGAACCTGTTCCTGGCTGCTCGCAACCTGTACAAGGTCGACGTGCGTGACGTTGCCGGTATCGATCCGGTCAGCCTGATCGCTTTCGACAAGGTTCTGATGACTGCTGATGCAGTTAAGCAAATCGAGGAGATGCTGGCATGATCCGTGAAGAGCGTCTGCTGAAAGTTCTGAAGGCTCCGCACATCTCTGAAAAGAGCACCATGGTCGCCGAGCACCAGAACACTATCGTGTTCAAGGTTGCTACCGACGCTACCAAGGCGGAAATCAAAGCCGCAGTTGCGAAACTGTTCGAGGTCGAAGTTGAGACCGTCCGTACCCTGAACATGAAGGGTAAGACCAAGCGCACTGGTGCGCGCGTAGGCCGTCGTTCCGATTGGAAAAAGGCTTATGTGACCCTGAAAGCTGGTCAGGACATCGACTTCATGGGCGCAGCCGAGTAAGAGGAGTTCTGAAAAATGGCAATCGTTAAGTGCAAGCCTACTTCTCCGGGCCGCCGCCACGTCGTCAAGGTCGTCAACCAGGACCTGTACAAGGGTAAGCCCTTCGCAGCCCTGCTGGACAAGAAAGAAAAGACCGGTGGTCGTAACAACAACGGCCGCATCACCACTCGTCACATCGGTGGTGGTCACAAGCAGCATTACCGTATCGTTGACTTCAAGCGCAACAAAGACGGTATTCCTGCCAAGGTTGAGCGTCTGGAATACGATCCGAACCGTACCGCTAACATCGCCCTGGTGCTGTATGCAGACGGTGAGCGTCGTTACATCCTGGCCCCGAAAGGCCTGAAGGCTGGTGACGCTATCGCCTCCGGTTCTGACGCCGCCATCAAGGTAGGTAACACCCTGCCGATGCGCAACATCCCGGTTGGTACCACTGTACACGCCGTTGAGATGAAGCCGGGCAAAGGTGCCCAGATGGCTCGTTCTGCTGGTGCTTTCGTTCAGATCCTGGCTCGTGAAGGCAACTACGTTACCCTGCGTCTGCGCTCCGGCGAAGTTCGCAAGGTGCTGGCTGACTGCCGCGCCACCATCGGCGAAGTCGGCAATGCCGAGCACATGCTGCGTCAGCTGGGTAAAGCTGGTGCTAGCCGCTGGCGTGGTATCCGCCCGACCGTTCGCGGTATGGCGATGAACCCGGTCGACCACCCGCACGGTGGTGGTGAAGGTCGCAACAAGGGTATCCAGCCGGTATCCCCGTGGGGCCAGAAGGCTAAGGGCTTCAAGACCCGTAAGAACAAGCGTACCGACAAGTACATCGTACGTCGTCGTAACAAGTAATTGTTAATTTAGAGGAATCACCATGCCACGTTCTCTCAAGAAGGGTCCATTTATCGACCTGCACTTGCTGAAGAAGGTAGAGAAAGCGGTGGAAAGCGGGGATAAAAAACCGGTTAAGACCTGGTCCCGTCGTTCAATGATCATCCCGAACATGATCGGTTTGACCATCGCTGTCCATAATGGTCGTCAGCACGTACCTGTGTTTGTTACCGAAGAAATGATCGGTCACAAGCTGGGTGAATTCGCACCGACTCGTACTTATCGCGGTCATGCCGCTGATAAGAAGGCCAAGAAGCGCTAAGGGGTAAATGATGGAAGCTATCGCTAAACACCGTTTCGCCCGTACTTCTGCACAGAAGGCTCGCCTGGTCGCTGATCAAGTACGTGGTCTGCCGGTAGACAAGGCTCTGAACATCCTGGCATTCAGCCCGAAAAAGGCTGCTGTGCTGGTGAAGAAGGTGCTGGAATCTGCCATTGCTAACGCCGAGCACAACGAAGGTGCCGACATCGACGCACTGCGTGTTGCTACTATCATGGTTGACGAAGGTCCGACCATGAAGCGCATCCGTCCTCGTGCTAAAGGTCGCGCGGATCGTATCCTGAAGCGTACCGCTCACATCACTGTAGTGGTATCCGACGCTAAGGCTGGGAGATAAGCAATGGGTCAGAAAGTTCATCCTAATGGCATTCGCCTGGGTATTACCAAGCCTTGGAATTCTACCTGGTACGCGAACTCCAAAGACTTCGCTGACAACCTGTACAGCGATTTCCAAGTACGCCAGTTCCTGACCAAGGAACTGAAAAACGCTTCTCTGTCCAAGATCACCATCGAGCGTCCGGCCAAGAGCATCCGTGTGACCATTCACACCGCTCGTCCGGGCATCGTGATCGGCAAGAAAGGCGAAGACGTTGAGAAACTGCGCAAGGCTGTTGCCCAGATCGCTGGCGTGCCTGCTCAGATCAACATTTCCGAAGTCCGCAAGCCGGAGCTGGACGGTCAACTCGTTGCCGACAGCATCACTTCCCAGCTGGAACGTCGCGTTATGTTCCGTCGCGCCATGAAGCGCGCCGTACAGAACGCCATGCGTCTGGGTGCCAAGGGCATCAAGGTTGAAGTTTCCGGTCGTCTGGGCGGCGCTGAAATCGCTCGTACCGAATGGTACCGCGAAGGTCGTGTGCCCCTGCACACCCTGCGTGCCGACATCGACTATGCAACTTCTGAAGCCCACACCACCTACGGTGTGATCGGCGTTAAGGTTTGGATCTTCAAGGGTGAAGTTCTGGGTGGTCTGGCTGCCGTTAACGCTGCCGCTGCTCAAGAGCAAGCTCCTGCAAAGCCCAAGCGCGAAAACAAACGCCGCGGTAAGTAAGGAGATTCGGTAAATGTTGCAACCTAAGCGTACTAAATTCCGCAAGATCCATAAGGGTCGTAACCGCGGTATGGCCACTTCCGGTAACGAAGTCTCCTTCGGTTCCTTTGGCCTGAAAGCGACCACTCGTGGCCGCCTGACTGCTCGTCAGATCGAAGCAGCTCGTCGTGCTATGACTCGTCACGTTAAGCGTCAAGGCAAGATCTGGATCCGTGTGTTCCCGGACAAGCCCATCACCGAAAAGCCCCTCGAAGTTCGTATGGGTAAAGGTAAGGGTAACGTGGAATACTGGGTCGCTCAGATCCAGCCGGGCAAAGTCCTGTACGAGATGGACGGTGTTCCTGAGGCTCTGGCACGCGAAGCGTTCGCCCTGGCCGCAGCCAAACTGTCTGTTCAGACCACTTTCGTAACTCGGACGGTGATGTGATGAAAGCACAAGATCTGCGCCAAAAGAGCGTTGAAGAACTGAACCAGGAACTGCTGGCCAAGCTGCGTGAGCAATTCAACATGCGCATGCAAGCTTCCACCGGTCAACTGGCTCAGACTCACACTCTGAAACAAGTGCGTCGCGACATCGCGCGCATCAAGACTGTACTGACTGAGAAGGCAGGTGCGTAATGACTGACAAGATCCGTACTCTGCAGGGTCGTGTAATCAGCGACAAGATGGACAAGTCCATCACTGTTGCCATCGAGCGCAAGGTAAAGCACCCGATCTACGGTAAGATCATCAAGCGTACTACCAAGCTGCACGTGCACGACGAGAACAACGAGTGCAAGGCTGGCGATCTCGTGGAAATCCGCGAGTGCCGCCCGCTGTCCAAGACCAAGTCCTGGACCCTGGTTGGTATCGTAGAAAAGGCCTAAGTCAGGTTCTTTCTAGCTCAAACGGCCCCTGCTGGGGCCGTTTGTTTTTTAGGCTACCTTTTCGAAAATACCTGTGTTATAGTTTCGCGCCTTTTGAAGGCAGCCAGATCCCGAGAGGGATAAGAAGTAAACAAAGCGGAGCACTAAGATGATCCAGATGCAAAGTATGCTGGATGTTGCCGATAACTCCGGCGCACGCAGCGTAATGTGTATTAAGGTTCTGGGTGGTTCGCACCGCCGTTACGCCGGCATCGGCGACATCATCAAGGTTTCCATCAAGGAAGCCATTCCTCGCGGTAAAGTGAAGAAAGGTGATGTGTATAACGCGGTGGTCGTACGCACCCGTAAAGGCGTTCGTCGTCAGGACGGCTCTGTCATCCGTTTCGACAACAACGCAGCTGTGTTGCTGAACAACAACCAGCAGCCGATCGGTACTCGTATTTTTGGGCCGGTGACCCGTGAACTGCGTAATGAGAAGTTCATGAAGATCGTGTCCCTGGCACCCGAAGTACTGTAAGGAGTCGAACGATGGCAGCTAAAATCCGTCGCGAAGACGAAGTAATCGTCCTCACCGGCAAAGACAAGGGCAAGCGTGGCAAAGTCACTCAAGTCCTGATCGCTGAAGGTAAGGTCGTTGTGGAAGGCATCAACCTGGTTAAGAAGCACCAGAAGCCGGTACCCGCTCTGGGTCAGGCCGGTGGCATCGTAACCAAAGAAGCCCCGATCCACGTATCTAACGTAGCGCTGTTCAACTCTGCCTCTGGCAAAGCTGACCGCGTAGGTTTCCGGATTGAAGACGGCAAGAAAGTCCGTGTCTTCAAATCCACCGGCGAACTTGTGAAGTAATTGGAGTTTAACGATGGCGAAACTGCATGATTACTACAAAGCAAATGTAGTAAATGAACTGACCAAGCAGTTCGGTTACAAGACTATCATGCAAGTCCCTCGGATCGAGAAAATCACCCTGAACATGGGTGTAGGTGAAGCGATTGCTGATAAAAAACTGCTGGAAAATGCTGCTGCCGACCTGGCTGCCATTTCCGGTCAGAAGCCGCTGATCACCAAGGCTCGTAAATCCGTTGCGGGCTTCAAGATTCGTGAAGGCTACCCGATAGGTTGCAAAGTAACCCTGCGTGGCGAGCGTATGTGGGAGTTCCTGGAGCGCCTGATCTCTATCGCAGTACCCCGTGTCCGTGACTTCCGCGGCCTGAACGCCAAGTCGTTCGACGGTCGTGGTAACTACTCCATGGGTGTACGCGAGCAGATCATCTTCCCGGAAATCGACTATGACAAGGTCGATCGCGTTCGTGGTCTGGATATCACCATCACCACCTCCGCGCAAACCGATGATGAAGGCCGTGCTCTGCTGGCTGCCTTTAACTTCCCGTTCCGCAAGTAAGGTGTAGGGTTATGGCAAAACTTTCCATGAAAGCACGTGAAGTCAAGCGTGCCAAGCTGGCAGCCAAGTACGCTACCAAGCGTGCCGAGCTGAAAGCTCTGATCGTTGACATGAACGCTTCTGAAGAAGCGCGTTGGGAAGCTGTTCTGAAGCTGCAACAGCTGCCCCGTGATTCCAGCCCGATCCGCCAGCGTAACCGTTGTGCCATTACTGGCCGTCCGCACGGTGTGCTGCGTAAATTTGGCCTGTGCCGCATCAAGGTGCGTGAGCATGCCATGAAGGGTGAAATTCCGGGCCTGAAAAAGGCCTCTTGGTAAGAATCTCGGGAGTTAGACTATGAGCATGCAAGATCCGATCGCGGATATGCTGACCCGCATCCGTAACGGTCAGGCGGCTAGCAAGGTTGCGGTTTCCATGCCCTCCTCCAAGCTGAAAGTGGCGATTGCCAAAGTGCTGAAGGACGAAGGCTACATCGCTGGCTACAACGTAGCTGGTGACGTGAAACCGGAACTGGAAATCGAACTGAAGTATTTCCAAGGCAAGCCGGTTGTAGAACTGATCCAACGCGTGAGCCGTCCCGGCCTGCGTATTTACAAGCGTACCAATGATCTGCCGAAGGTAATGGGCGGTCTGGGTATTGCCGTTGTGTCCACTTCTAAAGGTGTGATGACTGACCGTGCTGCCCGTAAGGCTGGCATGGGCGGTGAGATCATCTGCTACGTCGCTTAAGGAGGTAGGAAATGTCTCGTGTTGCTAAGGCACCCGTCGCGATTCCTGCTGGCGTAGAGGTGACTCTGAATGGCCAAGAGCTGACCGTAAAAGGTACCAAGGGCTCTCTGGTTCGTTCCATCAACGCGGCTGTTGAAGTGACCAAGGAAGAGGGCGTACTGAAGTTTGCTCCGCGCGCTGGCTTTGCCGGTGCCGATGCTCAAGCTGGTACCGCTCGCGCCCTGGTTAACAACATGGTCATCGGTGTTACCCAAGGCTTCGAGCGCAAGCTGCAGCTGGTTGGTGTAGGTTATCGTGCCTCCATCAAGGGCAACGCTGTCGCTCTGGCCCTGGGCTTCTCCCACCCGGTCGAGCATGAACTGCCGGCTGGCATCACTGCCGAGTGCCCCACCCAGACCGAAATCGTTCTGCGTGGTATCGACAAGCAAGTGATTGGCCAAGTTGCCGCGGATATCCGTGCTTACCGCGCTCCGGAGCCCTATAAGGGCAAGGGTGTACGCTATGCCAATGAGCAAGTGCGTACTAAAGAAGCTAAGAAGAAGTAAGGTAACACTATGGACAAGAAAGCAGCTCGTCTCCGTCGTGCTACTCGTGCACGTAAGAAGATGCAGGAACTGGGTGCGACTCGTCTGGTTGTTCACCGTACTCCGCGTCATATCTACGCGCAGATCATTGCAGCCAACGGTTCCGAAGTCCTGGCCTCTGCTTCCACAGTAGAGAAGGCTATCAGCGAAAGCATCAAATACACCGGTAACGCCGACGCGGCTGCCGCTGTAGGTAAGGCTATCGCCGAGCGCGCCATCGCCAAGGGTGTACAGAACGTGTCGTTTGACCGTTCCGGTTTCAAGTATCACGGTCGTGTAGCCGCTCTGGCTACTGCTGCTCGTGACGCTGGTCTGCAGTTCTAAGCTAGGAGTCGAAGATGGCTAAAATCGAATCTCAAGCCGGTGAACTGCACGAGAAGCTCATTGCGGTAAACCGTGTTTCGAAAACTGTTAAGGGTGGTCGTATCATGTCCTTCACCGCACTGACTGTGGTGGGTGATGGCAACGGCCGTGTAGGTTACGGTTACGGTAAGGCCCGTGAAGTTCCGGCTGCCATTCAAAAGGCAATGGAACAGGCCAAGCGCAACCTGAAGAAGGTAGAACTGAACAACGGTACTCTGCACCACCCGGTGAAGGGCATCCACTCCGGTTCCACCGTATTCATGAAGCCGGCCTCCCAAGGTACCGGTATCATCGCCGGTGGTGCTATGCGTGCCGTTCTGGAAGTGGCTGGTGTTCACAACATCCTGGCTAAGACCTACGGTTCCACCAACCCGATCAACGTGGTTCGCGCCACTGTAGACGCTCTGGTTAACGGTCAGTCTCCGGAACAGATCGCTGCTAAGCGTGGTCTGCGCGTTGAAGAAATTCTGGGGTAATGCGACATGGCTAACAAGACTGTAAAAGTAACTCAAACCCGCAGCTCTATCGGCCGCCTGCCCAAGCACAAGGCGACTCTGCGTGGCCTGGGTCTGCGTCGCATTGGTCACACCGTTGAGCTGGAGGATACTCCTTGCGTTCGCGGTATGATCAACCAGGTGTATTACATGGTTAAGGTGGAGGGCTAAGCATGCGTCTGAACACTCTGTCTCCGGCCGCTGGCTCCAAGCCTGTAAAGGCTCGTCGCGGTCGTGGTATCGGCTCCGGTCTGGGTAAGACTGGTGGTCGTGGTGTTAAGGGCCAGACCTCTCGTTCCGGTGGCGGTAAAGTCCGTCGCGGTTACGAAGGTGGTCAGATGCCGCTGAAAATCCGTCTGCCGAAGTTCGGTTTCACTTCTCGCAAGTCTCTGGTATCTGCCGAGGTTCGCCTGAACGAAATCGCGATGGTAGAAGGTGATGTGGTGGATCTGAGCACCCTGAAGCAAGCCGGTGTTGTTAACAAGAACATCGAGTTTGTGAAGGTTGTTCTGTCCGGTAACATCGACCGCGCTGTGACCGTTCGTGGTCTGCCCGTCACCAAGGGTGCACGTGCAGCCATCGAGGCCGCTGGCGGTAAAATCGAGGAATAATCAGTACAATGGCTAAGAAACCAGGATTGGATGTAAAAGCACAGGGTGGTCTGAGTGAACTGAAGAGCCGTCTGCTCTTCGTTCTCGGAGCGATTATCGTCTTCCGTGCAGGCTCTTATGTGCCTATTCCTGGTATTGACGCCGCCGTACTGGCCGAATTGTTCCAGCAACAGAAGGGCACCATCATTGAGATGTTTAACATGTTCAGTGGTGGTGCACTTGCCCGTGCTTCAATTCTTGCACTGGGGATCATGCCGTACATCTCGGCATCGATCATCATCCAGCTGCTGACCGTGGTTCACCCCGCTCTTGCTGAACTCAAGAAAGAGGGTGAAGCCGGTCGTCGCAAGATCAGCCAGTATACTCGCTGGGGCACGTTGGTATTGGGAACTTTCCAGGCCATTGGTATCGCAACCGGCCTGCCGAATATGATGCAGGGGCTCGTGACTAATCCGGGCTTTGGCTTCTATTTCACGGCGGTTGTGAGTCTGGTCACCGGCACCATGTTTTTGATGTGGCTGGGTGAGCAGATTACCGAGCGTGGGATTGGTAATGGTATCTCGCTGATAATCTTCACGGGTATCGTTGCCGGTCTGCCTCATGCCATTGGCGCTACGGCCGAACAGGCACGTCAAGGGGAATTGCACATCCTGCTGTTGCTGTTGCTGGGCTTGATTGTTTTCGCAGTGACTTACTTTGTGGTGTTCGTGGAGCGTGGTCAGCGTCGTATCGTCGTTAACTATGCCAAGCGTCAACAAGGCCGCCAGGTATTCGCAGCGCAAAGCACGCACCTGCCGTTGAAGGTCAACATGGCTGGTGTGATTCCTGCGATTTTCGCATCCAGTATCATCCTCTTCCCGGGCACCATTACCTCCTGGTTTGGTCAGGGTGAGGGTACTGTGGCTGATGTTCTGCAGCAGATCTCTATGGTTCTGCAGCCGGGCCAGCCCCTGTACGAAATGCTGTATGCAGCAGCCATTATCTTCTTCTGCTTCTTCTACACCGCGTTGGTGTTCAACCCGCGCGAGACAGCAGATAACCTGAAGAAGAGTGGAGCCTTTATCCCGGGGATTCGTCCGGGCGAGCAGACAGCACGTTATATCGATAAGGTTATGACCCGCCTGACTCTGGCTGGCGCGCTCTATATAACCTTTATCTGTCTGGTACCACAGTTCTTGATGACTGCCTGGAACGTTCAGTTCTATTTCGGTGGCACCTCGCTGCTGATTATCGTGGTAGTGATCATGGACTTCATGGCTCAGGTTCAGACCCATATGATGTCTCATCAGTATGGTGATGTCCTGAGGAAGGCCAACCTGAAGGGCTACGGCCGCTAAGGTCGGCGTAGTTACGGAGTTAAGCAATGAAAGTTCGTGCTTCCGTTAAGGCAATCTGCCGTAACTGCAAAATCATCAAGCGTCACGGTGTGGTGCGTGTGATTTGCAGCGAGCCTAAGCATAAACAGCGTCAAGGCTAATTTAGTTACGGTTAGTACTTGCAACAAATAGTTGTGCTGGCTAAGATAGCCAGCCAACTTTTGTTGTGTATTGGTTGACCGCCACGTATCCGCTCACGGGCTTTGTGGTGGTCGTAATCTACTATATGTAGGAGTGAATAGTGGCCCGTATCGCTGGCATTAACATTCCTGACCATAAGCATGCAGTCATTGCTCTGACTGCTATTTATGGCGTCGGTCGTACCCGCTCCAAGGCCATCTGTGCCGCAGCCGGTATCGCTGAGAATGTAAAAATTAAAGACCTGGATGAAGCTCAGGTAGAAAGTCTGCGTGAACAAGTAGGTAAGTACACCGTAGAAGGTGACCTGCGCCGTCAGATTTCTATGAACATCAAGCGTTTGATGGACCTGGGTTGCTACCGTGGTTTGCGTCACCGTCGTAGCCTGCCTGTCCGTGGTCAACGTACCAAGACCAATGCTCGTACCCGTAAGGGTCCGCGCAAGGCTATCAAGAAGTAACGGGAAGGTAGAAAATGGCTAAAACTCCGACTCGTGCTCGCAAGCGCGTTAAAAAGCAAGTGAGCGACGGTATCGCACACGTACATGCCTCTTTCAACAACACAATCGTGACTATCACTGACCGTCAGGGCAACGCTCTGTCTTGGGCCACCGCTGGTGGTTCCGGTTTCCGTGGTTCTCGTAAGTCCACCCCGTTCGCTGCCCAGGTTGCAGCCGAGCGTGCCGGTGAGATGGCCAAAGAATATGGCGTCAAGAACCTGGAAGTCATGGTCAAGGGTCCGGGTCCCGGTCGTGAGTCTTCCATCCGCGCTCTGAACGCGGCTGGTTTCCGCATCACGAACATCACTGATGTGACTCCGATCCCGCACAACGGTTGTCGTCCTCCCAAGAAGCGCCGCGTGTAACGCGTTTAGCTACTTGGTCTAGGATTGTTGGAGAAAGAAGATGGCAAGATATATCGGTCCTAAGCTTAAGCTTAGCCGTCGTGAGGGCACCGACCTCTTCCTGAAGTCTGGTGTTCGTGCGATTGATTCTAAGTGCAAGATTGACACCGCCCCGGGTCAGCACGGCGCTCGTAAGCCGCGTCTGTCCGACTACGGTGTTCAGCTGCGCGAGAAGCAAAAAGTTCGCCGTATCTACGGCGTATTGGAAAAACAGTTCCGCAACTACTACCGCAGTGCTGCCCGTCAGAAGGGTAACACCGGCGAAAACCTGTTGCAGCTGCTGGAAGGTCGTCTGGACAACGTCGTATACCGTATGGGCTTCGGCGCCACTCGTGCTGAAGCACGTCAGCTGGTCAGCCACAAGGCCATCATGGTTAACGGCCGCGTTGTGAACATTCCTTCTTTCCAGGTTTCCCCTGAGGATGTGGTCTCTGTTCGCGAGAAGGCTAAGAAGCAAGCACGTATCAAGGCTGCCCTTGAGGTTGCTGGTCAGCGTGAGAAGCCGACTTGGGTAGAGGTTGACGCTGCCAAGATGGAAGGTGCCTTCAAGCGCCTGCCGGAGCGTTCTGACCTGTCTGCCGACATTAACGAACAGCTGATCGTCGAGCTTTACTCCAAGTAAAGCTAGCTTCTAAAGAGAGGACACAATGCTGGGTTCTGTAACAGATTTTCTTAAGCCGCGGCTAGTTGACATCGAGCAAGTTAGCCCGACTCACGCAAAAGTGACTCTTGAGCCGCTTGAGCGTGGTTTTGGTCACACGCTGGGCAACGCCCTGCGTCGTATTTTGCTTTCTTCTATGCCCGGTTGTGCAGTCACTGAAGTCGAAATCGATGGCGTACTGCACGAGTACAGCAGCAAGGAAGGTGTTCAGGAAGACGTTCTCGAAATCCTGCTGAACCTGAAAGGCATCGCTGTGAAGCTGGAAGGCAAGGACGAGGTAACTCTGTCCCTGACCAAGTCTGGAACAGGCCCCGTTACCGCTGGTGATATCACTCACGGTGATGAAGTTGAGATCGTAAACCCGGAGCACGTAATCTGCCACCTGACCAGCGCCAACGCTGAGATCAGCATGCGCCTGAAGATTCAGCGCGGTCGTGGTTACGTGCCCGCTTCCGCTCGCGTCCACAATGACGATGAGGAGCGCCCGATTGGTCGCCTGCTGCTGGACGCTGCGTTCAGCCCCATCGTTCGCATCGCCTACAATGTAGAAGCGGCGCGTGTGGAACAGCGTACCGACTTGGACAAGCTGGTCATCGAAATGGAGACCAACGGCACCCTGGATCCGGAAGAGGCTATCCGTCGTTCCGCCACTATCCTGGCAGAGCAACTGGAAGCCTTCGTCGACCTGCGTGACGTAAGCGTGCCCGAGAAGAAGGAAGAGAAGCCCGAGTTCGATCCGATTCTGCTGCGTCCTGTCGATGATTTGGAGCTGACAGTTCGTTCCGCGAACTGTCTGAAGGCAGAAGCTATCCACTATATTGGTGATCTGGTACAGCGTACCGAAGTCGAGTTGCTTAAGACTCCGAACCTCGGTAAGAAGTCCCTGACTGAGATCAAGGACGTGTTGGCCTCCCGTGGTCTGTCTCTGGGCATGCGCCTGGAGAACTGGCCGCCCGCCAGCATCGCTGACGAGTAAATCCAGATTACGGGTTCACAGATTTAGTTAGAAGGATAAGGTCATGCGCCATCGTTTGAGTGGTCGTCAACTGAACCGGAACAGCAGCCATCGTCAGGCTATGTTCCGCAACATGGCCAGCTCCCTGGTTCGTCATGAGATCATCAAGACGACTCTGCCGAAGGCAAAAGAGCTGCGTCGTGTAGTTGAACCGCTGATCACCCTTGCCAAGACTGATAGCGTTGCTAACCGTCGTCTGGCATTCGCCCGCACTCGTGATAACGAAGTTGTGGCAAAGCTGTTCAACGAACTGGGCAAGCGCTACCAAGAGCGCGCCGGTGGTTATACTCGCATTCTGAAGTGCGGGTTCCGTGCCGGTGACAATGCTCCGATGGCTTACATCGAGCTGGTAGACCGCCCGGCCGCTGCTGAAGCAGCTGCCGAGTAAGATAGAAAAAGCCGGGCTTGCCCGGCTTTTCTTTTTCCTGCATTTTTCTTACCGCTTACCGCTTACCGCTTACCGCTTACCGCTTACCGCTTACCGCTTACCGCTTACCGCTTACCGCTTACCGCTTACCGCTTACCGCTTACCGCTTACCGCTTACCGCTTACCGCTTACCGCTTACCGCTTACCGCTTACCGCTTACCGCTTACCGCTTACCGCTTACCGCTTACCGCTTACCGCTTACCGCTTACCGCTTACCGCTTACCGCTTACCGCTTACCGCTTACCGCTTACCGCTTACCGCTTACCGCTTACCGCTTACCGCTTACCGCTTACCGCTTACCGCTTACCGCTTACCGCTTACCGCTTACCGCTTACCGCTTACCGCTTACCGCTTACCGCTTACCGCTTACCGCTTACCGCTTACCGCTTACCGCTTACCGCTTACCGCTTACCGCTTACCGCTTACCGCTTACCGCTTACCGCTTACCGCTTACCGCTTACCGCTTACCGCTTACCGCTTACCGCTTACCGCTTACCGCTTACCGCTTACCGCTTACCGCTTACCGCTTACCGCTTACCGCTTACCTCATATCCGCGATCCACCATATCCATGTTGTGCACCGTGCGTGGCAAGGGTCTGTATTGTGTCGGCGCGCTTGATACGAGGGGGGAAGCTGGCGGTTTCGCATCAGTGCCGGCACGCCTGGCTCGCCGGAGGGTCTGAGCAGATAGGGGCATCACATGCTCCAGGGGCGTGGCAGCGCAAAGTAAAAGGGCCACCGCTAAGTGGCCCTTCTCTTATGCCTCGATGGGTTCGGCGTGTTGGCCAGAGGGGGTCGGCTTGGGTGCTTTGAGTAACAACATCATGGCACTCGCCAGTAACAGAAATCCCCCCATCAGGAAGAAGATCTGGTTATAGGCCATGATGGCGGCATCTCGCTGCATCGTCTGGTTGAGCAGGGCTCGCGCCTGCTCGGCGGCCCCCACCGGGTCACCACTCTGGGATGCCAGGGTGCCGGCCGTCTGCTGTAGCCACAGCTGTCCCGCGATGCTGCTGGCGTCCAGAGTACTGGCGATGTAGGTCAGGTGAACCCGGCTCTGGTTATCGAGCATGGTCGCTATGATGGCGATGCCGATGGCTCCTCCGAGGTTGCGCAGTACGTTGAGCAGGGTCGAGGAGCTGGGGATATCGCCCGGGGTCAGGCTGGCGGTGGCGACCATGGAGAGGGGGACCATGATGAAGGGCTGCCCCAGAGCTCGAATGATCAGGGAGTCTGTGAGCTGGGGACCGGCAAAGTCGACGCTCATGCCGGTATTCATAAAGCAGCTGACGGCGAAGACCAGAAAGCCAAAACAGACCAGATAACGGGGGTCCACGCTGCGTGTGAGCCTGGGGACGAGCGGCAGGACCAGCAGTTGGGGGAGTCCCATCCACATCAGCACCTTGCCGATCTCCAGCGCGTTGTAGTTGTGGATCTGGGCCATATAGAGGGGCAAGACATAGATAGAGCCCATCAGGGCCATCCCCAGGATCAGATAGGCAAAGCAGGCCAGGGCGAAGCGCCCGTTACCCAGTAATCGCAGATTGACCAGGGGATGGCGGCGCAGCAACTGGCTGATGATAAAGAAGATCATGGCCACAGCGGAGATCACCGACAGGCGCACGATGAAGGAGGAGCCAAACCACTCCTCGCGATTGCCCTCTTCCAGCACCACTTCCAGCAGGCCCAGCCCGACCGCCATGGTGAATATGCCCACCAGATCGACCCGGCGAATCACCTCCCAATCGACGGGCTCGCGATCGAGGCCATGGGCCAACATGGCCAGCACCAGCAATCCGGGCGGCACGTTGAGGTAGAAGATGTAGTGCCATGAAAGTTGCTCGGTGAGCCACCCACCCAGGGTGGGGCCTATGGCCGGGGCAAAGGTGGTGCAGAGTCCAAACAGGGCCATGCCGGTGGCACGCTTCTCCAGGGGGAGCAGGGTGACGATCAGGGTAAAAGCCATGGGGATAAGCGCCCCACCGGTAAATCCCTGTAGGGCCCGAAACACTATCATGCTGCCCAGGTTCCAGCTGAAGGAGCAGAGGACGGAGGAGAGAATAAAGGCGGCAGTGGTCCAGATGAGGTAGCGGCGCACACTCAATCCCCTGCTGAGCCAGCCGCTCAGGGGAATGGCGATCATTTCGGCGACCAGGTAGGCGGTCGATATCCAGGAGCTCTCGCTCAGGGTCGCCGACAAGGCTCCCTGAATATCCTTGAGGGATGAGTTGGTGATCTGGATATCGAGGATCGCCATGAAGGCACCGAGCAAGCCACCCAGTACGGCGATCCAGTGGCGACGGGATACCGGCTGACTCATTGGCGGGCGGCCAGGTGGGTGGGAGCCTGTTCGGCATTTCGGGTATCGACGGTCACCTCGCTGGAGAGCCCGGGCAGTAGTTTACCGGCCAGCACTCCCGGCTCAGGGATGCGGATCTTCACCGGTACCCGCTGCACTATCTTGGTGAAGTTCCCGGTGGCGTTTTCCGGTGGTAGCAGGGCGAACTTGGCGCCGGTAGCCGGGGATAGGCTGTCGATGACGCCATCGACCGGCTGGTTTGGATAGGCGTCGAGCACAACCTCCACCTTTTGTCCCGGGTGCATATGTGCGAGCTGGGTCTCCTTGAAGTTGGCCTCGACCCATACCTCCTTGAGTGGCACCAGGCTGGCCACCTGCATGCCCGACTGCACATACATTCCCTCTCGCAGGGCACGCCGTCCGATGATGCCGTCGGCCGGGGCCCGGATCTCGGTATAGCTGAGATCGAGGCGAGCCTGATCCAGATTGGCCCGGCTTTCGGCGATGCGGGCCTGGGCCTGCTGCTGTTCGGCATCGAGCACCAGCAGGTTGTCCCTGGCCGCCTGCAGGGCAGCCTCGGCCTCTACCAGCTGGGCCTCGGCCACCTGACGGTTGGCACTGACTTCATCAAGACTGTCCTGAGAGCTGTAGTTGCGAGCCTTGAGCTGAGCGGTACGACTCTGTTGCTGGCTGGCACGGCGCAGTTCTGCCTTGCCAGAGAGCACTCGGGCCTGTGCCTGATGGATCAGGCTCAGCTGCCGGGTGCGGGTGGCAGTCAGGTTCTCGGCACTGGCCTGGTTCAGGGCCAACTCGGCCTCTGCCATGGCGAGCCGGTGACGATACTCCCTGTCATCGAGGCGGGCGATGATCTGATGGGAGCGAACCTGCTGGTTGTCGTCGACCAACACCTCATGAATGTAACCCGGCAGGCGCGAGGCGATGGCGGTGACGTTGCTCTGCAGATAGGCGTTGTCGGTGCGCTCGAAGTAGCGCCCATAACCGTACCAGTAGAGGGCGAAGGCGAGGCCGAGCAGGGCCAGTATGATGGCCGCCATCAGCGGGATCTTCTTCTCTTTGCTCATTTCATTCTCCGTTGTGGAACGGACAGGCTAGCATTGTCTTATTTTTAAGATTAGTGTGCAGAAATGAGAAAAATCGTTGCATAGAGGAAACAATGGATCTGAATGCCGCCCAGATCTTTGCCACCATAGTGGACCGGGGTTCCTTCACCGCCGCCGCCGCCGCGCTCGGCATGACCAAGGCCACGGTCAGTCGGCGTATGGCCGATCTGGAGCGACATCTGGGGGTGAGGTTACTCTATCGCTCGACGCGTCAGCTGACCCTGAGCGAGGAGGGGGAGCAGTACTACCAGCGTTGCCGAACCGCCCTGGAGGTGATGGCCGAGGCCGAGTTACAGCTCAGTGCCTCCCAGCATCAACTGACCGGTACCCTCAAGATGGCGGTCCCTATCGAGACGGGGCAACTGGTGCTGGCCCGGGTGGTCGCGGATTATTTACAGTCACATCCGGACCTCAAGGTCGACATGGAGTTGACCAACCGGGTGGTTGATCCCATCACCGAGGGGCTTGACTGCATCATTCGCATAGGGGAGAGCGACGATACCAGTCTGGTTAGCCGTCGGCTCTGGCTGACGGAGCGGCTGCTATGTGCTTCCCCCTCATATCTCGAGCGGGTTGGAGTGCCTTCCCATCCGGTTCAACTGGAAGAGCACGAGCGTATCTTCGTGCGCTCCTCACTGCTTTCGCCCCGCTGGGTCTTCGAGCGTGAGGGGGAGCGGGTGCTGATCGAGCCAAAATCCCGTTTTAGGGTCAATAATATTACCTGCGCCCGCGAGGCGGCAAAGGCCGGGTTGGCGCTTGCCTCTCTGCCTGCCATGCTCTGTCGGGAGGAGTTGGCCAGCGGAGCCCTGGTACCCCTGCTCTCCGAATGGCGACAGCCCCCGGTACCTATTTATCTGCTTTGTCCGGAACGACGTTTCATGCCGCGCAAGTTGCGGATGTTTATCGATTATCTGATCGAGCGCAGAGACGAATATGCCATCGATCGCCTGATCTAAGGAGTCGTTATGGAACAATGGATCAATCTCTATCGCGCCTCCCATGTACTGGAGGCCCATGCCATCAAGGGGGCCCTGGAGGTGGAGGGTATCCGTGTCCGGCTGAATGGTGAGGGGCTTGGAGGCGCATTGGGAGAGTTACCCGTGGATCTGCTGCAGGTGACCCTGATGGTGCCGGGTGAGCAGCGACAGAAGGCATCCCGGGTCATCGAGCGCTACCAGAAGCGGCAGGGGAATGGCTGGCTCTGCGGGCGTTGTGGCGAGGAGAATGGGGCCAACTTCGAGATCTGCTGGCGTTGCGGCCACGATCCTGAAGAGGAGTGATCGGGCCTGTGGCCCGATGTCGTCACTGGCGGGCGTTTTCGTCCAGCTCTTCGCCGGCTTCCGGATCGTGGAAGGTGGCCAGATCCAGCTCCCCTTCCCGGCGGGCGATCAGCACCGAAACCAGAATATCGCCGGAAACATTGACCGTGGTGCGCGCCATGTCGAGGAATCGGTCGATCCCGGCGATGAGAGCCACCCCCTCCAGCGGCAAGCCTACCGAGGTGAGGACCAGAGTCAGGGTCATCAGGCCGGTGCCCGGGGTTCCCGCCGTTCCTATGCTGGCCAGCACGGCGATGACGACGATGGTCATATAGTCGATGAGATGGAGGTCGACCCCGAAGGCCTGGGCCACGAAGAGGGCCGTCACCCCCTGGTAGAGGGCGGTACCATCCATATTAATGGTGGCGCCTATGGGGAGGACGGTGTTGGTCACCCGCTTGGAGACTCCCAGACGCGCCTCGGCACAGTGGATACTGACAGGTTGGGTGGCGGCGCTGGAACTGCTGGTGAAGGCGATGGCCTGTGCATCCAGTATGCCGCGAAAGTAGTGCCAGGGGTTGAGCCGGGCCAGCAGCACCAGCATGCCGCTGTAGACCCCCAGCACGTGCAACAGACAGCCGAGATAGACGGCACCGATCACCTTGAGCAGGGGAAGCGTCAGGGCCAGCTCATACTGGGCCGCCAGCCAGGCCGTGAGGGCACATACACCGTAGGGTGCCAGGTTCATCAGCACCTGGGTCAGCTTGTTCATCGCTTCCGCCAGGGAGGCAAACAGACGCTGCGCCGGAACCCCCTGTCGCCCGATGGCATTGATGGCGAGTCCGAGAGCAACCGCAAACACCAGCACCTGCAGCACCCGGCCTTCCGCCATGGCCTGGAGCGGATTGGTCGGCACCAGCGCTACCAGGACCTGCTCCAGAGTGGGATGAGGTTGAGGCGATGGAGGCAGTGCATGTTGCAGCGTGATGCCGGTACCGGGCTCGAGCAACCAGCCCATCAGCAGGCCGATGCAGATGGCCAGGGTGGTGGAGGCGAGATAGAGGAAGGTGGCCTTGATACCCGTCTGGTCGAGATGGCGCCGCCCCAGGGTGCAGATACCGGTGATCACCGAGCAGAAGATGAGGGGGAGCATCAACATCTTGATGGTGTTGACGAAGAGGGTGCCGAAGGGTTTGAGCAGTAGCGCCTGATCCGGCAGACCCAGCCCCAGTGCGATGCCGATCAGCATGCCGAGCAGGGTTTTCACCCAGAGGGGACGGCGAGTCCAGAGCCGCCAGGGGGCAAACACCATTCCTTGGAACTGCATGTGAGCCGGGGTCCTCGATCGATGTACGGGAAAAAGGGGCGCCAGTGTAGCGACAGCCCGGTCGGGTTACCACATTATCGACAAAGCGCGTTTCCCTACCAGCGTCAGGTGCAGAAATGCACCTTTTTCTTGGCCTGCATCAAGGTGGCATGAGAGGGGGCAATGTTTAATGTTCATCTCATTTGTTTGTTTCATTGGAGAGAGACCATGTCCGATTCGATTCACGGTCATGAGGTGATGCAGATGATGCTGGCCCAGGGGGGGAGCTTTACCCGCGAGAGCCTGCGTCAGGCCATTCACACCGCTTTCGGGAGTGATGCCCGTTTTCACACCTGCAGCACCGAGGGGATGGATGCAGACCAGCTGATCGCCTTCCTCGAGCGCAAGGGCAAGTTCGTCGCCGAGGGGGAGGGGTTCCAGACCCGCGCCGATCGCATCTGCAACCATTAATGGGGCGGGGCGAGCCTTCGGCTCGCCCAATTCCTCGCCGATCTGCTATATTCCCGGCCTCTCAATCTCAGTTGTTGGCCACGCCATGGATACTTTCTCCGCCGCCGTTATGCTGTTCCTGATCATGGACCCGCTCGGCAATCTTCCCGTCTTTCTCTCCATCCTGCGTCATATCGACCCCAAGCGCCGGCGCAAGGTGATGATCCGCGAGCTGCTCTTCTCGCTCGCCATCATGATGCTCTTCCTCTTCGTGGGACAGCAGATCCTGACTTTCCTCAATCTGCGCCAGGAGGCAGTCAGCATCGCGGGGGGGATCATACTGTTTCTGATCGCCATCAAGATGATCTTCCCGGGACCGGGTGGAGTGACGGGGTTGGCAGCCGGTGAGGAGCCCTTCCTGGTGCCCATGGCGATCCCCATGATCGCCGGCCCCTCCATTCTGGCCTCCCTCTTGCTACTGGCCAATCAGGCGCCGGGACGCATGGCCGACTGGTCCCTGGCCCTCTTCATGGCCTGGGCGGCCAGCGCCGTGATCCTGATGTTTTATGAGGTGTTCAACAAACTGCTCGGCGAGCGGGGACTGACCGCCGTCGAGCGGTTGATGGGGATGCTGCTGGTGATGATCTCGGTGCAGATGCTGCTGGATGGAGTGCACCACTATCTATCGATGGTGCCGTAGTTACCATCCATTTCCATCGGATTTCAGCCCGTCGGTAATCAGGCCGTGCAGGGTCTCGCGCAGCCAGAGGTGACCGGGATCCTGCTGCCTCCCCTGATGCCAGACCAGCAGATGGGAGATGCTGTCGATGCCGATGGGAAGCGGCAGCGGTACCATGGGGTAGACTTGGACCGCATGGCGGGCATAGAGGCTGGAGACGGTGACGATCATGTCCGAGTGCATGCCCATTCGCAGGGCTGCCTCGAAGCTGGGAACCGTGGCGGCGATATGCCGTGATATGCCCATTTCCAGCAGGCGATCGTCCAGCATCCAGCGATCTCGTCCCTCGCAGAAGGTCTGTACATGGGGATAGTGGCTGAAAGCCTCGACTCCCCACGCCTTCCACCCCAACAGGGGGTGATCCTGCCTGACCAGGCAGGTGAAGCCATCTTTTGCCAGCAGTCGTTGCTCGATTGCCGAGGGCAGGGTGTCGATACGCAGATCCGAGGTGAGGCTGTTCTCCCTGACCGTGAAGGCCAGATCGATTCCCCCCTGGGCCATCTTGCCCAGGCTGCCCTCATCCCACTCCACGTAGCGCAGACGCACGCCAGGTGCCTGTCGGGTCAGGGTCTGCAGGTAGAGGGGCACAAACAGGGTGAAGGCGCTGTCCATGCTGGCGATGAGAAACTCCCGCTCGGTCGTGGCGGGGTCGAAGCGGGGAGGGTGCAGCACCCCGTTGAGATGGTGCAGCAGGGGGGTGAGCTCCTGTTCCAGCTGCAGTGCTCTGGGGGTGGGCTCGAGCCCGTGCGAGGTGCGCAGGAAGAGGGGGTCGCCGAGAGCCTCCCGCAGGCGGCTCAAGGCCTTGCTGACGGCGGACTGGCTCAGGTGCAAACGCCTGGCTGCCCGACTGCCATTGCGCTCTTCCAGCAACACATGCAGTACGATCAGGAGGTTGAGGTCGAGGCGGTTGAGGAGTTCGAGTCGCATCTGTTCCGGGTTGTGGCCTGTCACATGCCGGGGTTATAACACGAGTTGTGGCAGCATGCCCCATGATGCGCGCTTACCATTATCAAAGATGTGGATTAATTATATGAAGCCGCTCACAATTTACGCCCGGGTTGATTTTGCCCAACAATAGTTGTCTCGCGATCTGTTACAACCTGTCCGGAGGCAACAATGGGACTTGGCGGCATTCACATCTGGCACACTCTGATCCTGCTGTTCGTCGTTCTGCTGGTATTTGGCAGCAAGCGATTGGCCGGAGCCGGAGAGGATATAGGTACTGCCATCCGCGATTTTCGTAAGGCGATGCGTGACGATGACGCATCCAAATAGATAGGAGTTAACCATGTCGGTTGAAGAGAAAGTTCAGGAAACCTGTGATGCCTGCGGCTGCTATGCAGAGATTGGCACCATCATAGGGGAGGGCGATGACCGCCTGGATCTCGAGGTATCTGCCGCAAACGAAACCGAAGCCCGCGCCCGTCTGGCTGAGTTCATCCAGCTTGCCCATCAGGTCAGCAGCGAGGTTGCGATCAGCGAGCAACTGCAGACGGTGGCCGAAGGGGTGCTTATCAAGGCTCGCATTCAGTTCACCTGTACTGCCGAGAAACTGATTTTCGAGATGCGTGCGCGCGTGCTCGGATAATGTATGCGGTGGCGGGTGATGCCTGCCACCTTGACCCTTAGGCTGTGGGTCCAGACACTTTGGTTGAAGCGGTACCGGGATTGATCTCCGGTGCCACACCCAACATAAGGGGACGACATGCGGCTGTGGTTCGGGTTTTGCCTCCTTCTTCTCTCCCTCTCTCTCCCTGCGGCGCCGCTCAAGCCGCTCGTCCTCACCCAGCCCGGCGATCTCGACCGCATCCTTGAACAGAAAGTCCTGCGGGCCCTGGTGGTCTATGAGCGCGGATTTTTCTTTCTGGACCGGGGACAGCAGAAGGGCATTCTGGTCAATCAGTTACAGGGTTTTGAGCGCTGGCTCAACCGGACCTACCTGGCCCGGGATAAGGTCAAGCTTAAAGTCATCTACATCCCGGTGCGCCAGGATCGCCTGCTCGACTATCTGGAGGAGGGGCGCGGCGATCTGGTGGTGGCCAACCTGACGGTCACCCAGGACAGGCGCGAGCGTGTGACTTTCTCCCGCCCCGTCATCGCACCTATCGAGGAGTGGATCGTCAGTGCCGACTCTTTGCCCGCCTTCACCCGCCTGACCCAGTTATCGGGTCGCCGGGTCTGGGTGCGAGCCAGCTCCAGTTATTACGAGAGTCTGAGGCGTCTCAACCGTCTGTTTCGGGATCTGGGTCTCCCCCCGGTCTATGTGGAGACGGTACCCGAATACCTGCAGGACGGGGATCTGCTGGAGATGGTGGCGGCCGGCCTCATTCCTCTCACGGTAACCGACAGCTTCAAGGGGCGTCCCTGGCTGGATGCACTCTCCGGGCTGAGAGCCCATCGTCTTATTCCGCTGCGGGACGGTGGCCATACCGCCTGGGCCTTGCGCCCCGGCTCTCCCAAGTTGTTGACAGCGGTCAACCGTTACCTGACCGAGGTGCCAAGGCACCAGCTCTATAGCGATCTCACCCTGCGTCAGTATCTGCGCCAGAGCGAGTCGCTCAGCAACATATTGGCTCCCGAGCGGGTGGGGCGCCTCAACCGGATTCGCCTGGTGTTACAGAAGTACGCGGATCGCTACGATCTCGACTGGTTGATGCTGGCGGCCATGGCCTACAAGGAGTCTGGCCTCGATCCTGCCGCCCGCTCCGTCGGTGGTGCTATCGGTCTGTTGCAGCTGCTTCCCGCGACCGGGAGGACGGTCAACATCACGGGGGCAAGGCTCGCCTCGCTGGAAGGGAATGTGGAGGCGGCCTGCCGCTACCTGAGGTTGATCCGCGACACCTATTTCAACGACCCCGGGCTGGATCGTCTCAATCGCCATCTGATGGTGCTGGCAGCCTACAATGCGGGGCCGAACCGTATCCAGCGGTTGCGTAGCAAGGCCAGTGAGGCCGGGCTCGATGCCAATCAGTGGTTTGGTAACCTGGATCAGCTGGTGGCCAACGAGGTGGGACAGATCCCCATCCACTATGTGGGCACCATCTACAAGTACTACATGGCCTATCGTTTCAGCCTGCAGCAGATAGAAGGCAAGCAGGCGGTGCTGCGTCGTCAGGCGGAGCAATGAGCAGGCCCTGGTGGGGACACGGCTCTGAGGTCTCCTCACCCCCCGAGGAGGGGACGTTTTCGCTGCTGGCCTCTCCACAGCAGGCGCTGGCCTGGCGCTGCGAGCTGTTGCGCTCTGCTCGCCATACCATCGATGCCCAGTACTACAGCTGGGAGGAGGATGCCAGTGGCAAACTGCTGCTGGCCGAGCTGCTGGCCGCCGCCCGGCGGGGGGTCAAGGTGCGCCTGCTGATCGATCACCTCTACAGCGATGAGGCTCGGTTTCTGCCTCTGCTGGCCCATCACCACCATATCGAGCTGCGCCGCTTCAACCCCTTCCAATCCCGCCTGTGGCACCCCCTTGCCCTCCTGCTGGAAGTGCTCCTTCGCTTTCGTCATCTCAATCACCGCATGCATAACAAGCTGCTGCTGGTGGATGGCCGTCAGGCCATCATGGGGGGACGCAATATCGGGGACAGTTATTTTGGCCTGAGTGACTCACCGGCCTTCGTCGATCTCGATATTGCCTGTCGCGGGGCACTCTGCCGCCAGTTGGTCAGAGGGTTCGAGCGGTTTTGGCGTAGCCGCTGGAGCCACCCCTGGCATCCGTCGGATCTCGATACGGAGTCAGCGGCTCGCCTGGCCTTTCTCGGCGACTACCTGCAACCCGGTGTTGCCAGCCTCTACGGCATACCCGCTCCTCTGGTCGCCGAGCCCCTGCCGTGGTGGACAGGCAAGGGAAGCGTTCTGTTCGATGTGCCGGGCAAGGGGGTGATCCGTCAGGGCCGCATTGCCCGTTTGATTGGCCACGAGTTGGCGAGGCCCCACGCCAGGTTGACGCTGGTTTCCCCCTATCTGGTGTTGCCACCGCCCTTCATGAGGCGGCTGCTACGGTTGGCCCGCCGCGGGGTCAGCATCACACTGCTTACCAATGCGCTGGAGACGACGGATGTCCCGTTGGTGCACGGCGCCTATGAGCGGCAGCGGGCACGCCTGCGCAGACATGGTATTCGGGTCTGTGAGTTGCGGGAGGGGCAGGGGCGCAGCCTGCACGCCAAGCTGGTCCTGGGGGAGCCGGGTCTGCTGCTGTTGGGGAGCTTCAACCTCGATCCCCGCTCTCTCTATCTCAACACCGAGATTGCCCTGCGGATCGACTGTCCCCCGTTACAGCAGGAGCTGGACAATTGGTGCACCACCTGGCTGGCCGAGAGCGATGATGAGGAGCACTCGTCACCGCCTGGCCGATGGCAAAGGTGCTGGCTCTGGTTGGTGGGGCGTCTTCCTATTCAGCGTTGGCTGTGATGGGCACTTCTCTGAAAACGTTTGTGCGATATGTCGCAAAGCCTTGTGCGCCCTGGATGGCATCAAAAAGGGAGAGTACCGGTAGGCACTTTCATCTACATGTTTTTAAAGGAGTATTTTGGGTTCATCCGAATGGGGTGAACGAATTGCGCATATTCTTTCTCTATTTGTGCTTTTTTATACATCACTAGCCCCTAAGATGGGCAGTGCAAGGACAACACGTCTCCCATGGAGCCGTGTGGTGTGATGTCCGGCCCACTCACGGCGTTGCCGGTGACGATGGCATCAGGGAGTGATGCCGATACCCCGGGGTAGCGGAAACCATGGGGAAAGGTCAGGGAGAGGGGGCAGACAGAGCACCAGAAATGGAACATGCCATTTGCATGGGGGTGATCAGTGATCACCCCCTTTTTTTGTCTCATTACCGGCGGAGTGTGTGACAAGGCTGCGCCATTCCCTTGCTTCGGGTTATGATTCCTTTTCAGATCCGTGAAGTGGAGTGGTCGTGGGAATTCGCGCACAACAGAAAGAAAAGACCCGGCGCAGCCTGATCGAGGCGGCGTTTAACCAGCTGAGCAGCGATCGCAGCTTCTCCAATCTGAGCCTGCGCGAGGTGGCCCGCGAGGCCGGGATTGCTCCCACCTCCTTCTATCGCCACTTCCGCGACATGGAGGAGCTTGGCCTGACGCTGGTGGACGAGGGGGGCTTGACCCTGCGCCAGCTGATGCGTCAGGCGCGTCAGCGTATCGCAGGTGGCGGTAGTGTGATCCGCACCTCGGTGCAGACCTTCATGGAGTTTGTCGAAAACAACCCCAACGTATTCAGACTGTTGCTACGTGAGCGCTCGGGGACATCACCGGCTTTTCGTCAGGCGGTGGCCCGTGAGATCCAGCATTTTATCGCCGAGCTGACCGACTATCTGGAGGCGACCTCGGGACGCAGTCGCGAAGAGGCCTATATTCAGGCTGAGGCGATCGTGACCATCGTCTTCAGTGCCGGGGCCGATGCCCTGGATCTGACGCGGGAGGAGTGTCGGGCATTGAGCGAGCGTGTCATCACGCAACTGCGCATCATAGCGGCCGGCGCCGAAGCCTATCAGCCGCGTCCATTCCCTCGAGAAGAAGGAGAGTCCCATGAGTGAGAATCACCTGCCAGACAAGATGCCCCTGATCCTGGCGCTGCTAATCGGTGTCTGTGGTGACGCTACCCTCTCCATGCTCGTCAACGAGGCGGTTCCCTTCTCCCTCTACCCGCTGATTGCCCTGGTGCTGGCGGCGCGGCAGCTCTATCACTACTACGCGACCGTCCCCATGGAGGGAAATGTGCCCCTCTGCACCCTGCTGAGCTTTTTCATCGGCATCTTTGGCCACACCGCCTGGCTGAGAGTGGTTTACCCCGAGCTGGGCAGCAACTTCTTCTCGCTCATTGCCATGCTGCTGCTATTGGCCTGGCTCTCCATCAAGCTGGGGATCATGGCCGGTCGCGATCAATAAGAAGGCCCGGCGCAAGGCCGCAATGTTGTTCAGATAAGCACGTTTTTGACTGATTATTCATAAGTGCTAGCTGAGTTGGGGGAGAAAGGCTGTTTTAAGTCCATCTTCCTCCAGCCCTTGTACAGCGTGGCGTGCAATAGAAAGAGGGAGGCATCATGCCTCCCTCGTTTTTTAGCCCTGATACTACCTGGGCTGGCACTCAAATTCTCTTAAGTGAACAGCATTGTGGCGCAAGGCCGGGCCATCGATCAGCTGGCGCGCTCGGCAATCTGCCCGAGTTGCTCGCGGATCCTGCCGGTGGCAAAGACCCCGAACAGGACAATTTGCCAATACTCGCCGCGGCTGACGGCAAAGTGGGGAGCGCAGGCGCGCCGGATCATGCCGGCCTGGGCCCAGTGCATCAACAGGACTACCAGGCCACAGGGGGGAAGCAGGGTGTTGAGCCGTTCGGGGAGCAGGTTGGCCAGGGCTGCGCCGACACCGAGCCAGAACAGCAGGACAACGCCTCTGGCCAGCAGATTAAGCAGCATCTTCATGGATTTCCCTCAGATAGAGTTGGTAGCAGACCTGCCCGGCCTGCTTGTCTTTGATCAGGCGCCAGCTTGCCGGCAGTGATGGAGGCTCGGCCTCTCTCTCCCGTTCCAGATAGATGAGGGCCTCGTCGGCCAGCCAGCCGTTCTGCTCCAGCAGGGTGCAGACGGTAGGTAACAGATCCTTGCGAAAGGGAGGATCGAGGAAGACCAGATCGAAGGGGCGGGCCGGTCCTTGCAGCCAGCTCACCGCATCGGTCTCGATCACCTCGGCTGCCGATGAGCCGAGCAGGGCGATATTCTTGCGCAATTGGTCGGCGGCGCCGCGATCCCGTTCGACCAGGGTGACTCGACTGGCATAGCGGGAGAGGGCTTCGAAGCCGAGTCCGCCACTGCCGGCGAAGAGATCCAGACAGCGGGTCTCGCGCACATGGGGGGCCAGCCAGTTGAAGATGGTCTCCTTGACCCGATCCGTGGTGGGCCTGAGCCCCTCTACGTCACGAACCGGCAGCTTACGCCCGCGCCACTGGCCGCTGATGATTCTTACAAACCCCGATTTTCCCTGTGGGGACGGGCTGTTGCGGCTATTTTTCGCTCTGGGCATCGCGTTTCGTCGTCAGAAAAGAAAGTGATAGTATAAGGCGGTTCATTTTTCGTGCCGAACCTCCGCGGAGCGGCCATTTTAGCAGTCCGCCGATCAAGTGAGTATTTATTAGATGGCAAAAGGTTTGTTTTCCTGGCTGGGCTTCGGCCGCAAGAAAGAAGAGGCTGAAACCAAGACGGCTCCCGAGCCCGTCATCACCGCGACCCCGGAGCCGGTCGTTCACCCCGAGCCCACCACCCCTCCCGAGCCTGCCGTCGATCCGCTTCCCGCTCCGCAAGGGAGCGCTGTGCCGGCGGCCCGGGTTGGTGATGGCATCGTTGTGGATGATGCCTGCTGTGCCCCGATGGTGGAGCAGAGCGATGCCCCCATGGTGCTGGAGGAGTGTGCCTCCGAACTGGACCCGGTGATCGTCAACGAGCTGGTTGAGGATGAGGCCACTCGCCTGGCCGAAGCCGCTCGCGCCGCCGAGGAAGCTCGCCTGGCCGAAGCCGCCCGCGTCGCCGAGGAAGTTCGTCTGGCCGAAGCCGCTCGCGCCGCCGAGGAAGCTCGCCTGGCCGAAGCCGCCCGCGTCGCCGAGGAAGTTCGTCTGGCCGAAGCCGCCCGCGCCGCCGAGGCCGCCCGTCTGGCCGAAGCCGCCCGCGCCGCCGAGGAAGCTCGTCTGGCCGAAGCCGCCCGCGCCGCCGAGGCCGCCCGTCTGGCCGAAGCCGCCCGCGCCGCCGAGGCCGCTCGTCTGGCCGAAGCCGCCCGCGCCGCCGAGGCCGCTCGTCTGGCCGAAGCCGCCCGCGCCGCCGAGGAGGCTCGTCTGGCCGAAGAGGCCCGCGCCGCCGAGGTCGCTCGTCTGGCCGAAGAGGCTCGCGCCGCCGAGGCTGCCCGTCTGGCCGAAGCCGCTCGCGTTGCCGAGGAAGCTCGTCTGGCCGAAGCCGCCCGCGCCGCCGAGGAAGCTCGTCTGGCCGAAGCCGCCCGCGCCGCCGAGGAAGTTCGTCTGGCCGAAGAGGCCCGCGCCGCCGAGGCCGCCAGTATGGCTACCGCTGCCATCGTGGACGATAACACTCAGGAGAAACCCCAGCGAGAGGGGTTGTTCGCCCGTCTCAAGCGCAGCCTGGTGCGCACCCGTGAGAATATCGGATCCGGCTTCTTCGGCCTGTTCCGTGGCAAGAAGATCGACGATGAGCTGTTCGAGGAGCTGGAGACCCAGCTGCTGAGCGCGGATCTCGGTGTCGACACCACCACCCGTATCATCGATGGCCTGACCCAGCACGCCAGCCGCAAGCAGCTCAAGGATGCCGAGGCGCTCTATGGCCTGCTCAAGCAGGACATGGGCGAGATGCTGGCCAAGGTTGAACAGCCCCTGGTGATCGACACCGGCAAGAAGCCCTACGTCATCCTGATGGTGGGTGTGAACGGGGTGGGCAAGACCACCACCATCGGCAAGTTGGCCAAGCAGTTCCAGGCCGAGGGCAAGAGTGTGATGCTGGCCGCAGGTGATACCTTCCGTGCCGCTGCGGTCGAGCAGTTGCAGGTATGGGGGCAGCGCAACAATATCCCGGTGATCGCCCAGCATACCGGCGCCGATTCGGCTTCCGTCATCTATGATGCCATCGAGGCGGCCCGCTCACGGGGTGCCGACGTGCTGATCGCCGACACTGCCGGCCGCCTGCAGAACAAAAACAACCTGATGGAAGAGCTCAAGAAGATAGTGCGGGTGATGAAGAAGCTCGATGAGGCGGCGCCCCACGAGATCATGCTCACCGTCGACGCCGGCACCGGCCAGAATGCCCTGAGCCAGGCCAAGCTGTTTAGCGAGGCAGTGGGACTGACTGGCATCACCCTCACCAAGCTCGATGGTACCGCCAAGGGGGGCGTTATCTTCGCGGTGGCGGACAAGTTCCAGATCCCCATCCGCTACATAGGGGTGGGTGAGGGGATCGACGATCTGCGCCCCTTTGTGGCCAATGACTTCATCGAGGCCCTGTTCAGCCGGGATGAGTAATCACAGGCGGGCTCCTTCGGGGGCCCGTACAGCTAGCGGGATGGCTACATGATTCGTTTTGAACAGGTCAGCAAGGTCTACAGCGGTGGTCATCAGGCCTTGCAGAAGGTGAGCTTTCACCTGCGCAAGGGAGAGATGGCCTTCCTCACCGGTCACTCGGGAGCGGGCAAGAGTACCCTGCTCAAACTCATCAGCGTGATGGAACGCCCCAGCGACGGGCGTATCTTCTTCCACGGAGACGAGGTGACCCGCCTCGACCGTCGCTATATCCCCTATGTGCGGCGCCAGATCGGCATGATCTTCCAGGATCACCGCCTGCTGATGGACAGAACCGTGTTTGACAACGTTGCCCTGCCGCTGGTGATCGATGGCTATGGTCATGGGGATATAGTCCGGCGGGTGGCGGCGGCCCTCGACAAGGTGGGCCTGCTCGGCAAGGAGCGCTACCAGCCGCGTATGCTCTCCGGTGGTGAGCAGCAGCGGGTGGGGATTGCCCGTGCCATCGTCAACAAGCCGCCCCTGCTGCTGGCGGATGAGCCGACCGGTAATCTGGATCCCCAGCTCTCCATGGACATCATGCGTCTGTTTGAGGAGTTCAACCGGGTCGGGGTGTCGGTACTGATTGCCACCCATGATCTGGGTCTCATCGCCCGTATGCGTTACCGGACTCTGACGCTCAAGGCCGGTCGCATGTATTCGCAGGAGAGGGAGGCATAATGGGGGTCGTCCGTCACAAGCAGCCGCCGCTGCGCCGCTTTGCCATGTATTGGGTGGATCACCTGCGTCAGGCCTTCTCCAGCCTGGGGGAGCTGTGGCGCTATCCCCTCGCGACCATGATGACGCTGGCCGTGCTCGGTGTGAGTCTGGCACTTCCCTCCTGCTTCCACGTATTGCTCAAGAATGCCGAGAAGGTGGAGAGCGGCTGGCAAGACAGCTCCCAGATCACCCTCTACCTGCGCAAGGACCTACCCGAAGAGAACATCTTGGCGCTGCGCAAGCGCATCCTGATGTATCCCGAGGTGGACAGTGTGGACTATATGAGCCGGGACAAGTCGCTGGCCGAGTTTCGCGAACTCTCCGGTTTTGGTGATGCCCTCGACTATCTCGACGGCAATCCGCTCCCGCCCGTGCTGATCGTGGTGCCGGATCCGCGCTGGCGCAGCCCCGGCGGAGCCAGCGAGCTGCTGGCCAAGCTCAACGGAGAGAGTGGTGTCGAGCAGGGTAAGCTGGATTTGCAGTGGCTCGAGCGGCTGCAGGGGATCATCAAGCTGCTGCGTCACACCATCACGGGTATCGCCGTCTTGCTGCTGGCGGCCGTGTTGCTCATCGTCGGCAATACCTTGCGGTTGAACATCCTCAACCAGCGCTCCGAGATCGAGGTGCTCAAGCTGGTGGGGGCCACCGATGCCTTTATCCACCGCCCTTTCCTCTATACCGGCATCTGGTTTGGGGTCATAGGTGGCATGTTGGCCTGGTGGCTGACCGAGGTGATGGTGCTCTGGAGTGAGGGTGTGGTGAGCGATCTGGCCGGTCTCTATGGCAGCGAGTTCCGCCTGATGGGGTTGGGGTTGGTGGATGGACTCAACCTGATACTGCTCGGTGCGTTCTTGGGTCTGATTGCATCCTGGTTTTCGGTGCACCGGCATATCCGGGATATCGAACCCTCCTGATTCATTAATGATGACTTAATAGGCGGGATAATTCGCTGGATTTTGCGATCCGGATCAAGTACAAGAAGTGCCCTCGCTGGCGGCTGATTGATTCTCGCAGTAATCTGAACAGTGGATGTCGACGGTAAGGATCTTCGAGGATCCGTGAACTTTCCCCCGGGGGAGGAGTCTCACTTACTGGATTTCTACGGGTGTGGCAAAGGGCCCTGCCTGTGTCGACTTGGCAAGCATGTGAAGGTTGCGAGCTCCGCAACAATGGACTTAGCATGCTACTTTTCAGGGGTCCTTCACTGTGACCCCTTTTTTTATGCTTATTCATTGAGAGTTCACTGGGTGATTCACAGTATGGACACCTTGCGAGTCGTCCATCGATTCACTAGCATGAGCTGGCCCCCATTACGGGCCTTGGTTGGTAGACAGCCCCTCTGAGGGTGTTAGACTGGCCGGATTGAGAAGAAAGAGGTATTCAATGGGAACTTCATTGCAGCGCACCATGGCCTTGGTTCCGCAAGGCAGTCTGGAGAGCTATATCCAGGGGGTGAACACGATTCCTGTGCTCAGTGCAGAGGAAGAGCGCGCTCTTGCCGAGCGGCTGCAGCAGGATGGGGATCTCGAGGCTGCCCGTCAGCTGGTTATGTCCCACCTGCGCTTTGTCGTTCATGTGGCCAAGAGCTACGCCGGTTATGGCCTGCCCCAGGCCGATCTCATTCAGGAAGGCAATATCGGCCTGATGAAGGCGGTCAAGCGCTTCGATCCGAGTGTCGGAGTGCGTCTGGTCTCCTTCGCCGTGCACTGGATCAAGGCCGAGATCCACGAATATGTCCTGCGCAACTGGCGCATGGTCAAGGTGGCCACCACCAAGGCCCAGCGCAAGCTCTTCTTTAACCTGCGCAAGGCCAAGAAGCACCTCGGCTGGTTCAGTCAGGAGGAAGTGCGTGCCGTGGCCGACGATCTTGGCGTCTCCCCCGAGGAGGTGGTCGAGATGGAAGCGCGCATGAGTGGCCATGATCAGGCCTTCGATCTGCTCGACGATGACGAGGATGGCTTCGCCCCGGTGCACTATCTGGAGGACAAGTCCTCGGATCTGGCCAGCAATTTCGAGAGCGACAACTGGGACGATCACGCTACCAGCCGTCTCGCCTCTGCGTTGGCGACCCTGGATGAGCGCAGCCAGCACATCATTCGCGCCCGCTGGCTGGATGAGGAGAACAAGGCGACCCTGCAGGAGCTGGCCGACGCCTACGGCGTCTCTGCCGAGCGGGTACGCCAGCTCGAGAAAAACGCCTTGAAGAAGCTCAAGGACGCCATGGATGCCTGATGGCATCTGCCAAGAACAGGGCCTGCGGGCCCTGTTCTTGTTTCCGCGGGGAGAGGTCACACCTCTGTGATGCGGGCTTGCCTGGCCAGCCATCCCCTGTGATAAGGTGCGCAGCAGAGCACGACAGGGAGAATCTTCGTGAAATTGCTGAACCAGCTGTTCGTTAACAACCGGGAGTGGGCCGAGAAGATCAAGGCCGAGGATCCCGACTTCTTTACCCAGCTCTCTTCCCAGCAGGCGCCCGAGTACCTCTGGATCGGCTGCTCCGACAGCCGGGTCCCCGCCAACCAGCTGATGGGGCTGCTGCCGGGGGATGTCTTCGTGCACCGCAACGTCGCCAACCTGGTGGTCCACACCGACTTCAACTGCCTCTCCGTGCTGCAATATGCGGTCGAGGTGCTCAAGGTGAAGCACATCATCGTCTGCGGCCACTACGGTTGTGGTGGGGTGAAGGCGGCTATGCAGAACCAGGAGCTGGGGCTCATCGACAATTGGCTGCGCAACATCAAGGATGTCTACTTCAAGTACCAGAGCGAGATCGATGCGGTCGAAGATGAGCATGAACGCTTCGACTTCCTGTGCGAGCTGAACGTGGCCGAGCAGGTCTCCAACGTCTGCCACACCACCATAGTGCAGAACGCCTGGCGCCGTGGTCAGGAGTTGGCGGTGCACGGTTGGATCTACGGGATCAAGGATGGTCTGCTGCAGGATCTCAACGTCTGCATCAGTGGTCCTGAGCAGATTCCGGATCTCTACCGCACCTGGGTCGATATCAAGCCCAGAACCCGGCGATGACGGCACCCCGCTACCGCCAGATCCGCCAATTTGTGCTCGATGCGATCGGTCGCGGCGAGTTGAACCCGGGGGATCGCATCCCGACCGAGGCGGCCCTGTGCGACCGCTTCGCGGTTAGCCGCATGACGGTGAACAAGGCCCTGCGCGAACTGACCGCCGAGGGATGGCTGGTGCGCACCGCCGGATCCGGCAGCTTCGTGGCAGATCGCCGTGCCGAGTCACCCCTGCTCGAGATCCGTAACATCGCGGACGAGATCGCCGAGCGCGGCGCCCGTTACAGTGCCCGGGTGATCCGGCTGGAGCAACAGAGGGCCGATGAGAAGGTGGCGGTGCAGCTTGGCCTGCGAGTTGGCGCCCCCATCTTCCACAGCCTGATCGTCCATCAATCCGATGATGAGCCCCTCCAGCTCGAAGAGCGCTTCGTCGATGCCGAGCGCCTGCCCGGCTATGGCGAGCAGGACTTCACCATCCTCACTCCCAACGCCTATCTGATGCAGGTCTGCCCCCTCTCCGAGATGGAGCATCTGGTGGAGGCCGTGTTACCGAGCGCCGGTGAGGCGGCCCTGCTGCAGGTGCGGGTCGATACCCCCTGTCTGCTGCTGCATCGACGCACCTGGTCAGAGGGGGGCCTGGTCTCCTATGCCCGTCTGCTCTCGCCCGGGGATCGTTACCGGCTGCGCTCCCAGACTCGATTCACCTGATTGTATATACATTAATCTGTTCCACTGACCCGCCCGACCGGCGGGTTTTTTGTGCCTATACTCTAAGCGTGATCGTTGTTGCAGCTTTGTAACGAGTGATCTGGTTTGCCTGTGCCACTTCCTGTATAAGAATTGTATATACATTTCGGAGTCTGGCATGAACAAGGAATTGTTGGCCTGCGATCGGGTCTGGATCAACCTCATCCCCGCCACCATGAGCGATGGCTATGACCTCCTGGGCCCCCACGCCCTCGGCGTGAAAGCGGGCCGAGTCCACGCCCTGATCCCCATGAGCGAGCTGAGCGGGCCCTTCCCCGAGAGCTGGCAGGATATGAAGGGCCGCCTGGCGACTCCGGGGCTCATCGACTGCCACACCCACCTCATCTATGCCGGCAGCCGCGCCGCGGAGTTCGAGCAGCGGTTGCAGGGGGTCCCCTACAGCGAGATCGCCCGCCAGGGTGGCGGCATCCTCAGCACGGTGCGTGCCACCCGAGCGGCCAGCGAGGAGGAGCTGTTCACGCTGGCGGCCAGCCGGCTCAAGAGCCTGCTGCGCGAAGGGGTCACCACGGTCGAGATCAAGTCCGGCTATGGTCTGACCCTGGAAGATGAGCTCAAGATGCTGCGGGTCGCGCGCCGCCTCGGCCGCGCCCTGCCGGTGCGGGTGCGCACCACCCTGCTGGCGGCCCATGCCGTGCCGCCCGAGTTCGACGCAGATGGCTGGGTCGATCTCATCTGCGACCAGCTGATCCCGATTGCCGCCGCCGAGGGGCTGGCCGATGCGGTCGATGTCTTCTGCGAGGGGATCGCCTTCAACCTGGCCCAGTGCGAGCGAGTCTTCGCCGCTGCCCGTGCCCACGGCCTGCCGGTCAAGGGGCACATGGAGCAGCTCTCCAATCTGGGCGGCAGCGGGCTCGCCGCCCGCTACCGCGCCCTCTCGGTGGATCACCTGGAACACCTGGATGCCGCCGGCATCGCCGCCCTGGCCGAGAGCGGCACGGTGGCGGTGCTGCTGCCCGGCGCCTTCTACTTCCTGCGCGACACCACCTTGCCGCCGGTGCAGGCGCTGCGCGAGGCCGGCGTGCCCATCGCGGTTGCCTCCGACATCAACCCCGGCACCTCGCCGCTGGTCTCCCTGCGTCTGGCCATGAACATGGCCTGCACCCTGTTTCGTCTCACCCCGGAAGAGGCGCTGTGCGGCGTCACCCGCCACGGCGCCACGGCGCTCGGTGAAGCAGGACTGGGTCAGCTCAAGGTGGGCATGGAGGCCGACTTCCTGGTCTGGTCGTGCGCCCACCCGGCCGAGCTCGCCTATCAGGTCGGCGTCGACCAGCTGGTGGCGCGGGTGGTGAAAGGACAGGAAACCCTGGGAGGCCTGGTATGAGCGAGATGCAGGTATGGCAGGGTCGTCAGGACCCGGAAGACGGTGTCCTGGCCCTGCGCTGGCACGACAAAGTTCTGCCTTGGCAAGAGGCGCAGCCCTGGCAGGGCGAGGCGCCCGGCGTGGTGCTGCTCGGCTTTGCCTGTGACGAGGGGGTACGCCGCAACAAGGGTCGAGTCGGCGCCGCCGGTGCGCCGCTGGCCATTCGCAAGCTGCTCGCCAACACCGCCTGGCACCTGAGTCAGCCTGTCTACGACGGTGGCGACGTGCGCTGTGAGGACGGCGATCTCGACGCCGCCCATGGCCGTCTGGCCGAACGGGTCGCGAGCGCGCTCGATCTGGGCCACTTCCCGTTGGTGCTGGGGGGCGGCCACGAGGTGGCCTTCGGCAGCTGGAGTGGCCTCAACCGCCATCTGGGCGGCCAGGGCAGGGTGGGCATCATCAACTTCGACGCCCACTTCGACCTGCGCATGAAGCAGGAGCAGGCGAGCTCCGGCACCCCCTTCTTCCAGATCGCCGAGCAGTGCGCGGCGCAAGGCTCCCCCTTTACCTATGCCTGCCTCGGGGTGGCCGAGACCGCCAACACGGCGGCCCTGTTTGCCCGCGCCGAGGCGCTGGGGGTGTGGCACCTGCTGGACGAGGCCATGACCCAGGCCGATCTGCCGGTGCTGCTGGCGGGGCTGGATACCTTTATGGCCCGCTGTGACCACCTCTATCTGACCATCGATCTCGACGTGCTGCCCGCCGCCGTGATGCCGGGGGTGAGTGCCCCCGCCGCCCGCGGCGTCGAGCTGGCGGTTATCGAACCGCTCATCGCCCATATCCGGGCCAGCGGCAAGCTCAGGCTCGCCGATCTGGCCGAGTACAACCCGAACCTGGATCTCGACAGCCGCAGCGCCCGCGTGGCGGCCCGTCTGGTCCATCAGTTAACCAAGTAGTGACCGAATCCATACACAAGGAGTGTCTATGTCCGAGCAACACCAGGATCCTCGTCATGATCCCAACCGGATCATCCGGGCCCCCCATGGGACGCAGCTGACCGCCAAGAGCTGGCTCACCGAAGCGCCCCTGCGCATGTTGATGAACAACCTGGATCCTGACGTGGCGGAGCATCCCCAGTCTCTGGTGGTGTACGGCGGTATCGGTCGCGCCGCCCGCAACTGGGCCTGCTTCGACAAGATCGTCGAGGTGCTGACTCGCCTCGAGGACGATCAGACCCTGCTGGTGCAGTCGGGCAAGCCGGCGGGCGTGTTCCAGACCCACAAGGACGCCCCGCGGGTGCTGATCGCCAACTCCAACCTGGTGCCGCACTGGGCCAACTGGGAGCACTTCAACGAGCTCGATAAGAAGGGCTTGATGATGTACGGCCAGATGACCGCCGGCTCCTGGATCTACATCGGCACCCAGGGCATAGTGCAGGGCACCTACGAGACCTTCTTCGCGGTGGCTAACCAGCACTTCAACGGCGAACCGAAGGGGCGCTGGATCCTGACCGGGGGCCTCGGCGGCATGGGCGGCGCCCAGCCCCTGGCGGCCACCATGGCCGGCTTCTCCATGATCGCCGTGGAGTGCGACGAGACCCGCATCGATTTTCGCCTCAAGACCCGCTACGTCGACAAGAAGGCCCACACCCTGGATGAGGCGCTGGCCATGGTCGAGGAAGCCAGGCAGAGCGGCACCGCCGTCTCGGTCGGCCTGCTCGGCAATGCCGCCGACGTGTTCGCCGAGCTGGTAGCCCGCGGTATCACCCCGGACGTGGTGACCGACCAGACCTCCGCCCATGATCCCATTCACGGCTACCTGCCCCAGGGCTGGAGCCTGGCCCAGTGGCGCGCGCTGCAACAGAGCGCGCCGCAAGAGGTCAACGTGGCCGCCCGCCGCTCCATGGCTCGCCAGGTCGAGGCCATGCTGGCCCTGCAGGCCCGTGGTGCCGCCACGCTCGACTATGGCAATAACATCCGCCAGATGGCGCTGGAGGAGGGGGTCAAGAATGCCTTCGACTTCCCCGGCTTCGTCCCGGCCTATATCCGTCCGCTGTTCTGCCAGGGAATCGGCCCGTTCCGCTGGGTGGCCCTCTCCGGCGATCCGGAAGATATCTACAAGACCGATCAGAAGGTCAAGGAGCTGATCCCGGACGATCCCCACCTGCACAACTGGCTCGACATGGCCCGTGAGCGCATCGCCTTCCAGGGCCTGCCGGCACGGATCTGCTGGGTCGGCCTGAAAGATCGGGTACGCCTCGGGCTGGCCTTCAACGAGATGGTGCGAAACGGTGAGCTGAAGGCCCCCATCGTCATCGGCCGCGACCACCTGGATTCGGGCTCGGTGGCGAGCCCGAACCGCGAGACCGAGTCCATGATGGACGGCTCCGATGCCGTCTCCGACTGGCCGCTGCTCAACGCCCTGCTCAACACCGCCGGCGGTGCGACCTGGGTCTCTCTGCACCACGGTGGCGGGGTCGGCATGGGCTTCTCCCAGCACTCCGGGGTGGTGATCGTCTGTGACGGTAGCGATGATGCGGCTCGCCGCGTCGGCCGGGTGCTGCGCAACGACCCGGGCACCGGGGTGATGCGTCACGCCGACGCCGGTTACGAGATTGCCATCGAATGTGCCCGCGAGCAGGGGCTGGATCTGCCGATGATCGACGGCGCCGACGGCGTCAAGAAGGTGAACCAAGATGTTTGAACTGACCATTACCCCGGGCGAGCTGGATCTCGCCACCCTGCGCCGCGTCAGCCGTGAGCCGGTCCACCTCTCCTTGAACCCGGCCGCCCTGCCGGCGATCCAGGCCTCCGCCGACACCGTCTCCCGGGTGATCGAGCAGGGCCGCGTGGTGTACGGCATCAACACCGGCTTTGGCCTGTTGGCCAACACCCGGATCCCGGTGGATCAGCTCGACGAGCTGCAGCGCTCCATCGTGCTCTCCCACGCCGCCGGCATCGGCGAGTACATGTCAGACGCCACCGTGCGCCTGATGATGGTGCTCAAACTCAACTCGCTCGCCCGTGGTTTTTCTGGCATCAGGCCACTGGTGCTCGAGGCCCTGATGAAGCTGGTCAACGCCGGCGTCTATCCCCTGGTGCCGAAGAAGGGCTCCGTCGGTGCCTCCGGCGACCTGGCGCCCCTGGCCCATATGAGCTGCCTGTTGATCGGTGAAGGCAAGGCTCGCCACGACGGGCGCGAGATCGCCGCGTCCGAGGCTCTGCGTATCGCCGGGCTCGAGCCCATTGCCCTGGTGCCGAAAGAGGGGCTGGCCCTGCTCAACGGCACCCAGGCGAGCACCGCCTTTGCCCTGGAGGGGCTGTTCCACGCCGAGGATCTGTTCGCCGGCGCCACCGTCATCGGCGCCATGAGCGTCGAGGCGGCGCTGGGCAGCCGCCGTCCGTTCGATGCCCGCATCCACTCGGTGCGCGGCCAGCGCGGGCAAATCGACGCGGCCACCTGCTATCGCCACCTGCTCGGGGATCTCAGCGAGATCGGCATGTCCCACCACAACTGCGAGAAGGTGCAGGATCCCTACTCCCTGCGCTGCCAGCCCCAGGTGATGGGCGCCTGCCTGACCCAGATCCGCCAGGCCGCCGAGGTACTGGTGTGTGAAGCCAACTCGGTCTCCGACAATCCGTTGGTGTTTGCCGATGACGAGGAGATCATCTCCGGCGGCAACTTCCACGCAGAACCCGTGGCCTTCGCCGCCGACAACCTGGCGCTGGCCATCGCCGAGATCGGCTCTCTGTCGGAGCGTCGCATGGCCCTGCTCATCGACTCGCGCATGTCGGGCCTGCCTCCCTTCCTGGTCAACAATGGGGGTGTGAATTCCGGCTTTATGATCGCCCAGGTCACCTCGGCGGCGCTCGCCTCCGAGAACAAGACGCTGGCTCACCCGGCCTCGGTGGACAGCCTGCCCACCTCCGCCAACCAGGAAGATCACGTCTCCATGGCCACCTTCGCCGGTCGCCGGCTGGCGGACATGGCCGAGAACACCCGCGGCATCCTGGCGGTCGAGCTGCTGGCTGCCGCCCAGGGGCTGGATTTCCGTGCCCCGCTGCGCGCCAGTGAAGGGGTGGAGGCGGCCAAGGGACGCCTGCGCGCCCAGGTGCCCTTCTACGACAAGGACAGGTACTTCGCCCCGGACATCGAGGCGGCGGCGAGCCTGCTTGGCACCGCCAGCTACAACGATCTGCTGCCGGCCGGCATGCTGCCCAGCCTGTAAGGGTTGCACCCCGGGTGCGACTCGGCTCAAATGGGCTCCTTGCCAAGAGGAGCCCATTTCATGTCCTTCCCCCCCATCTCTCATGATTATCCGCCGGCGACCCCGGCAGAGCGATTGGCCCTGCAGCCATCGGACCCCTTGCTACCTCTGAAGGCCTCGGCACGTCTGCGCATCGACCCTGTCTATCATCGTTTGGGTCTGGCGGGGAGTGAGCCTGCGATTCGCCTGCGCGCTCCGCTGGTGCGCGCATTGGAACGGGTGGTGGACGGGCTCCCGCAAGGGTTGGGGCTGACCCTGCTGGATGGCTTTCGCAGCCGTACTACCTCTCTGGCCATCTTCGAGCGGATTCGGGATGAGATCGCTGTCGCCAACCCGGCCTGGTCGGGTGAGGAGATAGAGCGGGAGACTCGCCGCTTCTGCGCCCACCCCTCGGATCCCGGCCACTACCCTGTGCCTCCTCACCTATCGGGTGGGGCGATCGACCTGCTGGTCCACTGTGTGGAGAGCGGTGAACCCCTCGACTTTGGCACTCCCTTCGATGATCTGACCGAGCTGGCCGGGACCGACCGCTTCGAGCACCCGGTCCCGGGCATGGCCGAGTCACGGCGACTGAATATTCGTGATAACCGGCGCCTGCTCTTCTGGAGCATGGCCGGCGAAGGATTTACCAACTACCCGGGAGAGTGGTGGCACTTCGATATGGGGGATTGTCTCTGGGCGACGTTCCGGGGAGGAGAGTACCGCTACCCGGCGGTGGAATAAAAAGCCCGGCACAGCGAGGCTGGCCGGGTGGAAGCATGGAACGCGATTAGAAGTCGTAACGGGCTGCCAGCTGGAAGTCATCCTGGTTGGCGGTTGCCTTGCCCGGAGTGCTGTCCAGATTGTTGATGCGGTATTCACCGATGACACGCAGGTTCTTGTTGAACTTGTACTGGGCGCCCAGGGTGTAGTAGTCGACGGTGTCGGTATCGGCCTTGCCGCTCTGCTCGACCTTCTGCTTGTTCCACAGGGCCATCAGACCGAAGCCATTTTCGAAGTTGTAGCCCAGCGCGGCTTCCCAACCGGTGTGATCCTTGCCGGTGGCCAGGAAGTCAGAACCGTCGGCGTAGCTCAGGGCGGCGTAGGCGGCCTTGTTGTCGTATTTGGCAGAGATGAGCCACAGCTTGGCATCCTTCTCGCCGCTCTTGTCGCGCTGGCCCACGTTGTAGGCGGTACCCAGAGAGAGGTTGAACGGGAAGGTGTAGGCCAGGGCAGCGCCATAGGCGGCGTCGCTCTCTTTGCTGGTGGTCTCTTCGGTGTCGCCGCCGTCAAACTTGTAGCTGGCATCGAACTGCAGGCCGTTGAACAGGCCAGAGTACTTCAGCACGGAGCCGGCACGGTTGGTGGCAAAGGTATCGGTCTTGGCGCCCAGGGCGTCGTTGCCATAACCATCGGAGAGGGAGACGTCGGTCCAGTCGGCCAGAAAGCCCATGGCTCCCTTCTGACGACCGAAGGTAACGGTACCCCAGTCGGCACCTACACCGGCGAAGGCCAGGCGAGTACGCAGGTTGTCGCTGTTTTCGCTGATGGTCTTCTCGCTGTCGTTGATATACATCTGCACTTCATACTGAGCCAGGGCCTTCAGGCCACTCTGGATCTGGCTCTCGGCCTTGGCACCGAAGCGCACGAACTGATTGGCGCCCTGCTTGGCGCTGTAGTCGTTCTTGATGGCGCCGTTGGTATCCAGCTCCTTCTTGTCGCCGAAGAAGTGGCCGGCATAGATACGACCGTAGAGGTCCAGGGCCATGGTATCGTTCTTGTAGACTTCGGCAGCCTGGGCCTGAATGGCGCCGGTCATGGCCAGCGCGATGAGGGTCAGTTTTTTCATTGTCATTCCTTGAAGTTGCAAGCATTAGCCAGTGAAAGCGAGGCCATGCTAGGCAGGGGGGATGACAGTTCGGTGACTGGTCCATGACGAGTTGGTGTCACTTTTTATGGTTTTTTATTAATCTGAGCTCTTTTCGGTGGCGAAGCGTGAGTTTTATGCGCAAAGGTTTGCCCGTGTGGTAGAATGCCGCCCGTTTTTAAGGTTCCTAGGTTGGGTATGCGATGAGACGTGAACTGGCAATCGAGTTTTCCCGAGTGACCGAAGCCGCCGCGCTGGCCGGCTACAAGTGGCTCGGGCGGGGTGACAAGAATATTGCGGATGGTGCCGCGGTTGCGGCCATGCGCCATATTCTCAACCAGATCAGCATCGACGGGGAAGTGGTCATCGGTGAGGGGGAGATCGACGAGGCGCCCATGCTCTATATCGGCGAGAAGGTCGGTACCGGTGAAGGAGATGCGGTAGACATCGCCGTTGACCCGATCGAGGGAACCCGCATGACCGCCATGGGTCAGGCCAACGCCCTGGCCGTGCTGGCCGTGGGTGACAAGGGGACCTTCCTCAAGGCGCCTGACATGTACATGGAGAAGCTGGTGGTGGGTCCCCAGGCCAAGGGGGTCATCGACCTCAATCTGGCTCTGGAGCTGAACCTCAAGGCGGTGGCCAAGGCACTCGGCAAACCCCTGTCGCGCCTCACCGTCATCACCCTGGCCAAGCCGCGCCACGAGAAGGCGATCAAGGAGATGCAAGGGCTCGGCGTGCGGGTGTTTGCGATCCCCGACGGTGACGTGGCGGCCTCTGTACTGACCTGCCTGCCGGATAATGAAGTCGACATGCTCTACGGCATCGGCGGCGCACCGGAGGGGGTCATCTCCGCCGCCGTGATCCGCGCCCTGGGCGGTGATATGCAGGCCCGTCTGGTGCCGCGCCACCTGGTCAAGGGGGAGAGCCCCGAGATTCGCGCCCTGGGTGAGCAGGAAGTGGCCCGCTGCGAGGCCCTCGGCATCCAGGTCGGTCAGGTGCTGAAGCTGGAAGACATGGCCAAGAATGATAACGTCATCTTCTCTGCCACCGGGATCACCAAGGGGGATCTCCTCGACGGCATCACCAGCGATGGCAAGATGGCCACCACCGAGACCCTGCTGATCCGCGGCAAGTCCCGCACCATTCGCCGCATCAAGTCGATCCACTATCTGGAGCGCAAGGATGATGTGGTGCGTGACATCATCCTCTGATCTCTTCCTTCAGCAAGACGCAAGACGGCCCATCCAGTGATGGGCCGTCTCGTTATCGGAGTATCCCTATGGAATGCCGTGCCGGCTGCGCCGCCTGCTGTATCGCCCCCAGCATTACCTCGCCCATCCCCGGCATGCCGGAAGGAAAGCTGGCCGGGGTCCCCTGTGTGCAGCTCGACGAGCGGTTGGGCTGCAAGATCTTCGGTCATCCCGAGCGCCCCGCCGTGTGCGGCGGTTTCAAGCCGATGCCAGATGTCTGTGGCACGAATCGGGATGAGGCGCTGTGGCTCATCGGCGAGCTGGAGCGACTGACCGGCTAGACCCGATAGCGGGAGACCGCCTGATTGAGGCGGTTGGCCTGCTGGCTCAGTTCCTGGCTGGAGTGTGCGTTCTCTTCGGCCATCTTGCTCGACTCCTCGGCGATATCGCGAATGTTGGTGACATTGCGGTTCACCTCCTGGGCCACCAGGCTCTGCTCCTCGATAGCCGTGGCAATCTGGGTGCTCATGTCCATGATGCGGGTGACATCCTCGGTGATTTGATCGAGTAGCTGGCCCGCTCCCGCCGCCTGAGAGGCGCTGTTCATGCCCTGCTCCCGGCAGGTTTCCATCAGCTGCACCATGCTGCCGGTCTGCTGCTGCAGAGAGGCGATGATGGCGGCGATCTCCTGGGTCGACTGTTGAGTGCGATTGGCCAGGGAGCGCACCTCGTCGGCCACCACGGCAAAGCCACGCCCCTGCTCACCGGCACGGGCCGCCTCGATGGCGGCATTGAGGGCCAGCAGGTTGGTCTGCTCGGCGATACCGCGGATCACATCGAGCACCGACCCTATGGTCTGGCTGGCGGCTTGCAGCTTGGTTACCTCACCCACGGATTCGCTGAGGTTCTCGGCCAGGGAATCGATCTGCTCGACCGTATTGCTGACGGCGCTGCGTCCCTCCTGTGCCTTCTGGTTGGTCATCTGGGCGTTGGCGGCCGCCTGCTCCGTGTTGCGGGCGATCTCTTCGATGGTGGCGCCCATCTCATTGGAGGCGGTGGCGACCATGTCGGTCTCCTGCAGCTGACGGCTGGCCCCCTCACTGGCGCGGCGAACGTTGCCGGAGAGGTGACCGGAGGCCTGGGTCAGGGTGTCGGCACTGCGCTTTACCTCACCCAACAGATCGCGAAAGCCATCCAGCATCACGTCCAGATTGCCGGCCAACTGGGCCATCTCGTCCTGGCCATTCAGAGCGATCTTGAGCCGCAGATCGTTGTCCTGGCGGATTCGGTTGACCGTCTCGTTGACCCTGGAGATGGGGTGGTCGATGCTGCGGCCGAGCAGGGTGCTCATGGCGCCGACACAGAGAATGATGACGGCACCACACAACAGCATCAGGTTCCCCAGGAGCGTGGTACGCTCTTCCAGCAGGGTTGCTATCTTGCCATTGGTCTCGGCCAGTGCCTGCACCGCCCCCTCTACGACCCCGTGCAGCTTCTCTTGCAGACCCTCATGTTCACTGAGTCCGAGCTCCTGCATGCCCTGCACCAGAGCGACAAAGTCGCGTCGATACTGGTCACTGGCGGCCAGTACCTGTGCCCGCTCCGCTTCGGGGATCGTCTGCAGGGCTTCCATAAAGCCGCGATGCAGCTCTTCAAACTTGCCCAGATACTTGAGATCGCTGCGCAGCATGAAGTCTTTCTCGGTGCGACGCAGTTGGAGCATGGGGATCATCAGCTCCGCCTGTTCATGGCTCTTGAGGGACTCCTCGACGTTGTGGATAGCGTTGCGCAGTCTGCCGTAGAGCCCCTCTTCCGGGGTCAGACCTATCTTCTGCATCTGGGTCACCAATGCGGTGAAGTAGCCGTCATACTGGGTCATCAGATTGTCGAGACTGGCAAGCTCGGGGCGAACCTGTTTGAGGTTCTCATCTTCTTGCAGCAGGTCGTTACGCCGGTGGAAATCGGCCATCTCCTGCTTGAAGTGTTCGGTCTCTGTCATCTGTTTGTTCAGCAAGAAGTCTGTCTGGGCCTGGCGTAGCCTGAGAATGGCCTGCTCTTGCAGCAGCACGTTTTGCTGCGCATCGAACAGGCGCTGTTTGACCTGGCCCGAGTAGTAGAATAGGGCGCTCAGCACCAGCATGGCGGCGGCCACCATGATGGAGTTGAGGATGAGTTTGTGACGTATCAGCATGGAAGCCTCCGCTCTCCGGTTACCGGTTTCTCTAACAAGCGTAATGGCAAAACGTGATCGGGGAGGGGCAATATCCTTTGAATTGCCGAGGCCACTCCTTATACTGGTTGTCACCTGTTTCCGGCCGTGGACCCGTCACTATGGAATACAACACCTCAGAACTGTGCGATATCTACCACGATATGGTGGATGTCCTCGAACCTATGCTCTCCTCCTTCGGTGGTCGCCCCTCTTTTGGCGGTGTTATCACAACCGTCAAATGCTTCGAATCAAATGGCCTCATTCGAGAGCTGGTGCGGGAGAGTGGCGTGGGTCGCGTCCTGCTGATCGACGGTGGTGGCTCCCTGCGCCGTGCTTTGCTCGATAGCGAAATAGCAGCGACGGCGGCCGAAAACGGTTGGGAAGGGATCGTCTGTTATGGCTGCGTGCGCGAGGTGGACCAACTCGAGGAGCTGGATATCGGGATTCAGGCGCTGGCGGCCATCCCTGTGGGAGCCGATGACAAGGAGGTGGGGGACACCGACCTGCCGGTCAACTTTGGTGGCGTCACCTTCCTGCCGGACGATCACCTCTACGCCGACACCACGGGGGTGATTCTCTCCCCCGAGCCGCTGGACATCGAGTAGGCATCGCAGCCCATGACCACGACGGGAGCCACTGGCTCCCGTTTTTGTTCATGCTCTCGGGTAAAAAAAGGGCCAGCATGAAGCTGGCCGAATCTGGAAGCAATGTGAGCAATGTCGTGCCTTCACAGAGGTGTCCACTACTACCCGAGGGTGTTGCCATGGTGGTCAAATCCGGAACGCAAGTTAAAGATAATCATTCTCATTTGTGATTGCAACCCCTCTGAGGGTTTCATGAGCAAAAAAACGGCCACTCTCGGTGGCCGATGGTTCAGCGCGGAGCGGCCTGAAGGCTCAGTCCCGGCTCGCCGACCAGCTTGCGGGTCAGGTAGCGCAACAGCATGCCGTAGAGTGGGACGAATAATCCCAAGCTTATCAGAAGCTTGAAAGTGTAATCGACGATCGCAATCTCGACCCAGTGCTCGGCCATAAAGGGATCGCTGCTCTGCCAGAAGGCGATGGAGAAGAAGCTGATGGTATCGACCAGGTTGCCAAACAGGGTCGAGGCGGTGGGGGCGACCCACCAGGCCTTGAGTTGGCGCAGGCGGTTGAAGACCACTACATCCATCAACTGGCCGATGGCGTAGGCCGCGAAACTGGCCAGGGCGATGCGGGCCACGAACAGGTTGAACACGGCGAGCTGATTGAAGCCCTGATACTGCCCCTCGAAGAAGAGCACCGAGAGCACATAGGAGACAGCCAGTGCCGGCAACATCACCAGCTGGATGATCTTGCGGGCCAGGGGTGCACCGAAGACTCGCACCGTGAGATCGGTGGCCAGGAAGATGAAGGGGAAGCTGAATGCACCCCAGGTGGTGTGGAAGCCGAAGATAGTGATCGGCAGCTGCACCAGATAGTTGCTGCTCGCGATGATCAGGATGTGGAAGAGAGAGAGACGGATCAGGGCCGTCTGGTACTGATAAGGGGTCAGATTCACGTTGTGACCTTTTTGGTTAATGGGGTTAGGGAACCCATGCCGCCACCATGGCGGCAATTCGAGGGGCAGGATTATACCCCCTCGCCTCCAGAGTGCAATCCTTGAGCAGCCTGATGGCGTGCCAGCCAGTCGAGCAGTGGGCGATCATCGGGGTGGCAGACTTCCAGCCAGCACACCTCGCCATAGTGTTCGTATTGCAGCAGCAGCTTGCTCCCCTCGAAATCCACCACCCAGCAGTGGCGATCCGCCCCTTGTTCCCGCTCGACCAGACGCAGTTCCCAGGCAGCCAGCAGGGTGGGGGCCAGGGCCGGGAAGCTGGCCTCATCGAGACCGGGGTGGGTGAGTAGCAGGCTGCCGCTTACCGGGTCTTGCTTGTCCAGATGCCACATGGCGCGTTCCTCAGCTGCTGCACGACAGGGTGGTGCATTGATACCAGTCCGGAGCCGGTGTGGCCAGATCGTCGGCTTCCGGCTGCTCGTCGAAGGGGTGGCGCAGCACCTCGAACAACCGCTCGAAGGGGGCCATATCCCCCGCTTCGGCGGCGTCGATGGCTCGCTGGGCCAGGGCGTTGCGCAGCACATACTTGGGGTTGATCCCCTCCATGCGGCGGGCTCGCTCGGCATCCAGGCTCCCCTCGCGCTCGAGCCGGGCCCGATAGTCGGCCATCCAGTCGAGCCACTCCGGATGTTCCGGCAGCAGGGTGAGCAGGAGGGGAGGGAGTTCGCCACTGAGCGTCACGCGGGCGAGGCGACGCAGGAAGAGGTGATAGTCCACACCATCCCGGGCCAGCAGCAGGAACAGGCGACGGAACAGGGCCGGGTCTTCCTCTTCCCAGCTCTGCAGGCCGAGGCGATGGCGCATCAGGGTCGAGTACTCCAGCATCAGGGTCTGCTCATAGCTTGCCAGCCCCCGTTGCAAGGTCTCGCCGGGTAGGTGGCCGGCCAGGGCCTGGGCGAGCTTTTGCAGGTTCCAGTAGCCCACCGCCGGCTGCTGATCGAGGGCGTAGCGGCCTATCGTGTCGGTGTGGTTGCAGACGAAGTCGGGCACATAGCGGTCAATAAAGCCGTAGGGGCCGTAGTCGATGGTGAGCCCGAGCAGGGACATGTTGTCGGTGTTGAGTACCCCGTGGGTGAAGCCGGCCGCCTGCCAGCGGGCAATCAGTCGGGCGGTGCGGCGCACCACCTCGGCAAACAGGCCGGCATCGTCCATACCGTCGAAGTGGTGAACGCGCAAATAGTCGAGCAGGGCGGGGATTCGCTCTCCCTGACCGCTCCAGGCGAAATATTCGATGTGACCGAAGCGCAGGTGGCTTGGGGCGGTGCGCAGCACGGTCGCACCCGGCTCCAGGGTCTCGCGCACGACCTCTTCATCGCTGCCGACCAGCACCAGGGCGCGGGTGGTTGGGATGTCGAGGGCATGCAGCGCCTCGCTTGCCAGGTATTCGCGGATCGATGAGCGCAGCACGGCGCGGCCGTCACCGAAGCGGGAGAAGGGGGTCTTGCCGGCTCCCTTGAGGTGGAGGTCCCACAGCTGGCCGTCCGGCGCCTCTTGCTGGCCGAGCAGCAGGGCACGGCCGTCACCCAGACGCGGCACATAGCTGCCAAACTGATGGCCGGCGTAGACCTGGGCCACCGGCGCCATGCCGGGCAGCATATGCCCCTGGCCGCAGCAGGCGAGCCAGTCGGCCTCGCTCACCCCGGTCAGCCCCAGCTCGCCGAGCAAGGGGCGGTTGAGGTGCAGCAGGCGGGCCCCGACCAGCGGCGTCGGGGCGACCGGCTCGCAGGCCCAGGGCAGTTCGGTGGAAAAAGTATTGTTCAGCTTCACATTTGCTCCTTGCGACTCTGCCCCGGCCGGCACCGACTCCCTATACTGGCGCTTCTCTGTGTCCGATTGTAAAGGGAATCATCATGAAGTATCTCGCCCTGGCTCTTCTCGTTACCACCCTGCCGGCGTTGGCCGCCGATGCGGAGGCCGGCAAGGCCAAGGCCGTGGTCTGTGCCGCCTGTCATGGGGTGGAGGGCAAGGCCATGATCCCCGGCTATCCCCATCTGGCAGGGCAGAGTGCCCAGTACACCGCCAAACAGCTCAAGGCATTTCGGGATGGCCAGCGTCAGGATCCGGTGATGGCTCCCATGGCCAAGCCGCTGTCGGATGCCGACATCGAGAACCTGGCAGCCTGGTACGCCTCGCTCAAGCCCTGACGGGTCAGCGTCGACAGTAGTCGATGATGAGTTCCATGAAGGCGTCGCCGAAGCGCTCCAGCTTGCGCTGGCCGACGCCGTTGATGGCCAGCAGATCGCGCTCGGTCATCGGCATCGCCTCGGCCATCTCCATCAGGGTGGCATCGTTGAAGACCACGTAGGGCGGCACCTCCTCCTCCTCGGCGATCTGTTTGCGCAGCCCCTTGAGCTCCTTGAAGAGGCGGCGGTCGTAGTTGCCGATATCGAGGCGGCTGCGCTTCTCCTTGCGGCTTGAGATGGGTTGCACCCGCGGCACGGCCAGTTCCAGGGCGAGCTCGCCGCGCAGCACCGGGCGCGCCGCCTCTGTCAGCTGCAGCACCATGTTGCGGGTGATGTTCTGGGTCAGCAGCCCCTTGTGAATGAGCTGGCGCAGCACGCTCTGCCAGTGCTCGGCGCTGTGCTCCTTGCCGATGCCGTAGGTGGAGAGCTTGTCGTGACCATGGTCGCGAATACGCTGGTTCAGGGATCCGCGCAGTACCTCCACCACGTACCCCATGCCGAAGCTCTGGCCGACCCGCCAGACGCAGGAGAGCGCCTTCTGCGCGTCCTCGGTGCCGTCATAGGTCTTGGGCGGGTCGAGGCAGACGTCGCAGTTGCCGCACGGCTTGTCCAGGTATTCCCCGAAGTAGTTGAGCAACACCTGACGACGGCAGGTCTGGGCCTCGGCGAAGGCCGCCATGACGTTGAGCTTGTGCTGCTCCACCTGTAGCTGTTGCGGGTTCTCGATATTCTCGAGCAGTAGCCGCACCCGGCCTATGTCTGCCGGGTCGTAGAGCAGCACCGCCTCGGAGGGTGATCCGTCGCGGCCGGCGCGGCCGGTCTCCTGATAGTAGGACTCGATGTTCTTGGGGATGTCGTAGTGCACCACGAAACGCACGTTGGGTTTGTCGATCCCCATGCCGAAGGCGACGGTGGCGACCACGATCTCGATGTCGTCGCGCAGGAAGGCGTCCTGGGTCTGCTGACGCAGCTCCAGAGGCAGGCCGGCGTGATAGGGGGCCGCCTTGCAGCCGTGGCGGGCCAATCGCTCGGCCACCTCTTCCACCCGGTTGCGGCTCGAGCAGTAGACGATGCCGCAGTTGCCCTTCTGGCTTTGCACGTAGCGCAGCAGCTGCTCTGCCCCCTTGAACTTCTCCACCAGGCTGTAGCGAATGTTGGGGCGATCGAAGCTGGCGATATGGATGAAGGGGTCGTGCAGAGCCAGGCGGGTCAGCATGTCTTGCCGGGTCGCTTCATCGGCGGTGGCGGTGAGGGCGATCACCGGCACATTCGGGAACCACTGTTTGAGCCGGCCCAGGGCCGCATACTCGGGGCGGAAGTCGTGCCCCCATTGGGAGACGCAGTGGGCCTCGTCGATGGCGAACAGGGAGAGGGGAAGCTCCGCCAGTCGTTCCAGAAAATCGGGTTGAAGCAGCCGCTCGGGGGCGACGTAGAGCAGCTTGATCTCCCCGTGGCGCATGGCGGCGAAGACCTGCACCATCTCTTCGCGGCTCAGGGCCGAGTTGAGGTAGGCGGCGGCCACCCCGTTGGCGCGCAGGGTGTCGACCTGATCCTTCATCAGGGAGATAAGGGGGGAGACCACCACCCCGAGGCCGGCACGCAGCAGGGCCGGCACCTGATAGCAGAGGGACTTGCCGCCGCCGGTGGGCTTGAGCACCAGCACGTCGCGCCCGGCCAGCACCTGCTCGATGATCTCCTGTTGGCCGGCCCTGAACTGCTGGTAGCCGAATACCGCCTGCAGCAGGGCGAGGGGGGTATCGGGCAGGGTCTCGGCGATGGCGGTCATGTTCTCTCCTTTGGGGTCGCCATTCTAAAGCAGGGGGCCGGCACAATAAACCGCGATTGCTAATGTTAATACCCTGTTGCAGACTGGCTGGAGTCTTTACTCCAGGGATACGGAAATGAAGCAGATGCTCAAGAAGATGGCCTTAAGCGGCATCGCCAACCTGTTTGCCGAGAAGATGCCGTTTAACCGGCTGCTCGGCATGGAGGTGACTCACTATGACTTCGAGCGGGTTGAGCTGCGCATCCGCATGGACGACAAGCTGATCGGCAACCCCTTTCACAACATATTGCACGGGGGAGTCACCGCCAGCCTGCTCGACGTGGCCGGCGGCATGATAGTGGCCGCCTCCTGCATCGACGAGCTGGAGGAGTTCTCGCCGAGCTACCTCAAGGAGCGCTTCTCCCGCCTCGGCACCATAGACCTGCGTGTGGATTACCTGAGGCCGGGGCGGGGTACAGAGTTTATCGCCACCGCCCACATCATCCGTGCCGGCAGCAAGGTAGCGGTGGCCCGGATGGAGCTTCACAACGAGGAGGGGACTCATATCGCTTTTGGAACAGGCACTTATCTGGTTGGCTAGACGCAATAGAACAGATGTGAATAAAAAACAACCTCTGAGTTAATTTCGATCAAAGTGTGAGCTGGCCCGACGACGGTCATGGGCTCATACTTCTTTCGGGGCTAGGTGCAAGGAGGTGCATCATGGGTGCGGGAGTCGCTAGCAAGCCGTCGGGTGCAATCCTGGAGCAGCTCAGATCCATGCAGGAGCTGGTTCAGACCCCCGAATGCCGGCACTGGCTCGAACAGGAGCTGGGGGGCTATGCGGCCACCTCTGTGCTCCCTTGGTACCGCATCATCGCCTGTCGGCAACGGGGACACTTCATCGATCTGGATAGCGGAAAACATCTGACCTGCCACATCGGCAATCAGGCGCTCAGCCAACGTGATTTGGCCAAGGTCCAGTTTATCTATGCAAGAGAACCCGCCGCCTACTACCTCTGTCAGCATGGCCCCGAACTGGAACCCTGGCCAGACGAGCTGCTGCAAGCCTACCAGGGGGTGTTGATCCCAGGGCATTTCTGCCTGCATGCCTGGCACGAGCCACTCGGTTCCCTGCGCCTGCAAATTGCACAGGGGCTGGTTCATTTCATGGCCGAGTATCCCAAGTGCGCCAACATCACGGCGCAACATGGCTTGAAGGCGATGCAGCACAGGCACTGGCATTTCTAGCGTGAAGGCGCAAGGAGGGCACCATAGAGCAATCAGCCAAGACGGATAACACAATCTGAAGACAAGCGGTCGATCACAAGACCATATGAAGAGGCCACCCCGGGGGTGGCCTCGATCATTTCGCGGGTTAGCCCAGCGCGAGGGCCAGGGCCTGTCGGTAGTACTCGTTGGCCTTGTTGGTGAGGCGTCGCTGCTCCATGATCCGGGCCAGCGCGTGGTAGACGGCGGCGCTCGGCTGGCTGGCCAACTCGGCTTCGAGCAGGGGCTGAGCCTCCTCCAGTTGGCCGGCCAGCAGCGCTATCTGGCCCAGGGCGGCGCGCGCGCCAGGCTGATCCTGCATCTTGCGCAGCTGCACCAGCATCGTCTGGTAGTTATCCAGCTTGAGGCGCGGCAGCTCGGCCAGCAGCAGGGGAGAGTTCTCCTTGCGCAGGGCATCGAGCCAGAGTTCGGCGGCCTCGCTCTCGGCTCCCAAGGCCCGCAGATAGCGGCCATAGGTGAGCAGCAAGGGAGGCTGCTGGCGCAACTTGCGCGGCATCTCGAGCCACACCGGGCGCAGGGTGTCGAGCTGTCCGCTCGCCTCTTCCAGGCGAGCGCTCCAGGCCTCTTCGAGCAACGCCTCCTCACGAGCGGGTGACAGGCGTCCCACCTTGCGCAGAGTCGGCAGCAGCTCGATGAGAGCCGTCCATTCGCGGCGGGCCCGGCGGATCTGCATCAACTGCTCCAGTACCATGGGATGGCGTGGCTGCAGGGCGTAGATGGGCTCCAGGGCCGCCAGAGCCTGCTCGTACTGCTCCTGCTCTATCTGCAACTGGGTTTGGGTCAGGGTCAGGGCCAGTTCGGCCTTGGGGTTCTCCTGCTGAGCCAGTTGCAGATACTGATCCCGGCGACTCTCGTCTCCGCGGGCCTGGGCCGCCTTGGCGGCGCTCAGGTAGTTGAGCAGGGGGGTATCGCTGTTGCGGGCGCTCTTGACCAGCAGCTTCTCGGCCTGGCCGTAGTGGCCCTCGGCCATGGCCAGGGTCGCGGCGACGGTCTGCTGGTTGGCCTTGCTGCGACGGCGTTTGCCAAACCAGCCGGCGGTGTTGCGGCGCAGGCGCAGCAGGCGTACCAGCACCCATTCAAGCAGCAGCAGCGCTCCGTAGAGCAGGATGGCGAGCAGCACCAGACTGGTGACCGAGCTCTCCACCGTGTAGTTGCCCAGGGCGATCAGTACATAGCCCTTGTTGCCCGCTGCCTCGGGACCGAAGACCAGTCCGGCGATGAGGGCGGCGACGATAAGAATGATGCGTACCATGAAACCCCCTATCAGTGGCCGGCCAGCAGGCGCTGCAGGCGATCGTTGAGGACCTGCTCGAGCAGGGCCTGGGTCTGGAGACGCTCCGGATAATTGAACTGGATCTGCTCATCCTTGAGCTTGTCGATCTCGGCCAGCACGTAGCGGGTGGCGCTGTCTTCCTGATTGAAGTACTGCTTCACCCAGCGTTGGGCCTTCTCCAGGCTGTCGGCGTAGAGATCTTGCTGCTCCCGATAGACGGCCAACTGGGCCTGCAGCAGCTTGGTCTTGAGGTTCTCGCGCAGGTAGATCTCCTGCTGGGGAGAGAGCAGCGCCTCCACAGCGCCGTCACGGCGACGGATGGTGACGAAGTTCTCGGTGAAGTGGACCCAGTTCTTCTTCAGGTTGCTCTGCCAGTCATCCAGCTTGCCGCTGACGGCCTGGTCGGCCTGCCCGACCGTCTCGGGCATGGCGACCGCATTCATGGGCAGCAGGTCAATCTGATCGGAGAGGGCGGCCAGTTTCAGGGTCAGTCCCTCACGGTCCAGCGTCGGCAGGGCTTTTAGCTTGGCGATGTCCTCGGCCATGGCCTTGCGGATCGGCATCAGGCTGGGATCGCCGAGGGCCTTGATGCGCTCATCGGCGTTGGCCAGCATGGTGACGGCGGAGACCAGATCGTGCTCCAGCCAGAGCTTGCGACCCGCCATGCGTACCAGGTATTCGGACTCGGCCAGCAGCCAGTCGTTGGGGCGCTTCTCGTTGAGATCCAGCACCCGGCTCTGCAGGCTGCTCATCTCGCTTTGCAGCAGCTGCAGGTTCTTCTGCTGCCCCTGTTGATCCTGTGACAGGGCCGCCTTCAGGGCATCCAGCTCGCCGCTTGCGCTGCTCAGCTGGCTCTTGAGGCTGGCCATCTCGGCCTGTTGAGCCACCCCGCGCTGATGACCGTGCACATAGGTCCAGCCGGTCAGTCCCAGGGTAAGGGCGATGGCCAGGCTACCCAGTACCAGACCTGCCCGCCCGCCACCGGATCGGGGTTGAGCGGCTTGCTGGCTCTCTGTCGGGGCCTCTTGGGCTGTTGCGGGCTGCTTCTGTTCTTCTGTCATTGCATCTTCCTCAGTTCCAGGGCCGCGAGCAGAGCGTCATGGTCGGCCCCCCGGGCTGTCGTTATGTCGAGAAACCCGGCCTGCGCCGCCTGCTCGGCGATACGCGGGCTGGGTACAAACAGGGGGAGTCGCAGCAGCCACTCCCGATAATGGGCCGGTACCAGGGCCAGCAGGGTCTCGAGCAGTTCGCCGCTGGTGACCAGCAGGCTGTCGAGACCGGCATGTTGCCACTCCTGGCAGAGGGCCTCACCGTCCTGGGCGGGATAGTGGCGACGATAGACGCTCAGGCAGGTGACGTCGGCACCCCGCTCGCGCAGGGTGTCGGCGATGAGTTCACGCCCGCCGTTGCCGCGCAGGATCAGGACACGCTTGCCGGCGATCCGATGCAGGCCGGGCAGTGCGAGCAGCCCCTCGCTGCGCGGATCATCCGGCCAGAGTGCGGGAACGCCACTCTCTCGCAGCGCCTCTGCGCTCGCCTCGCCGACGGCAAAGTAATCGATATTCGGCCAGGTCTGACCAGTTTGCAACAGAAAGTCCCGAGCGAACAGTGCCGCATGACGGCTCACTGCGATGACGATCTCGGCCTGTTGCAGTTGATGGGGAAGGTGCGTCAGGTCGTCCCCCGGCCGCAACTCGAGCAGAGGGTGTACCAGGGGGGAGTGACCGGCGGCGCGCAGCCGCGCCGCCAGGGCATCGGCCTGGGGACGTGGGCGCACCACCAGGGGCGTCATGCGCCGTAGACCTCGGCCAGGATGCGGTCGGCACCGGCAGCCAGCAGACGCTCTGCCAAGGCCTCACCGAGCGACTCGCCATCGGCCAGGGGACCGCGGATCTCGTCGTGCAGCATCTGGCTGCCATCCGGGCTGCCGACCAGGCCGCGTAGCCAGATTTGATCCCCCTCAACCAGGGCGTAAGCACCGATAGGGACCTGACATCCCCCCTGCAGGGCGCGGTTCATGGCCCGCTCGGTCAGTACCCGGGTGCGGGTCTCGGCATGTTCGAGGGGGGCCAGCAGTGCCTTGACGGCGTCGTCATTCAGTCGGCATTCGATCCCGACGGCGCCCTGGCCGTTGGCCGGCAGGCTCTGCTCCGGCTCGATAAAGGCGGTGATGCGGTGCGCCATCTCCAGCCGTTTGAGACCGGCAGCGGCCAATATGATGGCGTCATACTCACCGGCATCGAGCTTGGCGAGGCGGGTGTTGACGTTGCCCCGGAGATCCCGGATCACCAGGTCCGGTCGGCTGGCCCTCAGTTGGCACTGACGACGCAGGCTGGAGGTACCGACAACGGCGCCGAGGGGCAGGGCATCCAGGGTGGCAAAGTGGTTGGAAACAAAGGCATCACGGGGGTCTTCCCGCTCGCAGATGGTATGCAGGCCAAGACCCTCGGGGAACTCCACCGGCACGTCTTTCATGGAGTGGACGGCGATATCGGCCCGCCCTTCGAGCATGGCGGTTTCGAGCTCCTTGACGAAGAGCCCCTTGCCACCGACCTTGGCCAGCGGGGTGTCGAGGATCTTGTCACCCTGAGTGCTCATAGGGACCAGCTCCACCTGCAGGTCGGGGTGGATGGCCTCCAACTGTGCCTTGACGAAATTGGCCTGCCACAGGGCCAGGGGGCTTTTGCGGGTGGCGATTCTCAGGGTTCTGACCGACATATCAATCTGTTGCATCGTTTTTACAAGGAAAACGATCTTATCACCCTTTCGGCAGGCTTTCATGAGCGAGGGGGGAAAAGCGGGATCCTCCCCAAACTGCGCCAGTTGGTAATAATTTCCATTCCCCTCTATACGTCTGTTAAGTATATGAATAAAAATGCTTTTATCGCTTTCTTATGAAACCTGTTAACCCTCGGTAAGAAATTATTTCCCGATAGCCCGCCCCCTTGTTTACCACCATGAATTGCATTGTTAACATGATCACAGTTTCGTGACGTTACATTCGGGTTGACGTCATTTCCATCAGGTACAAAGGCAGGTCTTTGCTCGCAAATCTGGAGACGCTTGTTCGCCGCTACGATGAGCTGAATCGGCTCAAGACAGAACGGGCGCTGGGCATCATGAGTCGTTACGGGCAGCAGGTCTTTCACCTGCTTCCCGTCTTGCTGCATTTTAATCACCCCCTGTTGCCTGGTTATGTCTCCGGCCGTGTTCCTCATGGCATTTGCCACTTTATTCCCAACGGTGAACAACAATCCTTCATCGACGACATCTGTCTGACGGCCCACTGCAGCGGGGGGCTTGCCACGACCGAGTGTTCGATTCTTGGCCTCTACACCATGGGGAGTACCTCCTCCATCGGACAGTGCTGTCACTCTGATCTCGACATCTGGGTCTGCCACTCGGCGGCGCTGGACAGCGAGCGGCTGGAGATGCTGGAGCACAAGTGCTTGCTCCTGTCGCGCTGGGCAGAGCAACGGGGGACCGAGGTCAACTTCTTCCTGATCCCCGAGAACAAGTTCCGTCAGTCCAACAGTGCCGAGATGGAAGGGGAGAGTTGTGGCAGCGCCCAGCACCTGCTGCTGCTCGACGAGTTTTACCGCAGCGCCATGTGTCTGGCGGGCAAGCGGCTGCTCTGGTATCTGGTGCCCCTCGAACAGGATGAGCACTACGACGACTATGTGGCTTCCCTGTTTCGCAGTGGGGCGCTCAACCCCGACGAGTGGCTCGATCTGGGCTCGTTTAATCGTATTCCTGCGGAAGAGTATTTCGGCTCGGCCCTGTGGCAGCTCTACAAGGGGATCGACTCTCCCTACAAGGCGGTGCTCAAGACGGTGCTGATGGAGGCCTACTCCCACGAGTACCCCGAGACCAAGCTGCTGTCTGTCGAGAGCAAACGCTGGTTCCAGCACAACGAGGGCATGAGTTATCGCCTCGATGGCTACTGCCTGATGCTCGACAAGGTGACCAACTACCTCAAGTCCATCGGGGACATGCAGCGGCTCGATCTGGTACGCCGCTGTTTCTATCTCAAGGTGTGCGACGGACTGAGTGATCACGGCCCCACCTGGCGCCGTGAGCAGCTGGTGCAGCTGGTCTCCTACTGGGGCTGGAGTGAGGAGAAGATCCGCCACCTGGATCATCGGCGTGACTGGAAGGTGGGTGAGGTGAAGGTGGCCTATGCGGAGCTGCTGGAAGCCCTGATGCAGAGCTACCGCAATCTCATCCTGTTTGCCCGCCGCAACAACATCAGCGAGTCGATCAACCCGGAAGACATCGGCATCCTGTCGCGCAAGCTCTACGCCGCCTTCGAGAGCCTGCCGGGCAAGGTGCAGCGCATCAACCTCAAGATTGCCCCGGATTTGGGCGAGCCTGATCTCAGCTTCATTCAGGTGCCCCACGGTCGTCTCAACCGGGCCGGTTGGTACCTCTATAAGCATTCCCTTGAGCCGGGCGACATCATAGGTCGCGCCCCCCTCGAATATAACGGTTACATCAGCAAGCTGGTGGCCTGGAGCTACTTCAACGGGCTGATGACGACCCAGAGTCGGGTCCATCTCTTCAACCAGGGATCGGACCTGCACATCGACAACCTGCATCAGTTTTGCCGCGATCTCTCCAACACCTTCCCGGTCAAGTACCCGGCCGCCAGTAACCTGGCCCTGAGCCGGCCCTGCGAGATCCGCCAGTTGGCGATCTTCCTCAATCTGGAGGTGGATCCGTCGAGCCACTGGGTCGGCCAGGTGATCGAGTTTGATGCCAATACAGCGGACATCTTCTCCTTTGGCCGCAACCAGGAGTGCCTGGTGGGTACCATCGATCTGGTCTATCGCAACTCCTGGAGCGAGATCCGCACCCTCCACTTCCGGGGGGAGGAGGCCGTGGTCGATGCCCTCACCACCATACTCGGCAAGATGCACCAGGATGCCGCGGCCCCCGAGCGGATCGAGGTGTTCTGCTACAGCCAGCACTTCCGCTCTCTGGTGCGGGCGCGTTTCCAGCAGTTGATGGCGGAGTGCATCGAGCTGCGGCTGGCCCGTGACAAGCCGCGCCTGGTCAAGACCCTGGCCCTTGGACAGGAGAAGTACGGCATCTTCTTCGAGCGCCGCGGTGTCTCGGTCAAGAAGCTGGAGAACGCGGTGGACTTCTATCGCCACATCTCCCACAACAAGCTTGATCATCTGCCCCTGCGTCTGGACAAGACCCATAGCCAGCATCTGCCGGCCATCGTCGATGCCTACGCCAGCGAGGGATTGGTGCAGTTCTTCTTCGAAAATCAGGGCAGTGGCTTCAACATCTATATCCTGGACGAGGCCAATCGGGTCGAGGTCTACCAGCACTTCGCCGGCAACAAGGAGGAGCTGGTACAGGGAGTCAACCGCTTCTATACCTCGAGCCATGAGCGCTTCAGCGATGATGGCCAGTTCATCAACTTCAACCTGCCCCAGTTCTACGAAATCATCACCCAGAGTGGAGAGCAGCAGGTGATCCCCTATCGCACCCAGGGACCCGCCCGCGAGGTGGGTTGAGCAAGAAGAAGGGCCTGCAATCGCAGGCCCTTTTCGTTCAGGTGGCAAGCCGTGCCAGTAACCAGGCGCGCAGATCGCCGAGTTGAGGCATGCAGATCTCGTGGCGCATGGGGTACTCGTGCCACTCGGGGGTGAGGCCCGCCTGCTCGAGACGTCCCTTGGCCTCCCAGCCCAGCGACAGGGGCACCACATCGTCATAGAGGCCGTGCATATAGCAGACTGGTGTTGCTCGGGCCGCCTCGGTCACCTCGCCCATCAAGGCATCGGGTGCCGCCAGGTAGGTCGACAGGCAGAGCAGGCCAGCCAGGGTGACCGGCAGGCGCAGGGCGGTGAAGGAGGCGATGACCCCACCCTGGGAGAAGCCGGCCAGCAGGATGCGGTCTGGGGTGAACCCTTCGGTCATCAGCTGCTCGATGAGGACCTGGATGCGGCTGGCACTCTCACGCACATGGGGTTCGATGGCGCGCCTGGCAATGTCGTCGAAGCTCTCGATGTCATACCAGGCGCGCAGGCGATAGCCCATGTTGATGGTGATCGGACGCTCGGGGGCATCGGGCAGCAGGTGGCGGATGGGCGGCTCGGCCGGCAGGGCCAGGGCCTCCACCAGGGGGGCGAGGCCGGCGCCGGAGTCACCGAGGCCGTGCAGCCAGATGATGGCATGGCGAGCGCCCGTTGGGTGCAGATCGATCACGGGAAGGTGACCTGCTCGCCGGACTGGTCGCTGCAAGCCTTGCCAAGCAGGGCCTTGAGCTCGTTGCCAAAGCGGTTATCGATCCAGCTATCTCCCTGCAGATCGAAGTGGTAGCCGTTTTCCCGGGTGGCGACCCAGATCTGGTGCAGGGGCTCCTGCTTGTTCAGGATCACCTTGGTCTTGTTCTCGAAGACCAGGGTCAGGATGCCGCCGGCACGCTCGCAGTCGATGTCCGGATACTGCTCGTCCACCGTGTCTTCGACGTACTGGAAAAAGGCATCTACCAGGGCGTGATACTCGTGATCCTTCATCGGTTTATCCTGTTGCTTTTAACAATGTGAGTGCGATTATAGAGGGCCGAAATTATTTTCACAGCGAACCTTTATGACAATCCAGCTCGCCAAGGGCCTCGTGGCCACTCTCCTCTGTCTGGGACTGACCGCCTGTGGGCTCAAGGGGCCGCTCTACATGCCGCCTCCCCCCGAGCAGCCACAAGCGCAGGCGCCGGCGGCGCAACCCGCGCAGAGTGATGAGAAGCCTGCCACGGGAGCCGAGCAGAACTAAAGGAAGGACCCCCTTGGATCACTTTAACTATGACACCGCTGGCCAGCTGAAGGCAGAAGAGTGTCTGCTGGCCGATCTGGCCGCCGCCCACGGCACCCCGCTCTACGTTTACTCCCGTGCCACCCTGGAGCGCCACTGGCGCGCCTTCGACGCCGCTGCCGGCGATATTCCCCACCTCATCTGCTATGCGGTCAAGGCCAACTCCAACCTGGGGGTGCTCAATGTGCTGGCGCGCCTGGGCTCTGGCTTTGACATCGTCTCGGGTGGTGAGTTGGCCCGGGTGCTGGCCGCCGGCGGCGATCCCCGCAAGGTGGTCTTCTCCGGTGTGGGCAAGAGCGAGGAAGAGATGCGCTTCGCCCTCGAGAAGCAGATCTTCTGCTTCAACCTCGAGTCCGAGGCGGAGCTGGAGCGTCTGAACCGGGTGGCCGGCGAGATGGGGCACAAGGCCCCCGTCTCGGTGCGGGTCAACCCGGACATCGATGCCGGTACCCATCCCTACATCTCGACCGGGCTCAAACAGAACAAATTTGGGATTCCCATCGAGCTGGCACCGGCTATCTACCGCAAGGCGGCGGCCATGGCCCATATCGAGATCAAGGGGGTGGATTGCCACATCGGCTCCCAGCTCACCGAACTGGCCCCCTTCATGGAGGCCACCGACAAGCTGCTGCGCCTCATCGATGAACTGGCGGTGGAGGGGATCCATATCCACCACCTGGATGTGGGGGGCGGGCTGGGGGTCAACTATGGCGCCGAGCAGCCACCCCATCCGAGCGACTATGCCAGTGCCCTCAAGCAGAAGCTGGCGGGCCGCAACCTGACCATACTGTTCGAACCGGGGCGGGCCATCGCCGCCAATGCCGGCGTGCTGTTGACCCGGGTCGAGTACCTCAAGCCCGGTGATAGCCGCAACTTCGCCTTGATCGATGCGGGGATGAACGATCTGCTGCGCCCCTCCCTCTACGGGGCCTGGATGAACATCATCGAGGTCGACAGCCGTGCCGCATACCCCCGCGCCCTCTACGACGTGGTTGGCCCGGTTTGTGAAACCGGTGACTTCCTCGGCAAGGAGCGGGAGCTGGCCATCGCCGAGGGTTCCCTGCTGGCTGTGCGCTCGGCAGGCGCCTATGGTTTCGTCATGTCTTCCAACTACAACACCCGCCCGCGGGCCGCCGAGGTGATGGTGGACGGGGAGCGGGCCTATCTGGTGCGCGAGCGCGAGCGCCTCGAACAACTCTGGCAGGGCGAACAGCCGCTGCCGCAATAACGGAATCCCTGATGCTGATTGAATTTTCCAAGATGCATGGGCTGGGTAATGACTTCATGGTGGTCGACAGCGTCACTCAGAAGGTGTTCCTCAGCAACGAGGTGATCAAGCGCCTGGCCGACCGTCACTTTGGTATCGGCTTCGATCAGCTGCTGCTGGTGGAGCCCCCCTACGATCCGGAGCAGGACTTTCACTACCGCATCTTCAATGCCGATGGCTCCGAGGTGGAGCAGTGTGGCAACGGGGCCCGTTGCTTCGCCCGTTTCGTGCGTCTCAAGGGGCTCACCAACAAGGATCGTATCGCGGTCAGCACGGCACGCGGCAAGATTGTGCTGCAGCTCGAGCAGGGTAATCAGGTGACGGTCAACATGGGGGTGCCCCAGTTTGAGCCGGGGCGCATCCCGTTTCGGGCCCAGAAGGCCGAGAAGACCTATCTGCTGCGTGCCGGAGAGCATACCGTCATGTGCGGCGCCGTCTCCATGGGGAATCCCCACTGCGTCATCGAGGTCCCCTCGGTGGCCGATGCCCCCGTCGAGATCCTGGGCCCGTTGATGGAGCGTCATGAGCGTTTCCCCGAACGGGTCAACGTGGGCTTTATGGAGGTGATCAACGCCGGTGAAGTGAAGCTGCGAGTGTTCGAGCGTGGTGCCGGCGAGACGCTCGCCTGCGGTACGGGAGCCTGCGCCGCCGCCGTTATCGGCATGAGCCAGGGCAAGCTCAAGGAGCGGGTCAGGGTCTCACTGCCGGGCGGGGATCTGCAGATCGCCTGGAAGGGGCCGGGTGCTCCCGTCTATATGACGGGGCCGGCCGAACACGTCTTTGATGGACAGATAGAGATATGAGTGAACCCAGATGGCAAGAGAGCGGGATCGACGAGAGTCAGGTACTGGAGTACCTCTCCCGGCACCCGGAATTCTTTCTGCGCCACCCTCTGCTGCTCGACAGGCTGCGCATCCCCCACGATCGCCGGGGCAGTGTCTCACTGGTAGAGCTGCAACTGGGGCGCCAGCGTGAGCGAATCGACCAGCTAGAGCAGGAGATCACCGAGCTGATGCAGGTGGCGAGCCAGAACGAGCGTCTCTTTCGCTGCTATGCCGAGGTCTATGCCGAACTGTTTGCCTGCTGCGATCTGTTCGATCTGAGCCGTCTGCTGGCCCGGGCCTTTGTGCAACAGCTGAGGCTCACCTCGGTGCGACTCTGGCTCAATCCGCGTCAGGTGACACTGCCCGAGGGGCTGCGGCTGTTTATGGCCGATGGTCGCCAGCTGGATGCGCTGCTGGCAACCCGGCTGCCGGGGCAGGAGTGCTATCAGGGGCGTCTGAGTCAGGGGGAGAAACAGGCCCTGTTTGGCCTGGATGTGCTGGTCAACTCGGTGGCCCTGCTTCGCCTGGGGGATCTCGGCATTCTCGCCTTTGCCAGCTCGGACCCGGGCCACTTCTCACCCCACAACGATACCCTGCTGCTCGGCCAGCTTGGTCGACTGTTGCAGCTGCGTTTGCCCGAGTTGCTCCGTGGCTGAACCGGCGCCTGCCCTGCTGGCCGACATCGAGGCCTTTCTCGAGTTCCTGCGGGTGGAGCGCCAGCTCAGCCCGCACACCCGCGATAACTATCGGCGCCATCTCGAACAGATGGCCGAGCGGGTGGCGGCATTCGGTATCGACGACTGGTCACGCCTCGAGGGGAGCCAGGTGCGCAGCCTGCTTACCCGATTGCACAAGGAGGGCCTGGTGCCGCGCACCCTGGCCGCCAAGCTGTCGGCCCTGCGCAGCCTGTGCGACTGGCTGGTGCGCCACGGCCGTCTCGCTGCCAATCCGGCACGGGGAGTTCAGGCTCCCAAGCAGGGACGCCCGCTGCCCAAGAATCTCGATGTGGATCAGGTCTATCAGCTGCTCGCCATCGACGAGCAGGACCCGCTGGCGGTGCGCGATCGCGCCATGATGGAGCTCTTCTACTCGAGCGGTCTGCGCCTCTCCGAGCTGGTGGGACTCGATCTGGTGGATCTCAAGCTCGACGAGCGCCAGGTGAGGGTCACCGGCAAGGGGAGCAAGGAGCGCTTGCTGCCGGTTGGTCGCATGGCGGTGGAGTGGCTCGGCAAGTGGTTGGCCATGCGTCCCGCCTTTGCCCAGCCGGAGGAGCCGGCCCTGTTCCTGTCGAAGCAGAAGCGGCGCATCACGGCTCGTTCGGTGCAACTGCGCCTCGATCAGTGGGGCAACCGCCAGGCGCTGGACGCCCACGTCCATCCCCATAAACTGCGCCACAGCTTCGCCACGCATATGCTGGAGTCCTCCGGCGATCTGCGGGCGGTACAGGAGTTGCTCGGCCACGCCAACCTGGCCACCACCCAGATCTATACCCACCTCGACTTCCAGCACCTGGCCAAGGTATATGACCAGGCTCATCCGCGCGCCAGGCGCAGCCGGGAGGAGGACGAGTGACAGGAGCATCCATGCGTTTCTATCGCCGCTGGCAGCCGGTTGAGGCCATCACCTTCGATCTCGACGACACCCTCTACGATAACCGTCCGACCATGGCGCGTGCCGAGGCCTGGATGGTCGACTACATGCGCAGCCAGTATCTGGAGACCGCCATGCTGGATGGTGAGCGCTGGCGCGATATCAAGCGCGGTCTGCTGGCCCGCGAGCCGGCGCTGGCCCATGATGTGAGCCTCTGTCGGCGGCGGCAGCTGCAGGCCGGGTTGGAGCTGGGGGGGATGGCTCCTGATCCGGCCCGCCGGGAGGCCGAGCAGGTCTTTACCCTCTTTACAGCCCTGCGCTCCGAGGTGGAGGTGAGCGACGAGACTCATGCTCTGCTGACCCGATTGGCGCGGCGCTACCCTTTGGTGGCCATCACCAATGGCAACCTGGATCTGGAGTGGGCGGGGTTGGCGCACTATTTCCGTCATGTCCATCAGGCGGGTAACGGGCGGCGCATGAAGCCATTTCCGGATCTCTTCGAGCTGGCGCTGGGAGATCTCGGCCTGCCGGCTTCCCGGGTGCTGCACGTGGGGGATCACCCGGTCACCGATCTGCTGGGGGCCCGTCGTCATGGGCTGCGCACCGCCTGGCTTAACGATCGGGGCTTGCCCCGTCCGGCCCAGCTGCCGGATGTGGAGATCGCCCACCTGAGCGAGCTGGCCGATCTGTTGCTCTGAGCTATTTCACCCCGAAGAAGCTGCGCAGTTTGTCGAGAAGATCCCGGCTCTGGGGCTGGACCGGCTGATGGGCCTCGCGGGCCAGCAGATCGGCCTGCTCCTGCTGGCGCCGGGTCAGGGCCTGGTGGAGAGGCTGCAGCATGTGTTCTCTGGCCATGAAGAGCGACTGGAACATGGCCTGGTTGATGCGATAGCTCTCCACCGTGCCCAGGGCCCTAACCGTAAAGGAGCTGGGTTCCCCGGTCAGCAGGCTCAACTCGCCGAAGAAATCCCCCGCCCCCAGTCTCCCCAGCAGCAGGGTTCGTCCCTCTTGCTCGATCAGCATCTCGGCTTCTCCCTTGACCAGTACAAACAACCACTGGGTGACCTCACCCTGAGCCAGCATGATGTCGCCGTTGACGAAGGGGGCGAATTTAAGCTGGTCGGCCAGTTGTAACAGCGCCTCTTCCTCCAGCATGGCGAAGAGTGGAAGTTGCTGCAGCACCGCCATCCGCTCGGCGGTGTGGCGCTTGTGGCGGGCATCCTGATGTTTCTCCTCCTTGGCCATGAAGATATTAAAGATGGGGGGAGTGAGACGCCGATCGTTGCGGCGCAGGGCCGCATCGATCAGGGTGCGAACCACCGAGTCGGTGGGGTCATCGGCCGCCAGATCCGTCAGCCAGTAGCGGACCGCATAGCGGGCGATGCCATTTTCCACGTTCATCAGCAGGCAGTCCGGCATGGGCCAGTGGGCCACGTTGGGCAATCGGGTCTCCCGCAGGGAACGTTCGACCAGGCTGATGATCTGGGTGGGCAGGGTGTCGAGGGAGAGATCGAACCAGATCCAGCGCCGCCATTGCTGGGGCTGACCGGTGCGCCGTCCCAACACGGTGAAACGCTGTTTGAGCAGGTGGCTGTTGGGGATCACCACGGTCTCCCAGTTGCGGGTCTCGATGGTGGTGGCTCGCCAGTTGATCTGTACGACTCGGCCCTGAACTGTGTCGACCATCAGCCAGTCGCCCAGACTGATGGAGTCGTCGAGTTGAATCGAGACCCCGGCCAGCAGGTTGCCCAGGGTATCTTGCATCGAGAAGGCGATGACGGCGGTGATCACCGCCGAGGTGGTGACGATTTCTCCGAGGGAGAGGCCGGAGGCGTAGAGCCGGTAGAGGGCCCACCCCACATAGGCCAGGGTTATCACTATGTCGGCGACGATCTGCGGAACGCGCACATGGAAGAGGGGGAGCAAGAGGTGAAAAGTGAGCAGCCCCCAGATGCGGATCAGGACCAGGCCGGCGGTGAGGGTCACCAACTCGTGCAGCCACTTGTCGGGGAGGGGCAGGCGCAGCCAGGCCCCCTGGAACTGCACCAGCAGGGCCAGTATGAGGACCAGCATCGTTTGGCCGCAGGCGGACTTGAGATCGCGCCTGTGGGCCGGATTGCGCAGGGCATGAACGGCCATCAGCAGCAGGGTGAAGAGGGTCCAGGCAGGGTGTTCCTCTAGCCAGACAAAGACAGGCAGCAGCTCTCTCATAGGCACTCCATCGTTTATTTGTGATCATAGTTCGACCCGTAAGGGGTGCACGACGGGAGCGGATTCTTTATGCTGGCTCCTTGGCGCCGCAGTAGGGAGAGAGAGGGTGCGTTACAGAGGGTGGTGGCTGTTGTTGATGGCACTGGGCGGGTGCGATCTGGCCCTGCAGCGATATCGGGTCGAGTTCGAGGATGGTTCCTGGCGCGAGATCTCCTTCCTGCCGTTTGCCGACGAAGCCCGTTGGCGTGAAGGATGCAAGAGTGGTGAGGTGATCAGTGATCTCACTCTGCCCCTGGCGTGGCAGGAGCGAGCCGGAAAGCGAGAACTGCTGATCGGTGGTGAGCCCTTCGAGGCACAGGAGCGTAACCTCTATCGCAGCAATGGCATCCTGGTTGGCCACACCTCGGACTTCATTCAGCGTGGCCTGCAGGGGCTGGAGGCGTGCCGCTCGGCAAACCGCCGCCAGGGCGGCCAAGCCTCCCGCTTTCAGCTAGGAAGTCTCGACCGCTAGAGTTCGAGCTCCTTGAGTTTACGGGTGAGGGTGTTGCGCCCCCATCCCAGCAGACGCGCCGCCTCCTGTTTGTGACCCTGGGTATGCTCCAGCGCCGTCTCCAGCAGTATCTTCTCAAATTGGGGCAGCGCCTCGGCCAGTATATCCACCTCCCCCCTGGCCAGCCGGGTGGCCACCCAGGTGCGCAGCAACTGCTGCCAGTTGCCCGTCACCTCACCCGAGGCGTGCGCCTCCGGCTCGGGGGCGAGCAGCTCGGCGGGGAGATCCGCCAGCAGGATCTCCTGTCCCGACGCCATCACGGTAAGCCAGCGGCAGACGTTCTCCAGCTGGCGCACGTTGCCGGGCCAGGGCAATCGACTCAGGTAGCGCTCTGTTTCCGGATGCAGGCTCTTGGACTCGACGCCCATCTCCCGTGCCGCTCGCAGCAGGAAGTGACGGGCCAGTTGGGGGATATCCTCGCGGCGCTCCCGCAGGGCGGGGATATGAATGCGGATGACATTGAGGCGGTGGAAGAGATCCTCACGAAACTCACCATCGGCCACCCGTTTCTCCAGATTCTGGTGGGTGGCGGCGATGATCCGCACATCCACCTGCACCGGCTGATGTCCACCGACCCGATAGAACTGGCCATCGGCCAGCACCCGCAGCAGCCGGGTCTGCACATCCAGTGGCATGTCGCCGATCTCGTCGAGGAAGAGGGTGCCGCCGTTGGCCTGTTCGAATCGCCCCTGACGAATGGCATTGGCCCCGGTGAAGGCGCCCTTTTCGTGGCCAAACAGTTCAGATTCAATAAGATCCTTTGGGATGGCGGCCATGTTGAGGGCGATGAAGGGCTTGCTGGCACGCGGGCTGTGCTTGTGCAAGGCGTGGGCAACCAGCTCCTTGCCGGTGCCGCTCTGACCGTTGATGAGCACCGAGATGCTGGAGCGCGACAGACGCCCGATAGCGCGGAATACCTCCTGCATGGCGGGGGCCTCACCGATGATCTCGGGGTTGCCCTCCTGCTCCTGTTGCTTGTTGCGTCGCTTGCTGCGCTGTTCTCGCTGGTGATTCTCGGCGCGCCGTACCAGGCTCACCGCCTCGTCGATGTCGAACGGTTTGGGCAGGTATTCGAAGGCGCCACGCTGGTAGGCGTTGACTGCGCTGTCGAGATCCGAGTGGGCGGTCATGATGATGACCGGCAGATCGGGTTGGCGCAGGTGGATCTGATCGAGCAGGCTCAGGCCATCGATCCCCGGCATCCGGATATCCGACAGGATCACGTCCGGGCTGCGACTCTCCAGGGCGGCCAGCAGACTCTCCCCCTCGCTGAAGGCATCACAGCTCATCCCCTCGCTGCTGAGCGCACGTTCGAGTACCCAGCGAATAGAGCTGTCGTCATCGACTATCCATATCTTGGCTGTCATGGGGTCCTCACTTGCGAAGCGGCAGATGAATGGAGAATTCGGTGTGACCGGGCCAGCTGATGCACTCGATGCGTCCCTTGTGCTGGTCGATCAGGTTTTGGGCGATGGAGAGGCCGAGGCCTGTGCCTCCCTCCTTGCCGGTCACCATGGGGTAGAAGAGAGTATCGCGGATCCCTTCTGGAATGCCGGGACCGTTATCGATGATCTTGATCTCGGCCGCCAGCCGGTAGCGCTGGCCGTGGATGGTGACCTGAAAGGCGGTGCGGGTTCGCAGGCGGATCTCCCCCCGCTCCCCGAGTGCCTCGGCGGCGTTGCGCACTATGTTGAGAAAGGCTTGTTGCAACTGGTCCGGCTCCATCTCGAAGTCGGGGATGCTGGGGTCATAGTCCCGCTCGATGCGGATGCCGGGAGGGAGCTCCAGCTCCACCAGACGGCGCACCTGTTCCAGCACCGAGTGGACGTTGTGCACCTTGTGCTGGCCGGGACGCTGGGGGCCGAGCAGCCGATCTACCAGAGAGCGCAGACGATCCGCCTGCTCGATGATGATGCCCGTGTATTCGCGCAGAGAGGGGTCGGGCAGCTCCCGCTGTAGCAACTGGGCGGCACCGCGCAGGCCCCCGAGGGGGTTCTTGATCTCGTGGGCCAGGCCGCGCACCAGCTCCTTGGCCGCCTGCTGCTGGGCGTGCTGTTGCAGCTCCTGGCTGATCCGCTTCTGCTGATCGATCTTGCGCAGCTCCACCAGCATCAGGCGCTGCTCATGGTCGGCCAGCGGTGTGGCGCTGAGCTCGACCAGGCGTGGCTCTCCCTCGACCACCAGGGTCACCTCGTTGTCGGTGAAGCCCTGCCCGGTGGCCAGCCCCTGGCGCAGTCGCTGCAGATCGAGGGAGATATGCTCGAGCAATTGGGGGAACTCGATGCCGATGAGGCGTCGCTCGCTTAAGGAGAGGAGTTGCTCGGCGGCCGGATTGACATAGTGAATGCAGAGCCGCTCATCGATGAGGATGACGGCGGTGAGCAGATTGTCGAGTACGACCTGGGTTTGAGCGGAGCGGGTGGGCACGGGCTTCTCCCTGAAACGGTGCTTTGCACCATAATGGTGCATTCAGTCTACCCGCTCCGGTGCATCAGGTCATCCCCCTTCGGCTCTCGGTTCGGGTTTGGGCTTGTTGTCCACCTTGGCGCGGTGCAGGTAGAAAGTCACAACGGGAGATTTAGCAAGGATCGTACCGTTCTCACCGACCAACTCGACCATGGCTTCATGAGCGCCGCGGTCCAGGTTCTCCAGCCGCAGGGCAAGGCCATTTTTTACCTGTCCGGCGGCCTTGCCATCGAGCTTGAGGCGCAGTTCATACTGAGTGGGGGCTTGAGGGGTGATGGCCGCCTGAAACACCACGTTGCCCGTGTTGTCCCGCAGGGTACTACCCGATTCCGGGGTGATGAGCGCCACCTGCAGCTCTTTCTTCTTGTCGGCTTGCTCCTTGCCTGTCAGGCGGTCGTAGTCGGCAACCTGCACCATATTGGGGCTGGGGCCGACCGAAGGGGTCACCTCAAGATCGACCGGACGGGCCTGCTTGCCGGGGGGAGCGCTGTCACTGTAGTGGATCACACCGTTGGCGTCGGTCCAGGTGTAGATCTGCGGTTCGGCCGCCTGCAGGGCCAGGGGCAGCAGCAAAAGCCAAAACAATCTCCTCATGGGTCCATCCTTGTGCTCGTGTTGTGTTCAAAGCCTATCAGATGCCCAATAAAAAACCCGCCACCATGGGCGGGTTTTCACAGGGCACGAACCCTTACAGGGAGTAGTAGAGCTCGAATTCGACCGGGTGCGGGGTCATGCGCACGCGATCCACGTCGGCCTGCTTGAGCTCCAGATAGGCATCGATGAAGTCGTCGCTGAACACACCGCCACGGGTCAGGAACTCACGATCGGCATCCAGTGCGGCCAGGGCTTCATCCAGAGAGCCGGCAACGGTCGGGATCTCGGCCGCTTCTTCGGCCGGCAGATCGTAGAGGTTCTTGTCCATGGCATCGCCCGGATGGATCTTGTTCATGATGCCGTCCAGGCCGGCCATCAGCTGGGCAGCAAAGGCCAGGTAGGGGTTGGCACAGGGATCCGGGAAGCGCACCTCGATACGGCGGGCCTTCGGGCTCGGTACCACAGGGATACGGATGGAGGCAGAGCGGTTACGGGCGGAGTAGGCCAGCATGACCGGAGCCTCATAGCCCGGTACCAGACGCTTGTAGGAGTTGGTGGTCGGGTTGGCAAAGGCGTTGATTGCCTTGGCGTGCTTGATGATCCCGCCGATGTAGTGCAGTGCCATCTCGGACAGACCACCGTACAGGTCGCCGGCGAACAGGTTGACGCCGTTCTTGGCCAGAGACTGGTGGCAGTGCATACCGGAGCCGTTGTCACCGAACATGGGCTTGGGCATGAAGGTGACGGTCTTGTTGTAGGCGTGGGCCACGTTGTGGATCACGTACTTCAGCACCTGCACTTCGTCAGCCTTCTTGGTCAGGGTGTTGAAGCGGGTGGCGATCTCGTTCTGGCCGGCGGTGGCCACTTCGTGGTGGTGAGCCTCCACAACCTGACCCATCTCTTCGAGGATCAGACACATGGCGGCACGGATATCCTGGGAGGAGTCAACCGGCGCAACCGGGAAGTAACCCCCTTTCACCATGGGGCGGTGACCCTTGTTGCCGTGCTCGTAGTCGGTCCCCGAGTTCCAGGCAGCCTCTTCGGACTCGATCTTCACGAAGGTGTGGCCCATGGTGGTGGAGAAGCGGATGTCGTCAAACATGAAGAACTCCGGCTCCGGTCCGAACAGGACGGTATCGGCGATGCCGCTGGACTTCAGGAAGTCTTCGGCACGCTTGGCGATGGAGCGCGGGTCACGGTCGTAGCCCTGCATGGTTGCCGGCTCGAGTACGTCACAGACGATGTTCAGGGTGGTCTCTTCGGTGAAGGGATCCAGCTTGGCGGTAGAGGCGTCCGGCATCAGTACCATGTCAGACTCATTGATGCCTTTCCAGCCACCGATGGAGGAGCCATCGAACATCTTGCCGTCTTCGAAGAAGTCTTCGTCGATCTGGTGAGAGGGGATGGAGACGTGCTGTTCCTTACCCTTGGTATCGGTAAAGCGCAGGTCGACAAACTTGACTTCATGTTCCTTGATCATGGCCAAAACGTTCTGGGCTGACATCTTGAGTAACCTCCGGTGTTTGAAACGGGTGCGGGTGAGTGCTTCTCCCGACTCACTAAGCGAGTATCGTGCCAACTCTGTGACACCTTGATTTCAGTGCCTCAGGGTAGGGCATGCCTGCTTCTTAATGGCGCAACGGCGCAGGTTTTGCACCAAAATGATGCGTTCATGGATCATTATGGTGCGCCTGTCGGTGGTGTGCCCCAAAAGAGTATCAGAGCAGGGAATGGAAGCGGCTGCTTTGATCCCGATCGGTGAGAGATGTCGCGGCGCACGCGATTCTGCTAGGAAGATCACAAACACAGGAGTACAATTAGCGCCCAATTTTACCCGGTAATTGAGGCGAGAATGTTAGAAAAGCTCCGCAATATTGCGATTATTGCGCACGTTGACCACGGCAAGACGACTCTGGTCGATAAACTGCTGCAGCAGTCCGGCACCCTGGACCGTGGCAGTGAAGGCCAGGAACGAGTCATGGACTCCAACGACCTGGAGCGTGAACGCGGCATCACCATTCTCGCCAAGAACACCGCGATCCGCTGGAACGACTACCGCATCAACATCGTCGACACTCCGGGCCACGCCGACTTCGGTGGCGAGGTAGAGCGCGTGCTCTCCATGGTCGACTCCGTGCTGCTGCTGGTGGACGCCGTTGACGGCCCGATGCCGCAGACCCGCTTCGTGACCCAGAAGGCCTTTGCCCACGGTCTCAAGCCGATCGTCGTGGTTAACAAGGTTGACCGCCCGGGTGCCCGTCCCGACTGGGTTATCGATCAGGTGTTCGATCTGTTCGACAACCTGGGTGCCACCGACGAGCAGTTGGACTTCCCGATCGTCTACGCCTCTGCCCTGAACGGCATCGCCGGCATGGAGCCGGACGCCCTGGCCGACGACATGAGCCCCCTGTTCCAGGCCATCGTGGACAACGTCTCCGCCCCGGACGCCGATCCGGAAGGCGAGTTCCAGATGCAGATCTCCCAGCTGGACTACAACTCTTACGTGGGTGTTATCGGCATCGGCCGCATCAAGCGCGGCAGCGTCAAGCCCAACATGCAGGTCACCATCGTCGGTCGTGACGGCAAGACCCGCACCGGCAAGGTCGGTCAGGTCCTGGGTTACCTGGGTCTGCAGCGTACCGAGGCCCAGAGCGCCCAGGCGGGCGACATCATCGCCATCACCGGTCTCGGCGAGCTGAAGATCTCCGACACCATCTGTTCCAACGCCGCCGTCGAGGCCATGAAGCCCCTGACCGTGGACGAGCCGACCGTGACCATGACCTTCCAGGTCAACACCTCCCCGTTCGCCGGTAAAGAGGGCAAGTTCGTCACCTCCCGCAACATCCGCGAGCGTCTGGACCAGGAGCTGGTGCACAACGTGGCCCTGCGCGTCGAAGATACCGAAGATCCGGACAAGTTCCGCGTCTCCGGTCGTGGTGAGCTGCACCTGGGCATCCTCATCGAGAACATGCGTCGCGAAGGCTACGAGCTGGCCGTTTCCCGTCCCGAGGTTATCCTGCGCGAAGAGAACGGCGTGAAGATGGAACCCATCGAGACCCTGACTGTCGACATCGAAGAGCAGAACCAGGGCTCCGTGATGGAGAAGCTGGGTGAGCGCAAGGCCGAGCTGCGTGACATGGTGCCGGACGGCAAGGGTCGTGTGCGTCTCGACTACGTCATCCCGGCTCGCGGCCTGATCGGCTTCCAGACCGAGTTCATGACCCTGACCTCCGGTACCGGCCTGCTCTACCACACCTTCGACCACTATGGCGAGTTCCGTGGCGGCAGCATCGGCCAGCGCCAGAATGGCGTGCTCATCTCCAACGCCACCGGTAAGGCTCTGGGCTTCGCCCTGTTCAGCCTGCAGGATCGCGGCCGTCTGATGATCGGTCACGCCACCGAGGTGTACGAAGGCCAGGTGATCGGCATCCACACCCGCTCCAACGACCTGACCGTTAACTGCCTCAAGGGCAAGCAGCTGACCAACATGCGTGCCTCCGGCACCGACGAGGCCATCGTGCTGACCCCGCCGGTCAAGATGACCCTGGAGCAGGCACTCGAGTTCATCGATGACGACGAGCTGGTGGAAGTGACCCCGAAGAGCATCCGGGTTCGCAAGAAGCTGCTGACCGAGAACGATCGCAAGCGCGCCGGTCGTAACAAAGAAGATTAATTCGCAACCGTTGCGAGACAAGAAGGGGTCCCTCGGGACCCCTTTCCTTTTTTGCCCCTGACCTCTCCCTCTGCCACAATGGCCTCCTGGACCGTATCCAAGAGACACTAAGCATGCCTGAGAGACTGAGTGCCGCCGCCCGGGCTGGCCTGCTCTTCCTGCGCCGCGACGGGCGCCACTTCGCCGAGTTTGTCTGGGGGCGTTTCGAGCAAGACCGCCTCACCGTCACCGCCGGCTACCTCGCCTACGTCACCCTGCTCTCTCTGGTGCCCATGATTGCCGTGGTGTTTGGCATGATGTCGGCCTTTCCCGTCTTCGGCGGGATCCGGCAGACCCTGGAGCAGTTTGTCTACCACAACTTCGTGCCGACGGCCGGCGAGCTGGTGCAGGAGTACATCAACGGCTTCGTGGCCAACGCCACCAATACCACGGCGGTGGGGATTGGTGCCCTGGTGTTTGTGGCCCTGATGCTGATCTCGGCCATCGACAAGAACCTCAACTACATCTGGCGCACCCGTCAGGGGAGGCCGCTCGGCCAGGCCTTTGCCATGTACTGGATGATACTGACGCTCGGTCCCATCTTGATTGGGGCCAGTATCGCCGTGAGTTCCTACATCGTCTCCCTGCGCCTCTTCTCCGAAGATCACCTGTTTGGCCTTGGGTACTGGTTGCTGCGGGGGCTCCCCTTCCTGCTCTCGGTGTTCGCCTTTTTGCTGGTCTATACGGTGGTGCCCACCTGCAAGGTGCGGGTGATTCACGCCCTGGTCGGCGCCGTGGTGGCCGCCTCCCTGTTCGAGCTGGCCAAGCGGGGCTTTGCCCTCTACATCACCAACTTCCCCTCTTATCAGGCCATCTATGGGGCGTTGGCGACCGTGCCCATTCTGTTCGTCTGGGTCTATCTGAGCTGGTTGGTGGTGCTGCTGGGGGCCGAGGTAACCGCCTGCCTCGGGGAGTATGAGCGGCCGTCCCCCGAGGAGTTGGGCTAGGAGAGGATAAAAGAGAGAGACCGGCCATCAGGCCGGTCTCGTTGTATGGGGTCAGGCCACAAACACCAGGTAGACGGCGAAGGCTACCACGAAGCGGTAGAGGGCGAAGGGGATGAAGTCGAGGCGACGGATCAGGGCCAGGAAGGTCTTTATGGCGAACATGGCCACCACGAAGGCGGTGACAAAGCCCACCGCAAACATGGGGAAGTCGGCCAGGGAGAGGAAGTCGCGGCTCTTGTAGAGATCGAGGGCACTCGCCGCCACCATCATGGGGACCGCCAGGATGAAGGAGAACTCGGCCGCCGCCTGTCGGCTGATCCCCATCAGCATGCCGCCACTGATGGTGGCGCCGGAGCGGGAGAAGCCGGGCCACAGGGCCAGACACTGGAAGCAACCGATGCCAAAGGCCTGCTTGTAGCTGATGTCATCCAGGGTTTCGGCACGCACCGCGGGGCGCGCCTTCTCGGCGATGATGAGCAGGATGCCGCCGGCCACCAGGGCGTACATGACGGTGACCGGTCCAAACAGGTTGGCCTTGATCCAGCTGTGAATCATCAGCCCTATCACCACGGCCGGTAGCATGCCGAGGATGATATGCACCAGGGAGAGAGTGGCATGGTCCTGGGACGGTTTCTGCCCGAAGTGGATGCCGATGAGGCCGAACAGGCGGCGCCAGAAGACGGCCACCACCGCCAGGATGGAGCCGAGCTGGATCACCACCTCGAAGGTAGCGGCCTTGGGGCCCTCGAAGCCGAGCAGGTGGCCGACGATAATCATATGGCCGGTAGAGGAGACGGGAAGGAATTCGGTCAAGCCTTCGACCACGCCCAGAATAAAGGCGACGAGCAGGGTATAGGTGTCAGTCATGTACTAGGTGCATCCTGGCAATGTGGAAAATGCGCCCTTCGCGGGCGCGCCTATCTTGCTGCAAGGCTGGCATGGATGCCATGAAAAAAGTGTGAATTTGGAGCCGGGGCGACACCCGTTGTCACTCCGGCTCAAGGGGTGGGAAGAAAGTGCAGACGGGTGTGGTGACGATAGATCCCCCCAGCCTCTAGCCAGGGATTCCCCAGCTCGGGGCGATTGGGGCTGTCCGGCACCTGCTGGGCCTCCAGACAGATCCCCTCATGATCCCGATACTCACCCTCTCGCCCCGGAGTGCCGGTCAGCCAGTTCCCCGTATAGAGTTGCAGCGAGGGCTGATCGCTCCACAGCTCCATGGCGAGCCGGCCGTCTCCCGAGAGCAGCCTGGCGTGCCAATCCTCCCGGGGGGTGAGCAGGTAGGCGTGATCGTAACCCTTGGCCTGCCGCTGCTGGGGATGGCTGCCCCATCCATCGAGGAGCCGGCGTCCCTGGCGCAGATCGAACACCCCCTCGACCCCGGTCGGCACAGTCGGAATGCCGTCAGGCCGGGTCGGCAGGTAGCGATCCGCCTTGAGCGTCAGCCTGTGGTGACGTACATCGCCACCCCCATCCAGATTGAAGTACGCGTGGCTGGTGAGGCTGACCGGCGTGGCCCGATCGCTCCTGGCCTCGAAGGCGATGAGCAGGGTATTTCCCTCCAGGCGGTACTCCAGGCTGACCGCCAGGTTGCCGGGAAATCCCTGCTCTGCGTCGGGGGAGAGCAGGGTGAGGCGGACCCGGTCACGCTCTTGCCCCGCTATGGTCCATTCACGGCGGTGAAAGCCCAGTGCCCCACCGTGCAGGCAGTGGGGAGGCTGGTTGGCATCCAGGCTCCAGCGCTCACCATGGCGCTCCAGCGTGGCATCACCAATGCGGTTGGCAAAGCGACCGGCCACGGCGCCGAGCCACACCTGCTGCCTGGCATACTCTTCGTCGGGGCAGCCGAGCAGCACCTGGCGGGCAGCCCCATCGACCGGCACGGTCAGGGAGGTGAGGGTGGCTCCGAGCGTGATCCCTTCCAGATGCAGGCCGGTGTCACTGCAGAGGGAGAAGCGCTCCATCAGGCCACCCCCGCCCCGTCGCTGGCGCGGCAGATATAACAGTCGGCCTTGAGGCCGAAGCGGGCCGGGTAGTCGCGCTCGACGGCGGCGATCACCCGCGTCACCTGATCCGGACGCAGTACGGCCACCACGCAGCCGCCGAAGCCACCCCCGGTCATCCGCACGCCCCCCTGTTCGCCGATCTCGCCCTTCATCAACTCGACCAGCCCGTCGATGGGAGGAACCGTGATGGCGAAGTCGTCGCGCATGGCGGCGTGAGACTGGGCCATCAGCTCCCCCAGTCGGGTCAGGTCGCCGCTCGCCAGCGCCTCGGCGGCGGCCAGGGTTCGTGCGTTTTCACCCACCACATGGCGGGCACGGCGGTAACAGGTGTCGTCCAGCCCCTCCTTGCCTGCCTCCAGGGCGGCAAGGCTGAGATCGCGCAGGGCCTTGACCCCGTAGTGACGGGCGGCCGCCTCGCACTGGGCACGGCGGGTGTTGTATTCACTGTCCACCAGGCCACGGCGCACGTTGGAGTTGACGATGAGCACCGCCAGATCTTCGGGCATGGGGATGAGGCGGCTCTCGAGAGAGCGGCAGTCGAGCAGCAGGGCGTGATCCCGTTTGCCGCTGGCGGAGATCATCTGGTCCATGATGCCGCAGTTGCAGCCCACGAAGCGGTTCTCGGCCGCCTGGCCATTGAGGGCGATCTCGGCCTGGCTGATGTCGAGCCCTTGCGCCTCCTTGAAGGCCTGGCCGATGGCCACCTCGAGGGAGGCCGACGAGGAGAGGCCGGCCCCCTGGGGAACATTGCCCGAGATGACCAGATCCAGGCCGGTCAGGGTGTGGCCGCGCTCCTGCAGGTGATGCACCACGCCACGGACATAGTCGCTCCAGCGCTGCTCCGGGTGATGGGGGATGCCAGCCCCGAGGTGGAACTCATCCTGCTGCTCCTCATAGTCGGCGGCGATGACGGTGACCAGATCGTCGTCACGATGAGCGATGGCGACGCAGGTCTCGTAGTCGATGGCACAGGGCAGGACGAAGCCGTCGTTGTAGTCGGTGTGCTCGCCGATGAGGTTGACGCGGCCGGGGGCGCGCACGACGAGATCGGGGCGCTTGCCGAAGCGGCGCTCAAACACCTGGTTGACGCGTGCAAATGGGGTCATGGTTCGTTCCTCAGGCAATCTTGTAGTGAACAAGGCTTAGGGAGCGCAGGCGTTCGGCGGCCTGCTCCGGGGTGAGGTCGCGCTGGGTCTCGGCCAGCATCTCGAAGCCCACCATAAACTTGCGTACCGTGGCCGAGCGCAGCAGGGGCGGGTAGAAGTGAGCGTGCAACTGCCAGGCCTCCCGGTTTTCGCTGCGGGGGGGGGCGAAGTGCCAGCCCATGGAGTAGGGGAAGCTGCACTGGAACAGATTGTCGTAGCGGCCGGTGAGGGACTTGAGGGCGATGGCGAGATCGGCACCTTGCTCGGCCGTCAGATCCAGCATGGAGGGGACGTGAGCCTTGGGCAGCAACAGGGTCTCGAAGGGCCAGGCAGCCCAGAAGGGGACCACGGCCACCCAGTGCTCGCTCTCCACCACGATGCGGGAGCGATCCTCGAGCTCGCGCGCCACATAGTCGACCAGCAGGGGACGACCGTGCTCCGCCAACCAGGTGCTCTGGCGCTCCTCCTCCCGTGCGATTTCGTTGGGCAGGAAGTCGCTGCCCCAGATCTGACCGTGGGGATGGGGGTTGGAGCAGCCCATGACGGCCCCTTTGTTTTCAAATACCTGTACCCACTCCCAGTCGCGGGAGAGCTCCGCCACCTGATCGATCCAGGTGGTGATCACCCTCTCTATGGCGGTCAGGGAGAGCTCGGGCAGGGTCTTGCCGTGATCCGGCGAGAAGCAGATGACCCGGCTGGTGCCACGTGCTGCCTCCAGATACAACAGGGGATCCCGGCTGGGAGTGGCGGCCGGGGTATCGTGCATCAGGGCGGCGAAGTCGTTGGTAAAGACGAAGGTGCCCTCGTAGGGGGGATTCATCTCGCCGTTGACGCGGGTGTTACCGGCGCAGAGGAAGCAGTCGGGATCGTGCTGCCGGCTGCTGCCTTCGGCCACCGTCTCCACCTGACCCTGCCAGGGGCGCTTGGCCCTGTGGGGGGAGACCAGCACATATTGGCCGGTGAGGGGGTTGAGGCGGCGGTGGGGGTGATCTACCGGATTGAACATCATCACTCCTGTTCTGTGTCGTAACCGTTGGGGTTGAGGGATTGCCAGCGCCAGCTGTCGGCGCACATGTCTGCCAGACTCCGGATGGCCTGCCAGTCGAGGTGCTCCCTGGCGTGGCCCGGGTCGGCCCAGCACTCGGCGATATCGCCCGGGCGGCGCGGGGCGATGCGACAGGGGATCTCCCTGCCGCTGGCAGCGGCGAAGGCCTCGACCATCTGGCGTACGCTATAGCCCTGACCCGTTCCCAGGTTGAAGGTGTGGACTCCGGGGCGCCCATGGCAATGCTCGAGGGCCTTGACGTGTCCTTCGGCGAGATCCATCACGTGAATGTAGTCACGCACCCCGGTGCCGTCCGGCGTCGGGTAGTCGTCGCCGAAGATGCTGAGATATGGCCGGCGTCCTATGGCCACCTGGGCGATATAGGGCATCAGGTTGTTGGGGATCCCCTGGGGATCCTCGCCCATGGAGCCCGACTCGTGAGCCCCCACCGGGTTGAAGTAGCGCAGCTTCACCATGCTCCAGCCGGGCTCGGCTGCCTGCAGATCCTCCATCACCTGCTCGATGATGAGTTTGGAGCGGCCATAGGGGTTGGTGGCGCTGCGGGGGAACTCTTCGCGGATGGGGACGCTGGCAGGATCCCCGTAGACGGTGGCCGATGAACTGAACACCAGGGTGGCGATCCCGCAACGCTGCATGGCCCGCAGCAGCACCAGGGTGCCGGTCAGGTTGTTTTCGTAGTAGTCGAGGGGCAGCTCGGTGGACTCGCCTACCGCCTTGAGGGCGGCGAAGTGGATCACCGCCTCGATTTGCTCCTCGCGCAGGATCTGCTCGAGCCGGGCCCCGTCACGAATGTCGCCACGATAGAAGCGGGGCAGGGCGCCGCCGATGGCGGCGATGCGTTCCAGTACCGCCTCCTTGCTGTTGCACAGATTGTCGAGCAATACGGGCTCGTGGCCGGCAGCCATCAGTGCCAGTGTGGTATGGCTGCCGATATAACCGCAGCCTCCGGTGACCAGAATCTTCATCATGCCTCCCAATCCAATGGTCGAGAGTCTAGAGCCAGAGGCGAAAGGAAACTGTGATGGGGCGCATAGTTGTGTAAACGATTACACTTGTTCGCGGCCGAGGTCTGCGTGACCTGCCGACAATTACCCATAGGAATCCAGTATTGACGGGATATAATGCGCGCCATGCTTTCTGTGAAAACGAGTGAAAACCCATGAGTACCATCAAGGATGTGGCTCGTCTTGCCAATGTCTCCGTGGCCACCGTCTCCCGGGTCATGAACAACTCCCCCAAGGCCAGTGCCGCTTCCCGGGAGGCGGTTCGCAAGGCCATGAGTGAGCTGGGCTACACCCCCAACGCCAACGCCAGGGCCCTGGTCAACCGTACCTGTGACACCATGGGGGTGGTCGTGGGGGACGTGGCCGACCCCTTCTTCGGTACCCTGGTGCGCGGGGTGAGTACCGTGGCGGTGGAGCAGAAGCTGCACCTCCTGATGGGGAACGGTTTTCACCGGGCCGAGCAGGAGCGCGAGGCCATCGAGTTGCTGATCGGCAAGCGCTGCGAGGCCCTGGTGGTACACAGCAAGGCGCTGTCCGACGAGGCCCTGGTGGAGTATGCCCAGCAGGTGCCCGGCATGGTCTTCATCAACCGGGAGGTGGCCGCCCTGCCCGGGCGCTGCATCGCCCTCAACAACCGTCTCGGTACCACGGTGGCGACCCGTCATCTGCTCGAGCTCGGCCACCGTCATATCGCCTTCCTCTGTTCCGATCACGCCATCGAGGATGCCGCCTTGCGTCATCAGGGATGGCAGGAGGCACTGCGCGAAGGTGGAGTGAGCGCCCACGATGAGTGGGTCGAGTGGGGGGCGCCGAGCGAGGAGGGGGGCGAGCAGGCGATGCTCAATCTGCTCGCCAAGGGGCTGCCCCTGACGGCCGTGGTGGCCTATAACGATGCCATGGCCGCCGGCGCCCTCTCGGTGCTCGCGGATAACGGTCTGCGGGTGCCGGAAGAGGTCTCGGTGGTCGGCTTCGACGATCTGGTCTATGCCCGCTACCTCAGGCCCAAGCTGACCACTCTGCGCTATCCCATCGAGTTGATGGCGGCCCAGGCGGCGCGGCTGGCCCTGCAGCTGGCCGCCGGCGATGCGCCGGCCGAGGGGAGCCGCCTCTATGCGCCGACCCTGGTCAACCGTCAATCGGTGACAGCCGTTCGCAAGTGAGGCTGGTAAAAAATTAACCCCTCTTTATTGGCGTTTTACTTCTCAAAACTGGTGTAATCGTTTACACGGCTGTGAGCCGGATCGCTGATCCACTCAGCCTCCTCTCCTACACTCCTCCCATCACGGTGAGAGGAGAGGATGCATGCTCAAGGAGACAGTGGCCCGACAGGAGTGGCAGACCCAGAGTGTCACTTCCCTTCACCGTCTGGCGGTGCACGTTCCCTTGGCCGGTTGGCCCGATGAGGAGAGCGCCAGGATTCAGGGGTCTTCTCCCCATCTTCTCTCCCTCGATGGCGACTGGGGCTTTGCCTGGTTTTCCTCGCCGCAAGCCGTGCCTGAGGCCTGGCTGGCGTCAGATCTGCCCCGGACCGTGCCGATCCGGGTGCCCGGCTGCTGGCAGCTCGATGCCGCCTACCCGGGGGGGCGACCGGACACCGACGGCCCCATCTATACCAACATCAAGTACCCCTTTCCCTGCGATCCTCCTCGGGTGCCCGAGGAGAATCCGACCGGTTGTTATTCGCGCCTGTTTAGGGTGTCACCCGCCTGGCTCGCAGAGGGGCAGACGCGCATTCTGTTGCACGGGGTGAGCAGTGCCTTCCACCTCTTCTGCAACGGAGCCTGGGTCGGTTACTCCCAGGACAGCCGCTTGCCTGCCGAGTTTGATCTCACCCCCTTTCTCAGGGCCGGGGATAACCGCCTCTGCGTGCTGGTGATGCGCTGGTCCGACGGCAGTTATCTGGAGGATCAGGACATGTGGTGGCTCTCGGGCATCTTTCGCTCGGTGGAGTTGCTGCACAAACCGGCCCGCCATCTGAGCGATTTCAATCTTACCGCGACCCTGGACGAGGGTTATCGGGACGGGTTGCTGACCCTGACGGCGATGACCCGGGGGGCGGTCGGGCTCAGGTTGCGCGCTCGCCTCTACCTGGATGAGGCGTTAATCAGCGAGCGCGTGGTGGCGGTGGGGTCGGCCGTGGTGGATGAGAGGGGAGGCTACGAAGAGCGGGCAACCCTGATGATGCGGGTCGATGCTCCGCTGCAGTGGAGTGCCGAGACCCCTCATCTCTATCGTCTCACCCTGGCCCTGCTCGACGCAGAGAGCGTGATCGAGGCCGAGGGGTGTGACGTGGGATTTCGTCGGGTCGAGATCCGCGATGGCCTGCTGCTCCTGAACGGTGCGCCCCTGCTGATCCGGGGAGCCAATCGCCACGAATTCGATCCCGCCATGGGCTATGCCATCGATCCGGCTAGGATCGAGCAGGATCTGCGACTGCTCAAGCAGAACAACTTCAATGCGGTGCGCTGTGCCCACTATCCCAACCATTCCGAGTTCTATCGTCTCTGTGATCGCCTCGGTCTCTATGTGGTGGATGAGGCGAATATCGAAACCCACGGCATGACTCCCATGGGGCGTCTCGCCGACGATCCCCTCTGGCTGGGGGCCTTCGTGGAGCGGGCCGCGCGCATGGTGGCGCGGGACTTTAACCATCCCTGCATCATCATCTGGTCTCTGGGCAACGAGTCGGGCTATGGGGCAGCCCATGACGCCATGTATCGCTGGATCAAGCGGCGGGATCCCAGCCGCCCGATCCAGTATGAGGGCGGCGGCGCCAATACGGCGGCAACCGACATCCTCTGTCCCATGTATGCCCGCACCGATGAGGATCAGCCCTTCCCTGCCGTACCCAAGTGGTCTCTCAAGAAGTGGATCGGCCTGCCCGGTGAGTCCCGTCCCCTCATTCTCTGTGAATATGCCCATGCCATGGGGAACAGTCTGGGGGGCTTTGCCCACTACTGGCAGGCCTTTCGGGAATACCCCCGCCTGCAGGGCGGGTTTGTCTGGGACTGGGTGGATCAGGGGCTGGATCGTCACGACGGGGAGGGGCGCCACGATTGGGGGTATGGGGGCGATTTTGGCGATCGGCAAAATGATCGGCAGTTCTGCTGCAACGGGTTGCTCTTTCCCGACCGCACAGCGCACCCGGCCCTGTTCGAGGCGCGGCGAGCCCAGCAGCCTTTTACCTTCCGGCTGCTCTCGAGCAGGCCGCTGCGGGTCGAGGTTACCAGCGACTATCTGTTCCGCACTACCGACAACGAGCGGTTACAGTGGCGAGTCTGTGCCGATGGGGAATCCATCCTGGAAGGTGAGTGCTTGCTTGCCATGGCGCCACAGCAGCGCCTAACCCTGACGCTGGGAGAGTGGGAGGAGGGGGGCACTCTCCACTGGCTGGATCTGGCGGTGAGCCAGATCGCGTCGACCCCTTGGTCGGCAGCCGGCCACGAGGTTGCCCGCCAGCAGTTCCTCCTGCCTGCCCCCCTGGTTTTGCAGCGGCCCGTGGCCGCAGGGCCGCGCCTCGAGGAGAGCGGCTGGATCCGGGGTCGTCGCCACCACTGGCACCTGGATCGGGCCACCGGGTGCATCGACCGCTGGCTGCGGGACGGAGAGGAGCAACTGTTGGCGCCGGTGAGCGATCACTTCTACCGGGCACCGCTGGATAACGACATCGGCACCAGCGAAGCGGATCACGCGGATCCGGGCTCCTGGTTGGCGCGCTGGCAGGCTTGTGGCCTGGGGCAGTGGCGCCACCGCTGTCTCGGCATCGAGGAGCGGGAGGGGGCGCTATGGGTACGGCACGGCTATTTCCACGGGGAGGCGCTGGTCGCCCTGACGCAGTGGCAGCATAGCGTCGACCAGGAGGGGGGCATGGCGCTGGCCATAGAGGTGGAGCTGGCCGACTCGCTCCCCCCACTGCCGCGTGTCGGCCTGCAGTTGCATCTGGCCAGGGTGCCCGAGTCGGTGCGGTGGCTGGGGCGTGGTCCCCATGAAAACTATCCGGATCGACGGCTGAGTGCCGATCTTGGATGCTGGGAGTTGCCCCTGGCGGCCCTGCATACCCCCTACATCTTTCCAAGTGACAATGGCCTGCGCTGCGACACTCGCGAGCTGTGGCTCGGACCCCTCTCGATCCGGGGCGCCTTCCACTTCAGTGCCAGCCGTTTCAGTCAGCGACAACTGGCACAAGCTCGTCACCAGGGGGAGCTGGTGGAAGAGGCCGGGCTCTTTGTCTGCCTGGACGGGGAGCACATGGGGGTCGGTGGTGACGACTCCTGGAGCCAGAGCGTTCGCCCCGAGTTTCAGCTGAGCGCGCGCCGCTATCGTTGGGGTTGTCGGTTGGGGGACGATTGACAACCTGGCGGTAACATTTCTCCTGTCTCAATGCCGATTCAGCTGAGGCCAAAATCATGGTGGTTATTTATAACCGCATGTTTTTGCAGGATTAATCCGTCATCGTAACAAATTGTAATCGTTTCCACTTTGCCGTCATGATCACAGAAGAGAAAACAACAAGCCGGTTACATTGACCACCGGCTGCTCGCCACCCTACGACAACAAAGAGATAGAAGATCGGAGCACACATGAAAAAAATGACCGCCATCGCCGCCCTGCTGATGGGCATGACCACCGCCTCTGCCGCCCTGGCCGAGACGACCCTGGGTTTCACCGTCTACAAGTACGACGACAACTTCATGTCCGTGGTGCGCAAGGCCATCGAGAAGGAGGCCGCCGCCTATCCCGACATCAAGCTGCTGATGAATGACTCCCAGAATGACCAGTCCAAGCAAAACGATCAGATCGACGTGCTGATCGCCAAGGGGGTGAAGGCGCTCGCCATCAACCTGGTGGATCCGGCCGCCGCCTCGGTGGTCATCGAGAAGGCCCGTATCGACGAGATCCCGGTGGTCTTCTACAACAAGGAGCCGAGTGCCGCCGATCTGGCCAGCTATGACAAGGCCTATTATGTCGGAACCGACTCCAAGGAGTCTGGCATCATCCAGGGCCAGCTTATCGCCAAACACTGGAAGGCCCACCCGGAGTGGGATCTCAACAAGGACGGCCAGATCCAGTTCGTACTGCTCAAGGGGGAGCCGGGCCACCCGGATGCGGAAGCGCGCACCACCTATGTCATCAAGACCCTGAACGATGGGGGCATCAAGACCGAGCAACTGCATCTGGACACCGGCATGTGGGACACCGCCATGGCCAAGGACAAGATGGATGCCTGGGTCTCTGGCCCCAACGCCAACAAGATTGAAGTGGTCATTGCCAACAACGACGCCATGGCCATGGGGGCCATCGAATCCCTGAAGGCCGCCGGCAAGAGCAGCATCCCGGTGTTTGGTGTGGATGCCCTGCCAGAAGCCCTGGCCCTGGTCGACAGTGGCGCCATGGCCGGTACCGTGCTCAACGACGCCGGCAACCAGGCCAGGGCCACCTTCGATCTGACCAGGAACCTGGCCGAGGGCAAGGCTGCCGGTGAAGGTACCCAGTGGCAGATTGTCGACAAGGTGGTGCGCGTACCCTATGTGGGCGTGGACAAGGAAAACCTGGCCCAGTTCAAGTAATTCCGTCACCGCAGCCGTGGGGAGGATGCCTCCTCCTCACGGCTCACAGCAAGTAGTTGGCTGCTATGACAACAACAGCAAAGCAATCGGAATGGTTGCTCGAGATGGTCGGCATCAGCAAGGAATTCCCTGGTGTCAAAGCCCTCGACGACGTTCATCTGCGGGTTCGACCCCACTCGGTGCATGCCCTGATGGGCGAGAACGGCGCGGGCAAGTCTACCCTGCTCAAGTGCCTGTTCGGTATCTACGAGAAGAACACGGGCACCATCACCTTCCAGGGCCGTGAGGTCAACTTCCGCTCCTCCAAGGAGGCGCTCGACAACGGCATCTCCATGGTGCACCAGGAGCTCAACCAGGTGCTGCAACGCACCGTCATGGACAACGTCTGGCTCGGCCGTTACCCCACCAGGGGATGGTTCGTGGATCACGACAAGATGTACGCCGATACCAAGCGTATCTTCGAGGAGCTGGAGATCGATATCGATCCCCGCGCCAAGGTCGCGACCCTGTCGGTCTCCCAGATGCAGATGATCGAGATCGCCAAGGCGGTTTCTTACGACGCCAAGATCGTCATCATGGACGAGCCCACCTCGTCCCTGACCGAGAAGGAGGTCAATCACCTCTTTCGCATCATCAACAAGCTCAAAGAGAAGGGATGCGGGATCGTCTACATCTCCCACAAGATGGAGGAGATCTTCAAGCTGTGTGACGAGATCACCATACTGCGCGACGGCCAGTGGATCGACACCCAGCCCCTCTCGGGCCTCACCATGGACAAGATCATCGGCATGATGGTCGGTCGTGAGCTGACCCAGCGCTTCCCCGAGAAGACCAACGTCCCCAGGGAGGTGAGCCTCCAGGTGCGCGGGCTCACCTCACTGCGTCAACCCTCTATCCAGGATGTCAGCTTTGACCTGCACAAGGGGGAGATCCTCGGCGTCGCCGGCCTGGTGGGCGCCAGGCGTACCGATATCGTCGAGAGCCTGTTCGGCATTCGCGAGCGCAGCGGCGGCACTATCGAGCTGCACGGGCGCGAGCTGCACAACCATAACGCCCACGAAGCGATCCGCAACGGCTTTGCCCTGGTCACCGAGGAGCGCCGCTCCACCGGCATCTACTCCCAGCTCGATATCGCCTTCAACGCCCTGATCGCCAACATGGAGCAGTATCAGGACCGGCTGGGCCTGCTCAGCGACAAGAAGATGAAGAGCGATACCCAGTGGGTGATCGATGCCATGCGGGTCAAGACCCCGAGCCAGAAGACCGCTATCGGCTCGCTGTCGGGGGGGAACCAGCAGAAGGTGATCATCGGCCGCTGGCTGCTGACCCAGCCGGAGATCCTGATGCTCGACGAGCCGACCCGCGGCATCGACGTGGGGGCCAAGTTCGAGATCTATCAGCTGATCCTGGAGCTGGCCAGGAAGGACAAGGGGATCATCATCATCTCCTCCGAGATGCCGGAGCTGCTGGGGATTACCGACCGCATCCTGGTCATGAGCAACGGCCGGGTCGCCGGCATCGTCAACACCAAAGAGACCGACCAGGGCGAAATCCTGCGTCTGGCCTCTCTCTATCTGTAACAGGGGAAGATCCGTATGGAGTGGGTCAAGAATTTCAACCTGATGCGCATGCTCAAAGAGGGCGGTATCTACGCCGTGCTGCTCATCCTGCTGGTGGTGATCGTGGTGCAGGAGCCCTCGTTTTTGAGCCTCACCAACCTTAGCAACATCCTCACCCAATCTTCGGTGCGCATCATCATAGCGCTCGGGGTGGCGGGCCTTATCATCACCCAGGGGACCGACCTGTCGGCCGGTCGTCAGGTGGGATTGGCAGCCGTGGTGGCGGCGACCCTGCTGCAGTCGCTGACCAACGTCAACAAGGTGTTTCCTGAGCTCGGCGCCGTGCCGATCCCCGTGGTGATCCTGATCGTCTGTGCCATCGGTGCCCTGATTGGTCTCATCAATGGCCTGGTGGTGGCCTACCTGAACGTGACGCCCTTCATCACCACCCTGGGCACCATGATCATCGTCTACGGGGTCAACTCCCTCTACTACGACTACGTGGGGGCCTCGCCCATCGCCGGCTTCGATCCCCGTTTCTCGAGCTTTGCCCAGGGGTTCATACGGCTGGGCGGTTTCAAGCTCTCCTACATCACCTTCTACGCCATCATCGCCATCGGTCTGGTGTGGGTGCTGTGGAACAAGACCCGCTTTGGCAAGAACATCTATGCCATCGGCGGCAACCCGGAAGCGGCCAGGGTCTCCGGGGTGAATGTCCCCCTCAACCTGGTTGCTATCTACGCCCTGGCGGGGGCCTTCTACGGCTTCGCCGGCATGCTGGAGGCGGGTCGCATCGGCAGCGCCACCAACAATCTGGGCTTTATGTATGAGCTCGATGCCATTGCGGCGTGCGTGGTGGGCGGGGTGTCGTTTGCCGGCGGGGTCGGCACGGTCGCCGGGGTGGTGACCGGGGTGATCATCTTCACCCTCATCAACTACGGCCTCACCTATATCGGCGTCAGCCCGTACTGGCAGTTCATCATCAAGGGGGCCATCATCATTCTGGCGGTGGCACTGGACTCCATGAAATACGCCAAGAAGAAGTGAGTCACCCTAACGGGAAGGGGAGCCAGCGGCTCCCCTTCGTCATGTTGGCGTCGGAGCATCAATCCCAGCTCAGCACCACCTTGCCCGACTGGCCCGAGCCCATGGCGTCGAAGCCCTGCTGGAACTCGTCGATGGGGAAGCGATGGGTGATGATGGGGGTGAGATCCAGCCCGGACTGGATCAGACTCGCCATCTTGTACCAGGTCTCGAACATCTCGCGGCCGTAGATCCCCTTGATGAACAAGCCCTTGAAGATCACCTTGTTCCAGTCGATGGCCATGGTGGAGGGAGGGATGCCGAGCATGGCGATCTTGCCGCCGTGGTTCATCTTGTCGAGCATCTCCTGGAAGGCGGACGGCACGCCGGACATCTCCAGCCCCACGTCGAAACCCTCGGTCATGCCGAGCTCGTTCATCACATCGGCCAGCTTCTCCTTGGCCACGTTGACGGCGCGGGTGGCGCCCATCTTGCGGGCCAGCTCGAGGCGGTACTCGTTGACGTCGGTGATCACCACGTGGCGGGCGCCGACGTGGCGGCAGACGGCGGCGGCCATGATGCCGATGGGGCCGGCGCCTGTGATGAGCACATCCTCACCGACCAGATCGAAGGAGAGGGCGGTGTGCACGGCGTTGCCGAACGGATCGAAGATGGAGGCCAGCTCGTCGGAGATATTATCCGGCAGCTTGAAGGCGTTGAAGGCGGGGATCACCAGGTACTCGGCGAAGCTGCCCTGGCGGTTGACACCCACCCCTATGGTGTTGCGGCACAGGTGGGTGCGCCCGGCGCGGCAGTTGCGGCAGTGACCGCAGGTGATGTGCCCTTCACCGGAGACCCGATCGCCGATGGCGAAGCCGCGCACCTCCTGGCCGATGGCGACCACTTCGCCCACATACTCGTGGCCGACCACCATGGGGACGGGAATGGTCTTCTGGGACCACTCGTCCCAGTTGTAGATGTGCATATCGGTGCCGCAGATGGCGGTCTTGCGGATCTTGATGAGCAGGTCATTGTGGCCGAGCTCCGGCATGGGGACATCGGTCATCCAGATGCCCTTGGCGGGGTGCAGCTTGGAGAGTGCTTTCATGGTTGTTCCTTCACGATGAATGCCAAAAAGGGGGCCCTCGGCCCCCTTGGAATCAGATGATGCCGAGCTCGCGGCCGATGCGAATGAAGGCATCGATGGCGCGGTCCAGCTGCTCGCGGGTGTGGGCCGCCGACATCTGGGTGCGGATACGGGCCTGGCCCTTGGGCACGACCGGGAAGGAGAAGCCCACCACATAGATGCCCTCGGCCAGCATGCGGCTCGCCATCTCGGCGGCCAGCTTGGCATCCCCCAGCATCACCGGGATGATGGCGTGGTCAGCCCCGGCCAGGGTGAAGCCGGCGGCGCTCATGCGTTCGCGGAAATAGCGGCTGTTCTCCTGCAGGTGGGCACGCAGCTCCTGGCCATCGGCCAGCATGTCGATCACCTTGATGGTGGCGGCGACGATGGCCGGTGCCAGGGAGTTGGAGAAGAGGTAGGGGCGGGAGCGCTGGCGCAGCCAGTCGATCACTTCCTTCTTGCCCGAGGTGTAGCCACCGGAGGCACCGCCCATGGCCTTGCCCAGGGTACCGGTGATGATGTCGACCCGATCCATGACGCCACAGTATTCGTGGGTGCCTCGGCCGTTTTCGCCGATGAAGCCGACGGCATGGGAGTCATCGACCATCACCAGGGCGTCATACTTGTCGGCCAGATCGCAGATGGCGTTCAGATCGGCGATGACGCCGTCCATGGAGAAGACGCCATCGGTGGCGATCAGCTTGAAGCGGGCACCGTCAGCGGTGGCCTGCTTGAGCTGTTGCTCGAGGTCGGCCATGTCGTTGTTGCCATAGCGATAGCGCCTGGCCTTGCACAGACGCACGCCGTCAATGATGGAGGCGTGGTTCAGGGCATCGGAGATGATGGCGTCTTCGGCGCCCAGAAGGGTCTCGAACAGACCGCCGTTGGCATCGAAGCAGGAGGAGTAGAGGATGGTGTCCTCGGTGCCGAGGAAGCTGGAGAGCTTCTGCTCCAGCACCTTGTGCTGATCCTGGGTGCCACAGATGAAGCGCACCGAGGCCATGCCAAAACCGTGGCTGTCGAGGCCCTCCTTGGCGGCAGTGATCAACTCGGGATGGTTGGCCAGGCCCAGATAGTTGTTGGCGCAGAAGTTGAGCACTTCCTGCCCGCCGACCATGATGCCTGCCTGCTGGGCGGAGGTGATGAGGCGCTCCTGCTTGTAGAGGCCGTCAGCCTTGACCTGCTCCAGCTCGGCGCTCAGGTGGCGATAAAATGCGTTGGACATGAGTGATTCCTCGTGGTCGTGGGGGGCTTGCCCAAAGTGGCAACATATTACTCTGTCTCTCCGGCCACGGGATTCAACTCTTTTTATCTCATTTAAACAATTGTGAAACAGATCACCCGGCCAACTCCCGGTAGTGCTGCTCCAGACCGGCGATCTGCGGCCTGACCTCGTCTCGCAGGTAGGGGCGCAAGATGAAGAGCACCTTGAGCACCCCCTTGTAGAGCAGGGGCTTGGTGATGCGGGTGCCGGGGGCCTGGGCTATCTGATAGGCGATCCAGAAGGTCACCACCATCTTGATGGTCTGGCCGAGATCCGGCATGTCCTCTTCGCTCACCAGCAGCAGGCCGCCGTCGCGCAGGCTGCGCAGCAGGCCGAGGACCGAGCTGGCCAGCTGCTCCTGGGCCCTGAGGTACTTCTGTTGCAGCAGCTCGTCGCGGCTCAGGATGTCGGGGAGATTGGCGTAGAAGAAGCGAAATTGCCACATCAGGTAAAAGATGGCGTCGAGATAGCCCATCAGATGCTCGATGCGGATCTCCCTCTCCTGCACCGGGGCGAAACTCTCTGCCAGATGGCGGGTGTAGTGGTCGAAGATGCTGTGGATGATGTCTTCCTTGTTGCGGAAGTGGTAGTAGAGATTGCCGGGGCTGATCCCCAGATGGGCCGCAATGTGGTTGGTGGTGACGTTACGCTCACCCTGCTCGTTGAACAGCTCGGTGGCACCATGGATGATCCTGTCTCTGGTCTTCATCGTCTCTCTCCCCTGCTCAGGATTCGTCTATGGCTTCTGGGCATGATAAACTTTTCGGCAATTTTCAAATCGCCCACTATACACAGCTTCACAACTGTGTCACACGGTGGGCCTTCGCACTAGAGGGTAAGCCCCATGATCGTAGTCACTGGCGGTGCCGGCTTTATCGGCAGCAACCTGGTCAAGCAGCTCAATGCCCAAGGGCGCACCGATGTGGTGGTGATCGATGATCTCACCGACGGTACCAAGTTCGTCAACATCAGCGATCTCACCATCGCCGACTATATGGACAAGGACGAGTTTCAGGCCCGCATCGTCTCCGGCGACGAGTTCGAGGAGTGGGACGGTATCGAGGTGATCTTCCACGAAGGCGCCTGCTCGGCCACCACAGAGTGGAACGGCAAGTTCATCATGGAGGTCAACTACGAGTACTCCAAGGATCTGTTCCACTACTGTATCGAACGTGAGATCCCCTTCATCTATGCCTCCTCTGCCGCTACCTATGGTGGTCGCAACGACAACTTTATCGAGGATCCCAAGTTCGAGCAGCCCCTCAACGTCTATGGCTACTCCAAGCAGCTGTTCGATCAGTATGTGCGCCGCTGGATGCCCCAGATCAACTCCCAGGTGGTAGGGCTCAAGTATTTCAACGTCTATGGCCCGCGCGAGCAGCACAAGGGCTCCATGGCCTCGGTGGCGTTCCACCTCAATACCCAGGTGAAGCAGGGGCAGAATCCCAAGTTGTTCGAAGGATGTGATGGTTTCCCGAACGGTGGCCAGATGCGTGATTTCATCTATATCGATGACGTCTGCAAGGTGAACCTCTGGTTCTGGCAGAACCCGCAGCACTCCGGCATCTTCAACTGCGGTACCGGCCGTGCCGAGCCGTTCCAGAACGTGGCCGAGGCGGTGATCAAGTACCACGGCCAGGGCGAGGTGGAGTACATCCCCTTCCCGGACCACCTCAAGGGACGCTACCAAAGCTTCACCCAGGCGGATCTCACCCGCTTGCGTGGCGTGGGCTATGACGGCGAGTTCAAGACCGTTGCCGAAGGGGTGGCGGACTACATGGCCTGGCTCAACCGCTGAGTCAGTCGCCAGATGAGATGAAGTGAGCCGGAAGCGGGGAGACCTGCTTCCGGTTTCTGCGCTCTGTTGTGGTGCCTTCTTTGTCTATTTCTACCGGATAAGTGCGCGATGAATATATTGATGGCTCTCTCCCAGCTCGAGGTGACGGGCGCCGAGGTCTATGCCACCACTGTGGGTAACGAGCTGACCCGGCGTGGTCACAACGTCTTCTATGTCTCGGATACCCTGACCAAACCGACCCTGGGCCCCGTCTTCAAGCTGAGATTCAACAAGCGCAGCATTCTGCGCCGCTTCTGGCACGTTTTCTACCTCATCTATCTCATCAAGAAGCACAAGATCCAGCTGGTTCATGCTCACTCCCGCGCCTCAGGCTGGAGCAGTTTCGTCGCCTGCAAACTGACCGGGACACCCATGATCACCACAGTCCATGGTCGCCAGCCGGTACATGCGTCCCGCAAGGCCTTTCATGCGCTGGGTTACCGTGCCGTGGCTGTGTGTGAAGATATCGCGCAGCAGATCATCGACAACCTGGGGGTCGACCCCGCCATGGTGCAGGTGATTCGCAACGGCATAGAGACAGACCGCTTCATCCCGTGCCCGGCGGCCGATAATCCCAGACCTGTGGTGGCCATTGTCGGCCGACTGACGGGCCCCAAGGGCGATCTCTGTTACCGTCTGCTCGACGAGGTGCTCGATCTGGAGGCGTGCGACGTGCGCGTGGTGACCGGCTCTCGGGTGAGTGAACGTTTCCAGCGTTTTATCGGTCGCGCTCAGTTTGTTGGCTATGTGGAGGATGTACCGGGTCTGTTGGCGGCATGTGATCTGGTTATCGGTGCCGGTCGTGTCGCGATGGAGTCCCTACTCTGCGGTCGGCCGACTCTGGCCATCGGCGAGGCCAGAGCCATCGGCCTGGTGACCGAGGATAATCTGGACCAGGCACTGGCCAGTAACTTCGGCGATATTGGCCCGAAGGATCTCGACATCGACTTCGTTGCCCTCAAAGAAGATGTGACCCTGGCCCTTTCGAGCCGAGCGGTGAGCGAGACACTGCGTGCCCGGGTGCTGGCCGAGTATGAGCTGGGTGGTGTGGTCGATCGGCTGGAGAGTGTCTATCAGGATGCCGTGGTAGAGACATTACGCCGGGAGATGCCCGTCATCATGTATCACCGCTTTATCGATCACGAGAGCGAGAAAGGGGTGCACGGCACCTGGATTCCTGCCGCCATGTTTGAGAAGCATCTGAAGCTTTTGAAACGACTCGGGTACGAGACCCTCACCTTTCGCGATCTGGCCGAAAAGGGATTTATCCACCGGCTGGAGTACGGCAAGAAGTACCTGATGATCACTGTGGATGATGGCTATCTGGATAACCTCACCCGTATGTTGCCCCTGCTGGAAAAATATGGTTACAAAGCCGTGGTGTATGTGGTGACCGGAGAAGACCATAATCGTTGGGATGTGGAACATCCGACCAACCCTGACACCCGAGTCCCCCTGATGAACAGCGATCAGCTCAAGGCGCTGGTGGCGAGCGGTCATGTGGAGATTGGCGGGCATACCCTGACCCATCCTCGATTGAGTCAGCTGTCGTCAGACCAGCAGGCCCATGAGATTGGGGAGAACAAGCGTCAGCTGGAGGCTCTGCTGGGTCATCCGCTGCTGTCGTTTGCCTACCCTTACGGCGATCTGAACGAGGGTGCAAAAGCCCAGACTATCGCTGCCGGCTACCGCTATGTTGTCGCCACCAACAGCGGTCCCAAGGTCATGCATCGGGACCCTTACCAGATCCGCCGGATCGCCATCTTCCCCCGTACCGACGTGTTTGGGTTGTGGCGCAAGATCCGCGGTAACTATGTCTTCAGGAAATCGTGATTGATGCTCAGCAGAAGCCTCGTTTTGCTTGATAAGGTGACGACAGCCCTGTTCGGACTGACCATCATCTTTGCCTTTTGCGGCCTGTTTCTGGTGCCAGCCGGCCAGAGCATGCAATCCAACCTGCTGGCGGTGACCGGGATCTTCGGTCTGTTGAACTACTTTGTTGGCAAGCAGCGGGATGTGGGGCTCAGTGATCGCCGCATTCTCTGGGGCCTGCTGGTGTACGCCGTCATGATCTTCGTGAATCGGTTGATCCATGGCGATCAGTACGGGGTGATGCGAGGGCTGTTCTATGTCGCTGTCTTCGCGCTGATGATGCCGCGCAAACCCGTGCTGCTGATGCTGGGGTATCTGGCCATCGTGCTGGGTGGCGTCGGGCTCGGGATCCTCAGCTTCTGGCAGTACCATCACGGCATTGTCAGGGTGGAAGGGTTTACCAATGCCATTCTCTTCTCGCAGGCGGCACTTGCCCTAGCGATTCTCAACTGGTTTGTCTTTCAGCAGGGGCAACTGACCGCCTGGCTGAGAGGGGGGGCTCTGGTTGGCCTGTTCGCTGCCCTGTTTGCGCTATATCTCTCCCAGAGTCGGGGGGTCTGGCTCGCCTTCGGGATCATTCTCGCCTATGTCATCAGCTACAAGGCCTACTTCAAACCCTGGAAATACATTGCTGTCGCCGTGCTCTGCATGGCCACGACAGGTGCCATCTATCAGGCCAATCAATTGGTACAGGAGCGGGTTTCCGAAGCAGTGTCGGACCTTCAATCGGCAGAAAATGGCTCTTTTGATTCCTCCTGGGGCCTGCGGGTGATTGCCTGGCAGAGTGCCTGGCTGGGCTTTCTGGATTCGCCGGTCGTCGGGGTGGGTACCGATGGTTTTGATGCGCTGAAACATACTCAGGTCAACAATCATCAGATTTCTCAACTAATTTTGCATCCGTCGCTGGCCCATTCCCATAACCAGTACATGCAGAACCTGGTGATCCGGGGCGGCATCGGCTTTGTCGCGCTGCTGGTTTTTCTGGGATGGCCTCTCTATCTTGCCGCGACCAACATCAGCAAGATTTCCGCCGGGGTGTTGGTGCCGCTGGCGTTTTCAGTGAATGCATTGAGCGACGTGCCGTTTGAGCATCAAGGGGTGCTCTATCTGTACACACTCAGCCTGGTTTTCATCTGGTTTGCCCATGAGTTGAAAGAGGATACCCGTACGCCATGATTCCAGTTTTTGTCATCAGTTTGGCTCGTAGCGTTGAGCGACGGGCGATGGTTGTCCAGCAGATGGCGCATCTGGGCATAGATTTCGAGTTTGTAGACGCAACAGACGGGAAGGCGTTGAGCAGTGCCGAACTGGCCAAGGTGGATTTTGAACTGGCCAAGGAGGTGTGCGGCCATGCGCTGAGCTTTGGCGAGATAGGTTGTGCCATGAGCCATATCCGGCTTTATGAGCGCATCGTCGCCGAGGGCATTGAGCGCTGCGTGGTGCTGGAGGATGACATCTACCTGCATATGCACAGCAAGGCCATCATCGAGGCCATAGTGCACTCCTGCAAATCGGAAATCGTCTTCCTACACCATGGCAAAGCCAAACGCTGGCCGTTCCTGTCATCCCTGCCGGGTGGTTATCGACTCGCCAGATACCTGACCCCCAGCCGCACCTCCAAACGAGGCGTGCTCTCTACCGCAGGGTATGTATTGAGCCTGAGCGGGGCCAAGAAGCTGTTGCAGTGCGCCTATCCACTGCGGATGCCTTCCGACTATCTGACCGGCCGGTTGCAACTCAACGGCCTGACCGCATCCGGGGTGGAACCCAGCTGTCTGGATGTGGATCTGTTCACCACCACCATAGATGACAGGGCCTACGGCCACTATCTGAAATAGGGCGGAGCGTGCCGACGGCGGATCGGCACCCTGCGGGCCTTGCCAAAGCTGCGGCCACACATGCTGGATGACCCATGAACCTCAAAAAGTTGCTTACCCATTCCATTGCCAGATGGCTGATTGGCAGAGAGCCTGACGCCGCCCCATGCCCTGCCGGGACGCAGGTGACGAGGGTGCTGGTGGTCGGTTATGACGCCATTGGCGATTTCATTCTCACCCTGCCCGCCATTGCCCGGCTCAGGGAGATGTACCCCGCCGCGCGCCTCGAGCTGGTGTGCAGCCGGCGCAACCAGCTGCTGGCGGCGTCGGTCGTCGGGATCGACGAATGTCACGTGATCACCCTCAACGACACCCTGTTGCCGGTGAGCATGTGGTGCAAGCTGCGTGAACTCAGGCAGCGGCGATATGACCTGGTGATCAATCTGTTTGACGAGCCTGATGATATCGCCATGGCCAAGTTGCTGTTGCTGGCCAACGGGCGCTTGCAGTCGTTGCCCCTGCGCTTCAAGAGCGAAGGGCAGCAGAAGTTGCTGCCGCTGTTCAACAAGAAGGCCACCATAGTGTCGTCGCGTCCCAGCCGGGATCACTTCGTCTATCGCATGCTCAGCGTGACCGGTGAGCAGACCGGGGTGCCGGTCATCATACCGTCCCCCTGCAATGAGCAGCTGGATACCAGTGCGTATGGCCGTTATCTGCTGGTCAACCTGACGGGTAGCCAGGTCGGCAACTCGATGACGGAGGCGCAGATCAACGGGATTCTGGCGCAGTTGCCTGCCTATGAGGGGCTCTCCTACCTGGTCTTCTCCAGGCAGCCAGTGGCCTGTTCGCGGCAAGACATGAGAGCTCTGTTTCCCGACACAATTCTCGATGCCGCCAAGATTATCAAGGATGCGCGAGGGGTCATCTCGACCGATACCTCCATCATCCATATCTCCTCTTCCTTCGGGGTGCCCACCCTGGTGTTGATGAACAACGAGCGCTGGCGCGATGCCTTCATTCCGCTGGCGGGCCGCAACATAGTGCTGAGGTCGACCACGGATCAGCTGGCGGCCCTGTCGCCGGCCGAGATCAGCCGTCAGGTCGATGCCCTGATGGCGCTCTAGCCGCATCAGGCTGGTATCATCGTTCTCCCAATTCAACGGCTCTTCTGGTGGGTTCATGTCATTAATCAACGATCTGCAACTCCAGCGTGACATTCTTCGCCGCAAGCTGGGGCAGCTGCTGTTCGATCGCAAGCGGCCGGCTCCGCTGCACGAGCGCAAGGGGAAGATAGTGTTGCTGCGCTGGGATGCCAAACTGGGCGATGCCATCGTCTCGTCCTGGGTGGCCCGTGAGATCAAGCGCGCCAGCCCGGAGCGGGAGGTGTGGATCGTCACGACTGCGGCCATGGCGCCTCTGTTTCGCGATCATTTCGGCATGGACAAGGTGATAGAGGTGCCCAAACGGCCGGGCTATGGCCAGCTCAAGCGGCTGGCCCATTCGCTGGGGGAGGTGGAGTGCCTGGTACATTTTGGCAAAATGCTGAAAATGAAGGATATCTTCTTCATCAGTCAGGTCAGGGCGGATTGGGTCGCCGGCATGGACGATGCCCTGCAGGCGGTCAACCTCAAGCTGGGCAAGGCCTCTAGCGGCATGCACTTCTCCGACAAGTTTGCCCTGCTGCTGCAGCGGCTCGGCGTGAGCAATCCGGATCAGCAGTACATAGTCCCGACCATGAGCCCGCCCGATGCGCTGGCCAGCTGGTGGCCGGCCGAGCCGGTCCTCTGTTTCAACCCGTACGGCAGTGGCAGCTCCCGCCGCCTGCGGCCCGAGCTTATCAGCCAGATGATTGAGCAGATGCTGGCGGCTGGCTCTTGCGCCATCTGCCTGCTCTATCCGCCGGGCATGGAAGAGGAGGTGGCCGGGATCCGGGCCGGCTTGAGCCGACCGGAGCGCTTGCTGCTGTCACCGGATGCGCCCTCGCTGGCCGGGCTGTTTGCCCAGTTGCGCCAGTGTCAGGGGCTGATCTCGGTGGACACGGCGACGGTGCACATCGCCGCCGGGCTGCACAAGCCCATTCTTGGCCTCTACAACCCGGACATAGGGGGTGGCAACGAGAACTTCCTCGAGTGGCACCCCAACTCCCCGTCAGCCACAGTGCTGTTCTCGACCAATACCCGGGAGCAGGATATCAACTCCCTCGATCTGGTCGAGTTCGAGCAGGCTTTCAGGCGGTGGGTGCCTGCCAGTCGGGTAGGGTGAGCAGGCGAGCCTTCACCAGCTCGGGCGTAATGGCGCGAAACAGAGCCTCGTCGAAGAAGTCCTTCTCCTGGGTCGGCAACTGGTAGTCTGCTCCCTTGGCATCGAACACATCGATGGCCTGAAAGCGGGGGTGGTTGACCGGGTTGGCGATGATCTTGTCCCCCCCTGGTGCCACTATGGTGAGCAGCGGCAGGTTGAGGGCCTGCGCCATATGGCGTGGGCCGGTGTCATTGCCGACAAACAGGCGGCAGTGAGCAAACAGCCCCACCAGTTCCCGTACCGATCGGGTCTGAACATGGTCAAACACGCTGGCCTGCAACGCCTCTGGCAGCAGCGGCTTCAGCCCCCGGTTGTACTCCTCTTCCCCCGGTCCGCAATAGACCAGGATCTGGGCATTGTGCTCCTCGATCAGCCACTGGGCGACCCTGGCGAAGCAGTCGATGGGCCAGCGCTTGTAGTGCCCGAGCGAGTTGACGCCCATGGCGATCAGCGGGCGGCTCGGGTCGACGCCGGCGGCCAGCAGGGCATCCCTTCCTTGTTGTTTCTCTTCTTCACTCAGCCAGAGGTAGTAGTTGCGATCCTCGCGGGCCAGCTTGAGCGGCTTGAGCAGCGAGAAGCGGTCGTCCACCAGGGTGCTGTTGCCCTGGAATTCGGTGTCCTTGCGAAAACGGACGATACGGTTGTGGCCGAGCCGCCAGGGGAAGGAGTCAAACCCGATGCGAACGGGGGCACCGGAGAAGAGGCAGGTGAGCAGGCCGATCATCTGGCCCTGGCTGTTGACCACCACGTCATAGTGCTCGCGGCGAATGGCCAGCAGCAGACCCTTCATATAGCGCCACTCGTTGCGGCGCGCCTTCTCTATGATGATGAGTCGGTCGATATGCGGATTGCCCTCGGCCATGCCGGCGCAGTAGTCCATGACCAGGTAGTGAACCTCGCCGCTTGGGTCATTCTGCTTGAGGTTGTTACACAAGGCGGTGGAGACCAGCACGTCGCCGATCTGCTTGGTCTGGACTACCAGGTACTTCATGGTGTTGGGGGCTTCCGTGTTCGCTAAATAACAGGTCAGACAGCATAACCGAATCCGGGTTCCCTCGCTGCACACGAACCGCAAATCTCGACCTCTTTCACTCTTTTGACCCGCCGGCGGATGAGTATAATGGGCGCCCCCAATCCAAGGTGGTGAAAATGAACGCAGAGTATCAGCAACGCTTCGGCGGGATCGCCCGTCTCTACGGCCAGCCGGCCCTGGCCTCCTTCGCCCGTGCTCACGTCTGCGTGGTCGGCATTGGCGGGGTGGGCTCCTGGGCGGCCGAGGCACTGGCGCGTTCCGGCATCGGTCAGATCACCCTGATCGACATGGATGACATCTGCATCACCAACAGCAATCGCCAGATCCACGCCCTGCAGGGGAACGTGGGCCGCCTCAAGACCGAGGCCATGGCCGAGCGCATCCGCCTCATCAACCCGGATTGTCAGGTGACCGAGGTGGATGACTTCGTCACCGCCGACAACCTGGCCGAGCATATCCACGGCGGGTTTGATTACGTCATCGACGCCATCGACTCGGTCAAGGCCAAGGTGGCGCTGATCGCGTTCTGCAAGCGGTGCAAGATCCCCATCATCGTCGCCGGGGGGGCCGGTGGTCAGATGGACCCGACCCAGGTGCAGGTGGCGGATCTGGCCAAGACTATCCAGGATCCCCTGGCCGCCAAGGTGCGCAGCGACCTGCGCCGGCTGCACCACTTCAGCAAGAACCCGGCCCGCAAGTTCGGGGTGGAGTGTGTCTTCTCCACCGAGCAGCTCAGCTACCCGGACGGCAGTGGCGGCGTCTGTCACGCCAAGGCGGCGAGCGACGGCACCATGAAGATGGATTGCGCCTCCGGCTTTGGTGCCGTGACACCGGTGACCGCCACCTTTGGCTTCGTGGCCGTCTCCCGGGTGCTCAAGAAGATCGCCGAGCGCGGCGCGCGCGCCGACCAACCAGCTCCCGCTGCTGAATAACCACGAGGACAGATACAGAGAGGGCAGCCGATGGCTGCCCTCTCTGTATTAGCCGATCCGCTCGCGGATGGCCTGAACGATGGCGCGCAGCCCGTTGCCGCGCGAGGGGGAGAGGTGTTTCTCCAGCCCCAACTCGGCGAGGTAGGCCTCCATGTCGAAGGCGCGGATCGCCGCGCCGCTCTGGTGGTTGAGGGCCGCCAGTACGATGACGATGAGGCCGCGCACGATGCGTGCGTCCGAGTCGCAGGCGAAGTGCCAGCGGCCGTCTTGCTCCTCGGCCAGCAGCCAGGCCAGGCTCTCGCAGCCGTGCAGGCGATGCTCCTCGGTCTGCCACTTTGCCGGCAGGGCGGGCAGCTGCTTGCCGAGCTGGATGATAAGGCGGTACTGGTTCTCCCAGCCTTGGGCAGCGGCAAAGGCGGCGCGGATGGCATCGGCGTCCGGCGTCTCGCCGATGGGGGTATAGGTCGCGAGCATCAGAAGAACTCCTCCAGCTTGTGGATGGCGCGGATCAGGGCGTCGACCTCTTCCCGGGTCGAGTAGCAGGCGAGCGATGCCCGCAGGGTGCCGCCGATCCCCAGGCTCTCCATCAGCGGCATGGCGCAGTGGTGGCCGACGCGCACCGCCACCCCCTGCAGGTCGAGCAGGGTGCCGGCGTCCTGGGGATGGACATCATCGAGCAGGAAGGAGACGGCACCGATCCGCTCCTTTGGCTCCCCCACCAGGCGCACGCCGGGGGTAGTCCGCAGCCGCTCGGCCAGGTAGGTGGTCAGCTCGTACTCGTGGGCGAGCAGAGCGTCCCTCTCCTGCTCTTGCAGGAAGTCGATGGCCGCTGCCAGACTGACGGCGCCGGCGATGTGCGGGGTGCCCGCCTCGAACTTGAACGGCGGCCGGTTGAAGCGGGTGCCGGCGAAGCTCACCCGCTCTATCATCTCGCCGCCCCCCTGCCAGGGGGGCATCTTCTCGAGCAGCTCGCGGCGCCCCCACAGGGCGCCGATACCGGTGGGGGCATACATCTTGTGGCCCGAGAAGGCGTAAAAATCACAGCTGAGCCGCTGCACGTCCACCGGCAGGTGGGCGACTGCCTGGGCCCCGTCGATCAGCACCAGAGCGCCGGCAGCCTTGGCCAACCGTGCCATCTCTGCCACCGGGTTGATGGTGCCGAGGGCGTTGGAGACCTGGCCGATGGCAACCAGCCTGGTGCGCGGGCCGAGCAGGGCCCGGTAGGCATCGAGGTCGATGTCAGCGTGGGGGTCGAGGGGGATGGGGACGACCCGGGCGCCGCTGCGCTGTGCCGCCAGCTGCCAGGGGACGATATTGGCGTGGTGCTCGAGGGTGCTAACCAGGATCTCGTCGCCGGGCTTAAGGCTCTGCCCCCAGCTTTGGGCCACCAGGTTGATCGCCTCTGTGGTGCCGCGGGTCCAGATCACCTCGCGGCTGTCGGGGGCGTTGATAAAGCGGGCCACCGTCTCGCGGGCCGCCTCGAAGGCCGCCGTCGCCCGGGTGCTGAGGGCGTGAGAGGCCCGGTGTACGTTGGCGTTGTCGTTCTGGTAAAACGCGCGCATGGCCTCCAGCACTGCCTCGGGCTTCTGGGTGGTGGCGGCGTTGTCCAGATAGACCAGGGGGTGGCCGTTGACCGACTGGTGCAGGGCCGGGAACTGGCGACGAAGCGTGGAAACGCAGAGACTCATGGCATGCTCGCAGGGACGAAAGGGGGCAACATGATCCTGAAAATAGCCGCAAAGCACAAGTTTGCAGCGGGAAAGCGCCCCTGCCTTTCTGCTACAATCTTGCCCCTCCTTGTGCAACGGAGTCCTTCATGAAGCTCAACCCCAATCAGAACGAAGCGGTCAAGTACGTATCCGGCCCCTGCCTGGTGTTGGCGGGAGCCGGCTCCGGCAAGACGCGCGTTATCACCAACAAGATCGCCTACCTGGTACAGCAGTGTGGCTACAACGCCCGCAACATCGCCGCGGTGACCTTCACCAACAAGGCGGCCCGCGAGATGAAAGAGCGGGTGGGCCAAACCCTGGGCCGCAAGGAGGCGCGCGGCCTGATGGTCTCGACCTTCCATACCCTGGGGCTCGAGATCATCCGGCGCGAGCACAAGACCCTCAACCTCAAGGCCAACTTCTCCCTGTTCGACGACACGGATCAGCTGGCCCTGCTCAAAGAGCTGACCGAGGCCGAACTCGATAACGACAAGGAGAAGCTCGCGGCCCTCATTACCCAGATCTCGAACTGGAAGAACGATCTGGTGTTGCCGGCACGCGCCCTGCGCATCGCCCGCGGCCCGGACGAGGTGTTGATGGCCCAGCTCTACGAGCGCTATCACCGCCAGATGGTGGCCTACAACGCGCTGGATTTTGACGACCTCATATTGATGCCGACCCTGCTGCTCAAGATGAACGACGAGGTGCGCACCCGCTGGCAGGCCAAGATCCGCTACCTGCTGGTGGACGAATATCAGGACACCAACACCAGCCAGTACGAGCTGGTCAAACAGATCGTCGGCGAGCGGGCCCGCTTCACCGTGGTGGGGGACGACGACCAGTCGATCTACTCCTGGCGAGGGGCCAAGCCCCAGAACCTGGTGCTGCTGGGGGAGGACTTCCCCCATCTTCGCCTCATCAAGCTGGAGCAGAACTACCGATCCAAGGGGCGCATCCTCAAGTGCGCCAACATACTGATCGCCAACAACCCCCACGTCTACGACAAGGCGCTCTTCTCCGAGCTCGACTACGGGGTGCCGGTGCGGGTGCTGTTTGCCAAGAACGAGGAGCACGAGGCGGAGCGGATCGCCGCCGAGCTGATGGGCCACAAGTTTATGAACCGCACCCGGTTCAAGGACTACGCCATCCTCTACCGGGGGAACCACCAGTCGCGCATCTTCGAGAAGGCGCTGATGACCAACCGCATCCCCTACAAGATCTCGGGGGGGACCTCGTTTTTCTCGCGCACCGAGATCAAGGACATCATGGCCTACCTCAAGCTGTTGGTGAATCCGGACGAGGACACGGCATTTCTGCGGGTGGTCAATCTGCCGCGCCGCGAGATCGGCCCCACTACCCTCGAAAAACTGGGCCAGTACGCCAACCAGCGCGGCAAGAGCCTGTTTGCCGCCAGCTTCGAGCTGGGGCTGGAGCAACACCTCTCGGGGCGCGGCCTGGTGGCCCTGCGCGCCTTCACCGAGTGGCTGGTGCGCCTCGGGGATAACGCCGTGCGCGGCAACCCGGTCGAGGCGGTGCGCGACATGATCAAGGAGATCCACTACGAGGAGTGGCTCTACGAGACCTCGCCCAGCCCCAAGGCGGCCGAGATGCGGATGCAGAACGTCTCGACCCTCTATCGCTGGATCACCGAGATGCTGGAAGGGGATGAGGTGGACGAGCCCATGACCCTGCCCCAGGTGGTTACTCGTCTCACCCTGCGCGACATGATGGAGCGCAATGAGGGGGAAGATGAGGTGGATCAGGTGCAGTTGATGACACTGCACGCCTCCAAGGGGTTGGAGTTCCCCTACGTCTTCATGGTCGGCATGGAGGAGGGGCTGCTGCCCCACCAGACCAGCATCGACGAGGACAATGTGGAGGAGGAACGGCGCCTGGCCTACGTGGGCATTACCCGGGCCCAGACCGAACTCACCTTCACCCTCTGCCGCGAGCGACGCCAGTTTGGCGAGACGGTGCGCCCGGAGCCGAGTCGCTTCCTGCTGGAGCTGCCGCAGGATGATATCCAGTGGGAGAATCAGAAGAAGGTGACCGCCGAGGAGCGGCAGATAAAGGGCCAGGTGGGGGTTGCCAACCTGCGTGCCTTGTTCAAGAAAGATTAGCGTTTAACCGGGATCGGTCGCCCCAGCAGGGGGGGAATATCGATGCCCTGCATGGGGGGGGCGATGAAGCGCCCCTGTCCCAGTTCACACCCCAGTTCGATCAGCTTCTGATACTCGGCCTGGTTCTCTATCCCTTCGACCACCAGATGGAACCCCAGATCCTGGCTGATATCGCGCATGGCACGGATCATCGCCAGATCCTTGGGCGATTGCAGCATACGGTGGGTGAAGCTGTCATCCACCTTGATGTAGTCCACCGGATAGTGGAACAGGGCGTTGAGGGAGGAGAAGCCGGTGCCGAAGTCATCCAGGCTGATCTGAATGCCCCTTGCCCGCAGTTCATGCAAGATGGTGAGGGTGTTGCCATCCTGCCGGGAAAGCTCCCGTTCGTTAAATTCGAACACCAGATAGCGAGGCGACAACCCGCTCTCCTGCACGATGGCCAGCAGCTGCTCGACCAGCTCGTGGTTGGCCAGATGCTTGCCCGACAGGTTGAGGGCCACCTTGAACTGGCTGGAGCCTATCTGGCCCAGCCAGTTGCTGAGTTGTTGGCAGGTATGACGCAGAATATGGCGATCCAGCTCGAGGATGAGACCGCATTGCTCGGCCAGGGGAATGAAGTCGAACGCATCCTTGAGCGCCCCCTCCGGGGTGAGCCAGCGAGCCATCACCTCCAGCCCTACCAGGCGGCTGTCCTTGAGGCGGATCAGAGGCTGAAAGTAGGGAATGATGCGCCGCTCGGCGAGCGCCTGCTTCAGCTCATACTCGGGTGACAGCCATGCTTGGCTGCTGCACTCCTCCGAGTAGACCACGATGCGATTGCGGCCGTTGCGTTTGGCCTGATACATGGCCAGATCCGCCTGATGCAGCAGCTGACTGATGTCGCTGGTCTGCTCCGTCACCATGGCGACACCGATGCTCATGCTGATTGGCAGTTCGTTGCCGAGGATATGGAAGGGAGTGGAGTGACGCTCTACCAGGCGGTTGAGCACCGGGTTGATATTGGCCTCGTCCATGCTGTTGTCGAGATAGATGACAAACTCGTCCCCCCCCAGTCGTGCCACCATGTCATTTTGACGAATGCAGGTACCCAGTCGCAGGGCAAACTCCTTCAATAGCAGGTCACCCACGTTGTGCCCCAGGCGATCGTTGACTGCCTTGAAGTGATCGATGTCGATAAAGATCAGGGTGAAGCCCGGACTCTTGTAGCGATGGAAGTGCTTCATGGACTGTTCCAGCCGGGTCATCAGGCAGGCCCGGTTGGGGAGGCGGGTGAGGGGATCGTGCAGGGCATCGAATTGCAGTTTCCGCTCCAGCTCCTGATGGCGTTTGAGCTGTTTTTGCAGCCTGAGATTCGCCTGACGCAGTTGGTGCAGGCGCTGGTTGAGGGTCTCTTCGCTGTTGTAGTCGACCAGCTGGTCACGGATCCGTTGCAGCTCCATCACCATAGTGAGCTGACCCTTGAGAAAGTCGACTAACAGCCGCTCGTCGGCACCGGGAGGCGCCCTGCTGCTGAGCATCAGGTGGGCGAAGTAGTTGCGTTGCAGTCGCAGTGGATGGCTACTCCAGAAGAGTCCCTGCCGCTCGGCTTCGACCGGATGGTTGCGATGACACAGAGCCATCAGCTCTGCATCCGGGTGTTCGCAACGCTCCGGATAGACGAGATCCACCCCTCTCTCCTCCAGATGTAGCAGAATGAAATCCTGTACGCCCAGGATGAAACGGGCGGCCGCATCGAGCTGGGCATAGAGCGCCTGGGGAGGCAGGGTGTTGGCCAGTCGCATGATGCGTGCCAGGCTCTCGACCTTCTGCTGCCAGTCCGGCTGGTGGTTGATGAAGGGGGAAGCCTCTTCACCCAAATGTGCGCCGGCCTGGGATTCGCTCAGGCGGTGGGCGAGGCACTCCAGCAGCAGATGCAGGGTGGGCTGTTCAGCCGGTTCGGTTTTTGCCAGCAGCCAGGTGATGGCGCCATTCTCGACCGGAAGCAGACACCAGCCCGCATCCTCCTTGAGGTGTAGCAAGGCCTCCATCATCCGCTCCGGGTCCGCCTTGACCTGTTCGCGCAGGGAGGGTGGAAGGCCAAATTCGTAAACCCACTTCAGCCCCGAACCACCATAGCCGAGCAGGGCAAACTGGCTCAGGGGGCAGTAGCCGGAGAGGTTGGCGCGCAGTTGGTCAAACTCGTTCGCCGTGGCTTGGGGCGGAAAGCTGAGAATAGAGGAGACCAGCGCCAGCAGTGGCGTGGTGTGGTGTGTGCCTTGGCTATCGATCATCAAGGGGGCCCTGGCCTGTAGACCCTATAAGCGTAGCCGGGCTCCCGGGAAGGGAAAGGGTCACCCGAGTGACCCTGTTCATGCTTTAGATCTTGTCCGTCATGTAGTGAATGGCGTTTTCGATCTCCTCATCGCTACAGGCAGCACAGGTGCCGCGCGCAGGCATGACACCGTGGCTGCCGGTGAAGCCTTCGATGGCGTGCTTGCGCAGGGTGTCGAAGCCCTGGGCGACGCGCGGCTCCCAGGCTGCCTTGTCACCACGCTTGGGGGCGCCGGCGGCTCCGGTGTCGTGGCAGGCGAAGCAGGCACCCTTGTAGACGGCTTCACCATCACGAGGGCCGGACGAGGCGGAGGTGGTCTGGGTGGCGGCCGGGGCTATGCCTTCCAGGTCCTGGGCAGAATAGACGCTGCCAACCGGTTTGGTGCGCTCGGCGATGGCCTCCGGTGACATATCCTGGGTGGCGGCAAGGGCCGCGGTAGAAAGGCTGGCGGCGGTGATGCCGACGACCAGCAGATGGCTCAGTTGTTTTAACACGCTCACATACTCCCAGCAGGCATTATTATCCCTAGAAACGGCGTGATTATAACCGAACAGTTACAGGCATTTAAACGCTTGTGTGTGAAGTGTTAAGCAATCTTGTCATTAAAAAAGGGGAGCGAATGCTCCCCTCTTGGTACCTGACCATTGGTCAGTGGCTTCCCGCCTTGGCCTTGGGCGGAATCGACTCGTCAAACTCCGGCAGGGGTTTGTGCTCCGAGGCCAGATAGGTGTAGATGACCGGCAGCACGAACAGGGTGAACAGGGTGCCGATGGCCAGCCCCGCGACGATGACGATACCGATGCTGAAGCGCTGGGCGGCGCCGGCGCCGGAGGCATAGAGCAGCGGGATGAGGCCGGCGATCATGGCGGCCGTGGTCATCAGGATGGGGCGCAGACGTACCTTGGCGGCGGCCATCACGGCCTCCATCCGGTTGCGGCCGTGCAGCAGCTGCTCCTCCTTGGCCACCTCGCAGATCAGGATGCCGTGCTTGGTAATCAGACCCACGAGCGTGATGAGGCCCACCTGGGAGTAGATGTTCATGGTTGCCGCCCCCCAGGCCAGGGCGATCAGGGCGCCACTGATGGCCAGCGGGACCGAGACCATGATGACCAGAGGATCGCGGGCCGATTCGAACTGGATTGCCAACACCAGGAAGATGATGGCCAGGGCCAGGGCGAAGGTGGCGTAAAGGGCACTACCTTCGGTGACGAACTGGCGGGCTTCACCCATATAGTCGTAACGGTAGCCCTTGGGCAACAGTTCGTCGGCCTTGCCATCGAGCCAACCGATAGCATCGCCCATGGTGGTCCCCGGCATCAGCACGGCACCAATGGTGGCCGAGTTGAGCTGGTTGAAGTGGGGCAGGGCGCGGGGCTCACCGACCACCTCGATGGAGATGAGGCTGCCAAGGGGAATGGACTGGCCATCGGCGGCCCGCACATAGTAGCCCTTGATCGACTCGGGGTTGAGGCGGTATTTACGCTCTACCTGCGGGATCACCTCATAGGAGCGGCCGTCCAGATCGATCCGGTTAACGTAGCCATCCGCCATCATGGTACCCAGCGTGATGCCAATGTCCTGCATGGTGATGCCGTAGGCGCCCGCCTTGTCCTTGTCGATCTTGATCTTCATGGTGGCGGAGTCGTAGTTCAGATCCAGGGTCGAGTAGACGAAGCGACCGCTCCCCTGCACCGCCGCCAGCATCTCGCTGGCCACCTGATAGAGGCTCTCGAAGTGATTCGGCGTGGTGATGACAAACTGCACCGGCAGGCCGCTCGAGGCGCCCGGCAGCTCGGGGAACTGGAAGGTGGTGATGGACATGCCGGGCACATCCTTGACCAGATGGGCGACCCGGTCCAATACCTCCTTCTGGCTGGCCTCACGTTGGCTCCAGGGCACCAGCGACGCGATGCCGAAGGCCTGGTTGGAGTCAAACACCCCGGAGAAGACTTGGGAGAAGGCCACTTCAGGTTGTTCGTCGAGCACCTTGTTGACCTGCTCCATGGTCCCCTGGATATAGTCCAGGTTGGCATTGGAGGGGGCTGTCCCCAGCACGGCCATGACCCCTTTGTCTTCACTGGGGGCCAGCTCGCTCGGAATGAACCTGAACAGCAGCGGCAGGCTGGCGAAGACGATGACGGCAAAGGTCAGGATCACGATGCGCTTGTGCATGATGGCGTGCAGCATGGCGTCATAGCGGGCCGTCATACGATCCAGCAGGTGATGCACCTTGCTCTCAAACTTGCCCGGGGCCTCGTTGGCCTTGAGCATCTTGGAGCACATCATGGGCGACAGGGTCAGGGCGATGATGCCAGAGACAAACACGGCGCCTGCCAGGGTCAGGGCGAACTCCTTGAACAGGGAGCCGGTGATCCCCCCCATCAGGGCGATAGGAGCATATACGGCTGCCAGGGTCAGTGTCATGGCGATGACCGGGACGGCGATCTCGCGGGTACCTATGATGGCGGCCCGGAAGGGATCCTCACCCTCTTTCACGTGACGATCCACGTTCTCCAGTACCACGATGGCATCATCCACCACCAGGCCGATGGCGAGCACCATGGCGAGCAGGGTCATCAGGTTGATGGAGAAGTCGAACATCTGCATCACCATCACCACGCCAATCAGGCTGAGGGGGATGGTGATGATGGGGATCAGCACGGCGCGGAAGGATCCGAGGAACAGGGTGATCACCACCAGTACGATGAGGGCCGCCTCGACGATGGTCTTGATAACCTCGTGGATCGACTCGTTGATCGCGACCGTGGAGTCGTAGAGAACGTTGGACTCCATGGTGCTTGGCATGTTGCGCTTGAGTTCCGGCAGCAGCTCCAGCACATCGTGGGCGATATTGATGGGGTTGGCGGTGGGAGCGGCGTTGATGGCCAGCACCACGGCCTCGCGACCGTTGGCGGTGGCCCGATAGACGTCGTGGCTCTTCTCCATGGTCACCTTGGCGATGTCAGCCAGGCGGATCACCTTGCTGTCACGGGTCGCGACCACCAGGCGCTTGAGCTCCTCGGTGTCGTTGACCTGGGTCTCGGCGTTGCCGTTGTAGAGGGTGAAGTAGCCGATGGCCTGACCGGTGGCAGACTGGTAGTTGTTGCTGTTGAGCACCCCCATCACGTCGGCTGCCGTCAGGTTGAAGGCGGCCATCTTGGCCGGGTCGAGCCAGACCCGCAGGGCATACTTGGTCCCCCCGTACATATCGACCTTGGAGACGCCACCGACGGTGAAGAGCTGGGGTTTGATGACCCGCTCCAGATAGTCGGTGATCTGGCTGGCGTTGAGTTCGGGACTGGTGAAGCCGATGTAGAGCACCGCCGTGGTCGAACCGGTCGACATGGTGACCGAGGGGTCCTCAGACTCCTTCGGCAGCTGGGAGCGTACCGAGTTGACCTTGGCCAGAATGTCGGATAGGGCCGCATTCGGGTTGGTGTTGAGCTTCATGTAGGCGGTAATGGTCGAGCTGCCCAGCTGGGTCGACGAGGTCATGAAGTCGATGTTGTCTGCCTGGGCGATGGCCTGTTCCAGAGGCTGGGTGATAAAGCCCTGGATCAGATCCGCACTGGCACCGTAGTAACTGGTGCTGACCGTGACGACCGTATTGGTCATCTCGGGGTATTCGCGCACCTGCATCTTGAAGATGGCCTGCAAGCCCAGCAAGGCGATCAGGAAACTGATCGAGATGGCCAGGATAGGGCGCTTGATGAATATGTCGGTAAAACGCATCTGTCTCTCCGCGTGTTACAGCATGGGGGGTTGTGCGGGGACTGCGAGTCCCTTCTCGTCCACAATCTTCACTTTGGCGCCATTGCTCAGACGAACCTGGCCGGACATGACCACCTCATCACCGGCCTGGATGCCAGAGACCACGTGGGCATCGTTACCCTTGCGCTCGCTCACCTTGACCACGACCTGTTCGGCCCGCTTGACCTTGACCGTATTGCCATCCTTGTCTTGCTCCTCACTCTCGCGCACCACATAGACGTTTTCCCCATAGAGGGTGAAAGAGATGGCGGTCTGGGGCAGCACTATCTGTTGCTCGATGGCGGGCAACAGGATGCTGGCGCGGGCAAACATGCCAGAGCGCAACTGACCGTCGTTATTGGGGATGTCAGCCTGCACCTGGATCAGGCCGCTCTGATAGTTGACGGCGGGTTCGATGGCACTGATATGGCCCTTGAACTGGCGGCTCGGATAGGCATCGACGTTGATCAGGATAGGCTGCTGCAGGTGGATGCGGGAGATATCGGTCTGCGGCACAGTGAAGCGAAGGCGCATCACGCTGGTGTCCTCGAGACGCACTATGTCAGTCCCCGGCTGCAGATACTGGCCGAGGAAGACGTTGCGCAGGCCGACGACACCGGCAAACGGAGCGCGCACTTCGCGGCGGGCGATGGTGGATTTGAGGCTCTCGATGTCCGCCAGCAGCGACTTGTAGGTGGCCTCGGTATCATCGAGCTGATCCTGGGAGATAGAGCCCTTGGTCAGCAGGTTGCGATAACGCTCGTACTTGGCCTTGGCGGCCGGCAGTCTGGCCAGGGAGGCGCTCAGGTTGGCCTTCTCGACGCTGGCATCCAGGCTCAGCAGCAGCTGGTCGGCCTTGACGGTCTGACCCGACTCGAAGCTGATGGTGTCGATGGTTCCCGACTGCTCGGTGGTGAGGGTCACCCCCTGGTTGGGCTCGATAAAACCGATCGCCTCTATGGTCGGTACCCAGGCCTCTGTGGCAACCTTGTGTACCGTCACCGGGAATTCGGGTTCAGGCCGGTTGGCCATAAAGTTGGCAACCATCTTCTGCTTGAACAGATTGAAACCGATCACGCTGCCAAACAGGGCCAGCGCGATGAGCAACATGATGCCCATCCACTTTTTCATGAGCTCTCACTCCTGGGGGTTAAGTTAAGGAACCAAAATGGCTCGCCAACTGGCGAGAATAATCGTATCTATCTGCTGTTCGTCCAGCGCAGAGACTTGCAGGCGAGCCAGGTGGGCAATGTGCACGACAGAGTCCAGGCTCAAGGCGCTGAGCAGACGCGGGGGCAGGTCAATAAACAGGCCGGTCACGCGCCCCTGCTCGAAGAAGTCGAGAATGGGCTGCCACAGGTCCCACACATCCAGCTCGATCTCGGGGTAGTTGGGGGAGGCCTCGTATTGCGCCTTGCAACGCAGGGCGTCGGGGTCCTCGCTTAACACCCTGAACGCATTCAGCCAGAGGCGTCGATACTGCTCGAAGGGGGGCTGTGTCGGGTCATGATCGGCCAGAATGATCGCCAGCGCCTGGATATGAACGTGGCGATGCAGTTGGCGTAGCAGGTCATCCTTGTCGCTGAAATAGCGATAGATGGTACCGGTCGCCACGGCGGCCTGTTTTGCCACCATGGACATGGAGAGTCCGTGGAACCCCTTCTCTGCCAGCAGCTCCTGGGTTGCCTGAAAGATGCGTTCGCGTTTGTCCATGATGTCAGCTTTGAATGAACGTTCATTCATTCTAGGGGGGGAGTCAGGCAAGTCAAGCCGCAACCGGGGGCGACAAGAGGAATTTTTGGTCCCTTTGTCTAATGCCTGCGCATTATGTCTTAAAAATGGGCAGTCAGATGAAGGGGATAAAAAAAAGCTGGACAGGATGGGGGGGCATCATTAATATTGCGCCCCGTTCGACAGCGTGGCGCCCGTAGCTCAGCTGGATAGAGCGCTGCCCTCCGGAGGCAGAGGTCACAGGTTCGAATCCTGTCGGGCGCGCCATTAAGCGTGCCGCATAGCGGGTGCAGGAGTTGTCGAATAACAGCTGTGGTGGCTGTAGCTCAGTTGGTAGAGTCCCGGATTGTGATTCCGGTTGTCGTGGGTTCGAGTCCCATCAGCCACCCCATTAATTTGCTGTGCACTGTGCGAAGGTGGCGGAATTGGTAGACGCGCTAGCTTCAGGTGTTAGTGTCCCCCGGACGTGAGGGTTCAAGTCCCTCTCTTCGCACCATATTCTACGATTGACCCGAAAGGGTCTTTTTGTTTATCTGTCTTCATCGGTGATTAGCGCAGTCTGGTAGCGCATCTGGTTTGGGACCAGAGGGTCAGAGGTTCGAATCCTCTATCACCGACCACCTTGCATCAAACCGGCCTCAAGGGCCGGTTTTTTCGTTTTACCTTCTTCCTTACCTCCTGAGCCGTGGCCAGGGTCCCATGGGGGACCTGAACGGACATGGTGAAAATCTGTATTACGCTCAAAGAGGTTTTTGGCAAGCCATCTACCCGTTGCGCAGCAGACAAGGAAGTTCTCTATGAAGATGTCCCACAAAATAGGGCTGGCTGCCGCCGGCATCCTCTTTCTGGCCATCAGCACCCTCTCCTGGGTCCAGGTCAGCCAGGTCAAATCGACCATGAGTCATCAGGTGGCCTCTGATATCGGTGAAACCAGTGATGCCCTGGCCCGTCAGATAGAGAACTGGCTGGGGAGCAAGCTGGCTCTGATCGACATGATGGCGCAGCAAATCGATGGCGAGTTTACTCCGGCACGGATCCAGTCCACCTTCGATACCCCCTTGTTGAAGCAGGAGTTTTTGCTGATTTTCGGCGGGCTCGACAGCGATGGAAAGCGCATCACCAACGACAAGAGCTGGGATCCTGCCAATTGGGACGCAAGGCAGCGCCCCTGGTACGGGGTGGCCAAGGCGGCCAATCAGGCCGTTCTCACCGAGCCTTACCCGGATGCGGCCAGCGGTGAGATCCTCATCTCGGCGGTCGCCAAGCTGAGCGAAAAGGGGCAGTTCAAGGGGGCATTTGGTGGTGACCTCAGTTTGAAGACGGTCTCGGATGCCCTCAATACGGCCAGTTTCAACGGGGCCGGCTATGCCTTCCTGCTGGCGGGCAATGGCAATATCGTCTCCCATCCCGATAACCAGTGGAACGGGAAGAATTACACCGAGCTGCTGGGCAGTCGGGTTCCCCTCGAGAAAAACTTCACCACCATAGAGCACGATGGTCGAGAGCTGATGCTCTCGTTTACGCCCCTGAGCAACCTGAAAGGGATGGATTGGTATATCGGTGTCGTCCTCGATGCCGAGAAGGTCAATGCCGCCGCATCGGCGGTGCAGGCACGGGCTATGGTGGGGATTGTCATCGGGGTGTTGATAAGCCTGGTGCTGCTCGGGATGCTGACCAAGGCGCTGCTGCATCCCCTCGATGCCCTGAGCGGATCGCTGCAAGAGATGAACCGGGGTGAGGGCGACCTGACCCGACGTCTGCCGGATCGGAGCCAGGATGAGTTTGGCCTGGTGGCTCGGGAGTTTAACGGCTTTGTCGGTTATCTGCAGGAGCTCATCAGCGATGTGATGTTCAGTGCCAGCCAGATAAAGGGCAGCTGTCAGCAGACATCGGATGAGGCTTACATGGCCGCCGATCGCCTGCAACAGCAGTTGCAGGAGCTGGATCAGCTGGCCACGGCCATGAACCAGATGGCCTCGACGGCCAACGAGGTGGCCCAGCATGCCCAGGCGGCGGCCCATGCGGCCCATGCGGCCAACGAAGAGACGGAGCAAGGGGTCTCTGTGGTCTCTCGTTCAACCTCCGCCATTCAGCGCCTGGCCGACGAGATGGAGCAGACCGGAGCCGCCGTCAACGACCTGGCCCGTTTCAGCCAAAATATCGAGTCTATTCTGTCGGTCATCACCAGCATCGCCGAACAGACCAACCTGCTGGCCCTCAATGCGGCCATAGAAGCCGCCCGGGCCGGGGAGTCGGGCCGTGGTTTTGCCGTGGTCGCCGATGAGGTGCGTTCGCTGGCATCACGTACCCAGCAGTCGACCCGGGAGATCCGCGAGATGATCGATCAGCTGCAGGTCGGGGTACGGCAGACGGAAGAGAAGATGCGGCAGAGCCGCGACATCGCCAGCCAGACTGCCCAGGACGCTCAGGAGGCCAACGAGGTGCTGGGCCGGATCCGCGATGCCATCAGCCAGATCAACGACATGAACCTGCAGATAGCCGCTGCCGCCGAGGAGCAGAGCTCGACCACCGAGGAGATAAACCGCAACACCACCAATATCCGCGACATAAGTCAGGAGGTGTCGCAGGGGGCCGAGCAGCAGGCACAGCACTGCCTCGAGATGCGTGGTCAGATCGATCAACAGCTGGCCTTGCTGGGACGTTTCAGGGTCTAGACGGTCACGTTTGTTTACATTTCCCCCCTTGGCCACGAGGGGGGACATGATATAACTCAGGCTTTCCGGCATCGGAGCCGGCGTCGTTCAGGCTTGATAATAATGACCCATACCACTCTTCGCTCCGGGATGAGCCTCGGCTCGACCCTCCTGCTGGCGGCTTGCTCCTGGCAGCCCCCGACTCAGGATCTGATCAACCCCTATCTGCACCAAGGCGATGTGGCCGCACCATCGGGGCCTAGCGTGCTCACCAGTAGCGGCTTCTGCCTCGAGCCACAGCCCCTGGGGGGGGTGGTGACCCGCCCCTGTCGTGATCAGCAGGGCGAGCAGTTGGTCTGGTGGCAGGGACGTCTGCGCAGCGGCGGCTACTGTCTCGGTCAGGGCGGAGGAGGGCTGCAGCTGGCAGGATGTGATGAGGCACTGCGCTGGGTTTGGCGCCTCGGTAGCCTGCAGGATTCCGATTCCAAACTGTGCCTCGATGTGGCCGGTAATCGCCATCGGGCGGGCACGCCCCTGCGTCTGGCCGACTGCTACGGCGGTGCCAATCAAAGCTTTTCGCTCGGGGAGGCTGGATGAAGCGCCCCTCTCCTCTGATCGCCGCCTGCCTCTCCCTCTCTCTGGGAGGGTGCCAGAGCCTGGATGGCAACGACCTCCTGCTGGGGGCCGTGGTGATTGGCGCCATAGGTGCGGCCGCCTACTACGACCACAAGCAGGAGAAGAAGGAGCGCCGCAATCGGGAAGAGAAGGGCGGTCAACTGTTGGCGAGCAGCGGCAAATGTCTCGACATTGCGGGTGGCATCCGTAATGGCAACCGCCTGCAACTCTGGGATTGCCACGGGGGTGACAATCAGCGCTTTCGCCTCGATGGTGACAGGGTGAGGATTGGCGACAAGTGCCTGGATGTCTCGGGTAACGACAGGGATCCGGGGGCCCGGGTCATTGCCTGGGATTGTCACGGTGGCAGCAACCAACAGTGGCGCTGGGAGCGTGGCCGCCTCGTCAGCCGCAACAGTGGCCTCTGCCTAGATGTCGAGCGGGGGCGTTCGGAAAGCGGCACGCCTGTGCTCCTGTGGACCTGCCACGGCGGTGACAACCAACGCTTTCGTTGGCAGTAAACAAAACGGGAACCCTGGGTTCCCGTTTGCGATCTCACAGGGCGAAACAGCGTTCCAGATAGTGGGCCACGCCATCCTCATCCGAGGTGAGGGTACGCTGGTGTTCGGGCAGGGCCTGCAGCAGGCGGTCATGGGCGTTACCCATGACCACGCCGTGGCCGACCATGCTCAGCATCTCGAAGTCATTCATGCCGTCGCCGAAGGCGATGGCCTGCTCCAGCGTCAGGCCGTTCTTGGCCAGCACTGCACGTACCGCACTTCCCTTGTTCACCTCACCGTGCATCACCTCCAGGCAATCCGGCAGGGAGAAGGTGATGTTGAGGCTATCCTGGTAGCGGGCCTTGAGCTGCTGCTCGATGGTGAGCAGCTTCTGGTGGTCGCCGATGTAAAAGACCTTGTTGATCTTGTCCATGGGGTGGGTGGCAAATTCAACCTTGCGGTAGGTAAAACCCGACTCGGAGTGGAACTGCAGCAGCCAGGGCATCTCCTCCTCGACCAGCCACTCCTCCCCGTAGTAGACATTGAGATGAATGGCAGGGTCCCGTGCCAGTGTGACCAGCTCGCGAGCCGTCTCGTCGGCGATGGTTTGGTTGAAAACCAGGCGGTTGCTGGGGTCGTGAACCACGGCACCGTTGGAGGTGATGAGGTCGATGTCGAGGCCCAGGGTATCGCGGATATGGCGTACGTCCACATAGTGGCGGCCGGTCGCCATCACAAACTTGACCCCTTGCTGCACCAGGCGATGCAAGGTGTCGCGGGTGCGGGCCGAGATCTGGTGGGCGCCGTTAAGCAGGGTTCCGTCGAGATCGGATACAACAACTTTATACATCATCACCTCGGGGTTACGAATGAAAGCGGGAGCAGTGTACAGCACCTGCTCCCGCCACCCCATTTATTTAGCAGCCCAAAAAATAGCCGACTCAGTAGCGTTCAAGGAATGCGAGAGCTGCCTGCAGCGCCGGTTGGCGCTGTGCATCCTGCTCGATGAAGAGCTCATGCCAGGCCCCCTCGATACGCATCGGCTTGCCTCCCTCGCAGGGCGCCGCGAGGCAGAAGGCATCCTGGGCGGAATTATCCACCACGCTGTCCTCGCCCGCCTGCAGCAGCAGAAGCGGCGTCTTGATCTGCGCCGCCTCGGCGATGATCTGCTCACCGGCCAGGATCCCTTCACGGATCCAGTGGGCGGTGGCGCCGCCCAGCTTCACTTCGGGGGTTCGCTCGTACTGCTCCCGAAACAGCTGATAGCGCCGGGGGCTATGGGTCAGCTCGTTGTCGGCGAAGCCATGATCGGCATAAGGTCCCTGGCCGGGGCCATAAGGGGGCTCGCCAAACCAGCCACCGACCGTGTCCATGGTGCTCGCCAGCCCCTTGGCCAGCCAGGCTGGCAGGCCGCCGAGGTTGATGCCCATCATGGGGGAGGAGAGCACGGCGGCCTGGATGTCGTCAGGCCAGCGTTCCAGATAGCGTGCCGAAATGGCGCCCCCCATGGAGTGAGCCAGGATAAACACCTTGGCCGGTTTGTCTTGCTCTACCACCCGGTCGTGAAAGGTCTTGAGATCATCCACATAGTCTTCGAAATGGGCCACATACCCCTTCTGCGGGTCCTGCAGCATCCGGCCCGAGCGCCCCTGACCTCGGTGGTCGATGAGATAGAGGCTGTAGCCCTGATTCCACAGGTCCAGGGCCAGCTCCTGATACTTGAGATAGGTTTCGACCCGGCCATTCACCACCATGATGGCCCGCTCACTGCCCGGGTGACGCAGCACGGCGTAGCGGATGGGCACCTGGTCCTTGCCGATAAACTCCCCCTCACGGGCATGTTGCTGCCAGAAGGCGGGTAAGAGGTCGCGGTGCAGTGCCTCGAGGTGCTCTTCGGTGCTCAGTGGTGTGGTCAAGGCGAATACTCCAGGGGTCAACAGGGCAAGGGTAAGCAGCCAGGCGGCCTTCATGATGCAATCTCCGTTTGCCAGATACGGTAAAGGGTCTCTATCTCCCCCGAGCAGAGCAGGGGCATGTGTTGTTTGAGCGTCTCGAGGGGCCAATCCCACCAGCTCATCTCCAGCAGCATGGCAATCTGCTCATCACCGAAGCGGCGGCGGATGGGCTGGGCCGGGTTGCCACCGACTATGGTGTAGGGGGCCACATCCCGGGTCACCACGGCGCGAGTGGCGATCACGGCGCCATCTCCTATGGTGATGCCCGGCATGATCATCGCCTCCGAGCCGATCCAGACGTCGTGGCCGATGCGGGTGTCTCCCTTGCGTTGAAAGCCACTTTTGACCCCGTCACCGAAGCGGGCCGCATCGAAGGGGAAGGTAGAAATCCAGTCCATGCGGTGGCCCTGATTGCCGGCGAGCAGGAAGCTGGCGCCCGAGCCGATGGAGCAGAACTTGCCGATGATGAGGCGGTCCACCTCACCCCATTGGCCGCTCTCCCAGGTGGTACGGGTCGAGCCATCGCCCAGCAGATAGCGGACACAGTGGTCCTCGAACGCTTTGCCGTGGTAGTAGCCGGAGTAGTAGCTGTACTCCCCCGCCTCGATATTGGGGTTGCTCAGGTGATCGCGAATCACCCGGGATTCGAGCCAGCTGCCGAACGGGTTCTCCATTACTCCTCCAGGGACTCTTCCTCGTCGTCCAGATGCGTCCAGCTGTCGCGGGTCATCTGTACCTTCTGCCACCAGGCCTCGTCGGCCAGGATCTCTCCCTCGGGGCCGAGTCGGGGGTAGGGAAGCTCTTTTTGTTTGCAGATCCTGGCGAAGATGGGGTGTCCCCCTTCAAACAGGATGGCGTTCTGCTCTTCGGGATCCAGCGGGCAGCCGCGGGTGTAGCAGCCGGCCAGCTCCCGTTGGCGCTGCGCCTCATAGAGGATGGCGGCGGCGGCGACCGAGACATTGAGGGACTGCACCATGCCGACCATGGGCACCACGACATGGTGGTCGGCCAGGGCCAGCGCCTCGTCGGTGATGCCGAACTTCTCCTGGCCGAGCAGGATGGCGGTGGGTTTGGTGTAGTCGATGGCGCGAAAGTCTACCGAGCTCTCGGATAGGTGAGTGGCCAGGATTTGCATGCCACTGGCCTTGAGCTCGGCCACGGCGGTGTGAATGTCTTGATGCAGTTTCACATCGACCCAGTTCTGGCTGCCCCGCGCCGTGCCCTTGCGTTTGGCGATGCGCTTGCGCGGCCACACCGCATGTACCCTGTGAATGCCGATGGCATCGGCGGTGCGCACTATGGCGGCCAGGTTGTGGGGCTTGTGGACCTCTTCCAGGCAGACGGTGAGATCTAGCTGACGCATGGCCAGCATATCGGTGATGCGCTTGAAGCGTTCGGGGGTCATGACTCTTCTCTTCTTAAAGCAGCGGGCGGCTTGCGCCGCCCGTCTGGTCAATTTTTCTGCCGGCTCACGCGCAGCACATCGGGCATGACCCGAATCTTGCGCATGATGTTGGCGAGATGGATGCGGCCCTTGGTGGTGATGAGCAGGCTGACCAGATAGACCCGGCCATCCTTCTCCTCGGTACTGATGCCGTGAATGTTGGCACCGGTGGCCGCGATGACGTTGGCCAGTTCGGCCAGGGCACCCTGATGGTTGACGATCTCGATGTTAACGCCGGTCTTGAACTCCTGTTCCTGCTCCTTGTCCACTTCCCACTGGACCGGCAGGTACTTGTCCGGCTCCCGACTGTAGCCCTTGATGTTGCGGCAGGTCTCCTGGTGGATCACCAGTCCCTTGCCGGGGCTGACGTGGGCGATGATGGCATCCCCCGGGATCGGCCGGCAGCAGTTGGCGAAGGTGACCAGCAGGCCGTCGGCCCCCTTGATCGGCATCTTCTTGTTGCTGCTCTTGGGCAGCTCCTCGGGGGGCAGGGTGTCACCCAGCATGCGGCGTGCCACCATGACACTCATGGCATTGCCGAGGCCGATGTCGGCCAGCAGCCCCTGCAGGGAGTCGTGCTTGGTATCGGTGAGTACCTGTTTGACCCTGTCTTCGGGGATGTCCTCGATGTTCTTGGCGCCGAGGGCATGGTTGAGCAGGCGACGGCCCAGCACGACCGACTCCTCGGTGCGCAGGTTCTTGAGGAACTGACGGATCTTGGAGCGTGCCTTGGTGGTCACCACGAAGTTGAGCCAGGCCGCGTTGGGGCGGGCGCCGGGGGCCGTGATGATCTCGACAGTCTGACCGGAATGGAGCTGGCTGCTGAGGGGGTAAGGGTGCCTGTCGACCCGGGCTCCCACGCAGGAGTGACCGATGTCGGTGTGCACCGTGTAGGCGAAGTCCACCGGTGTGGCACCGGCAGGGAGTTCCATGATGCGCCCCTCGGGGGTGAAGACATAGATCTCGTCCGGGAACAGATCGGTCTTGACCCCTTCGATGAATTCAAAGGAGCTACCGGCACTCTGCTGCAACTCGAGCAGGCTCTGCATCCAGCGCTGGGCGCGGATCTGGGCCGTGGTGCCCGAACTGTCACCGTCCTGCTTGTAGGCCCAGTGAGCGGCAACCCCCTTGTCGGCCATCTGGTCCATGAATTCGGTGCGGATCTGCACCTCGACCGGCACCCCGTGCGGCCCCACCAGGGAGGTGTGCAGGGACTGATAGCCGTTGGTCTTGGGGATGGCGATGTAGTCCTTGAAGCGCCCGGGACGCGGCTTGTAGAGGCTGTGCATCTGGCCCAGCACCCGATAGCAGGTGTCGATGTCCTTTACCTTGACCCGGAAGGCGTAGATGTCCATCACCTCGTGGAACTGCAGCTCCTTCTTCTCCATCTTGTTGTAGATGGAGAAGAGATTCTTCTCGCGGCCGCTCACCTGGGCCTCGATACCCGCCTCGCCGAGGCGACCCTCGATCTCGCTCTGGATCGACTCGATGATCTCGCGGCGGTTGCCGCGGGCGCGGCGCACCGATTCGCGCAGCACCCGGGAGCGCATCGGGTAGAGCGCCTCGAAGCCGAGCTCTTCCAGCTCGTTCTTCATGGTGTGGATGCCGAGGCGGTTGGCGATGGGGGCGAAGATCTCGAGGGTCTCGCGGGCGATGCGGCGGCGTTTGTCCGGTCGCAGGGAGCCCAGGGTGCGCATGTTGTGGGTGCGGTCGGCCAGCTTGATGAGGATGACCCGGATATCCTGGGTCATGGCCATCATCATCTTGCGAAAGTTTTCCGCCTGGGCCTCTTTGCGATCGCGAAACTTGAGCTTGTCGAGCTTGGAGACGCCGGAAACCAGCTCGGCAACGGCATCGCCAAACTGTTCGGCCAGATCCTCTTTGGTGACCGGGGTATCCTCGATGACGTCGTGCAGTACGGCGGCCATCAGGGTTTCGTGGTCGAGGCGCATGTCACCCAGGATGCGGGCAACCGCCACCGGGTGGGTGATATAGGGTTCACCGCTGGAGCGCATCTGTCCCTGATGGGCATCGCGGGCCATCACATAGGCTTGCCTCAGCTTCTCCACCTGCTCGGACGGCAGATAGGAATTGGCTACTTCTTTAAGACTTTCAAATAGATACAAGGCAGCCCCACAAGCAGTTAGCGGTTATCCATGGCAGGGTGGTTGGGCTTGAGTGTGCGAGGTTTTTGATCGCTTGTAAATGGGGCAAGGGCCCGTAGATGGGCCCTTGCGAGGAGGGATGGCTTAGCCGCGACCCTCGGCGATAGCAGCAACGGCGGCCAGTTCGGCGGCTTCCTGCTCCTGCTGCTCGTAGCGATCCTGGGCGTCCATGATCTGGTTGTTGACCAGACCCTGTTCGATCTCGCGCAGGGCGATCACGGTCGGCTTGTCGTTCTCTTCGTCTACCAGGGGCTCTTTGCCTTGAACCGCGATCTGGCGGGCGCGGCGCGCGGCGACCAGCACCAGGTCAAAACGGTTACCCACCTGTTTTACAGCATCTTCTACAGTAACGCGTGCCATGCAGGACTCCAGTGTTTAAAAATGACGCAAAATATTACTTGGTTTTAGCTTATTCCGCCAGTAGCTGTTGCAGCAACCCCTGCTGTGCCAACTGCTGGTTTGCCAAGGTCAGGCGCTGGCTCTCGAGAATGGCGCGCAGTTGAAACAGTGCCTGCTCGAAATCCTCGTTGATGATGACGTAGTCATACTCGTCATAGTGCACCATTTCGGCCGTGGCCTTGGCCATGCGGCCGGCAATCACCTCGGCGCTGTCCTGACCGCGGCCGATGAGGCGACGCTCCAGCTCGGTCCGGCTCGGCGGCAGAATAAAGATCGACTTGGTGGGCATCTGCTCGCGGATCTGGCGGGCGCCCTGCCAGTCGATATCGAGGAAGACATCGATGCCCTGGGCCAGATTGGCCTCGATGGCGGCGCGGGAGGTGCCGTAGTAGTTGCCGAAGACCTCGGCCCACTCCAGAAAATCACCCCGCTCGATGAGCCCCTTGAACTGTTCCACCGGCACAAAGTGATAGTGTTGCCCGTCGACCTCGCCCGGACGCGGTGCCCGGGTGGTGTGGGAGACCGACGGCATCATCTTGCCTGCCTCGTTATGCTGGGTCAGCAGGGCGTTGATCAGGCTGGACTTACCCGCCCCGCTCGGGGAGGAGATGATGTAGAGGGTGCCTTGCTGCGCCATGGCTCACCTTGCTCCTGAAACAGATACTCTGGTTGTAGCAAACCCGGCGGTCATCTGCCCGGAAGGGGGACTGCCACACGGATTGGCCGGGGGATATAAAGGGGGCGCAATTCTAGCAGAGTGGTGCGGATAAAAAAATGGCTGGAGTGACTCCAGCCTCAGAAACAAATTGGCTTGCTGCGGGATCGCTCTCCACGCGACGGGCATTCTCTCCAATCCCCTCCGGGGGGGCTATCAGGTTATTTCTGGCTATTCATTCGGTTTAGTCGAAGGATTTTCCTGAGTCTTTAGCCACGCGTCGAACCGTTCGATGACCCGTTCCGGGGTGATCTGTTTCATCGCGTCGGGATCCTTGAGGCGGGTGCGCCAGTCGAGTTGCTCGAGAGGGCGTCCCGTCTCCCGCTCGATGCACTCACGGTATACGCTCACCACCCACTCCCGGCTGTGATAGGGGCCGGTGCGCTCGGGGTTATGGTGGGCATAGAGTCCGAGCACCGGGGTGCCGGTGATGGTGGCCATGTGGGCCGGTCCCGTATCCGGGGAGAGCACCAGGCTGGCCTCGGCGATGAGGGCCAGCAACTGGGGCAGCCGGGTTTGACCGACCAGGTTGCCGGGCGGGATGCGGCAGTGCGTCGCGATCGCCTGGGCCAGGTCTCGCTCCAGCCGGGCTGGCCCCCCGCACAGGAAGACCTGAAAGCCCCGCTCGGCGGCGTGATCGGCCAGGGCGGCATACCCCTCGGCAGTCCAGTTCTTGAACGCCTTGCTGGCGGCGGCACAGATGAGCAGGGTCGGTTTGCTCCCCAGCGTCTCCCGCGCCCAGGCGTGGTCCTGGGGGGCGATGGGAAGATCCCAACTGGGTTGGGGGTCGGTAATGCCGAGCTCACGGGCGAAGGCGAGGAAGCCATCGAGCACATGGGGGGAGCTTGGCGAGGGCACCTTGTGGTTGGTGAAGAGCCACTGGCCGTCGTTGGCCCGCGCCCGGTCGAAGCCCAGTTTCACTTCGGCCCTGATGCCCAGGGTGGCGATGCTGGCGCGCAGGGCGGCCTGCAGATGGAGCAGGGCATCGAAGCGGCGTCCCTTCAGCTGCTGCCACAGTTTGCGATAACCCTGCCATCCCTCCTTCTTGTCGAAGGGGATCACCTCCACACCGGGTAGATTGGCGAACAGGCTGGCCTCCAGCTTGCCGACGATCCAGGTGATGCGGGTCTCTGGCCAGGCGTGACGAATGGCTCCAATAAGGGCCAGCGCATGGCAGCAGTCGCCGATGGCGGAGAGGCGCAGTATACACAGGGTGCGGGGGGGAGTCTGAAACAGCGGCATGGCGTGACGCATTTGGGGAAAAAGGGGTTTGCGGCATTATGCAAACTCTCCCCCGGATTGTAAAATTGCGCCGACTCATCAGCCGGAACCTAGTCATGCGCGTCGTCAATCATCACCGCCAGATCTGCTGGTATGCGGATCAGGTGTTTTCAGACCCTCACCCTCACCTCTTCGATCCCCGATGGTGGCAGGCCCAGAAGGCGGTGATCGGCTCGTCCCAGGGACGAGGCGTCACCTGGTTTGTGAAACTCGATGGCAAACACATGGTGCTGCGTCACTACTACCGTGGCGGCATGGTGGGTCGGCTGGTGCGCGATCGCTTCTGGTTCGAGGGCATCGACGGCAGTCGTGCCATGGCCGAGTTTGCCCTGCTCGAGCGCCTGTGTGAGCTGGGTCTGCCGGTTCCGAGACCCTATGCGGCCCGTATGAGCCGCAGTGGCCCCTTCTATCGAGCGGATATCATTCTGGAGCGGATTCGCGGTGCCAAAGATCTGGTCGAGCTGCTCAAGAAGGGGGCCATCCCAAGAGAGACCTGGTTGCAGATAGGGGCCGTCTTGCGTCGTTTTCACGATGCGGGCGTCTATCACGCCGATCTCAACAGCCATAACATCCTTATCGATCGGGATGGCAAGGTATGGGTGATCGACTTCGACAAGGGGGGGATCCGTTCGCCCGGCGCCTGGCAGCAGGGCAATCTGGAGCGGCTGCTGCGCTCTTTTAACAAAGAGGCCGGACTCCATACCAGTTTCCATTGGGTGCCGGGCAACTGGCAGAGTCTGATGGAGGGATATTCGAGGGGTTAAATGGTGCCCATTGCTCCCTTGTTGAGGGGGTGATAAATATGATGGGACATCGCCTGCTCCCCTTCGTGAGGTCGATTATGAGTCCGCTTCATCTTCCCCTGATGCACGTGGTAAAGCGTCTTGAATTACACCATGCCTGGCAGGCTCTCGGTCTGCTGCAGGCGGGTCTCTGGCTCTGGGATCCCCAGAGCGGGCTGCGCAGGGATCCCGCTTGTCTGGCCCTGCTGGGGCTGGAGGGAGAGTCACTGGATGATCTCAGCTGGGTAGACAGGGTTCATCCCGACGACAGTGCCGCGTTGATCGAGACCCTCAACGGTTGCTTCTCGGGCCGCCTCTCCTCGATGCATCTGGAGTACCGCATCCTGCACCACGATGGACACTATGTGCGTGTCGAGGAGCGAGCCCAGCGTATCGCAGAGCAGCAACTGCTGGGCGTGATACGCCTGTGCGAACCCTTCCATTCCCGTCTCGATCCCGAGATGGAGATCGATCCCCTGACTGGCCTCGACAGTCGGATCCGTTTCGAGCAGCGCCTGGCGACCCATCTTGGTGAGTCTCATGAGGAGGCGTTCTGTCTGCTGCGTTTTACCGTTGACCACAAGGCGAAGATTCTGCAGCTGTTTGGTGAGGCCGATTGCGATGCCATGCTGGCCAAGCTGGCCCGCCTGGTGCGCAACGAGTTGGGGGGAGAGGAGCCCTTCGCCCGCTGGGATGAGGACTCTTTCATCCTGCTGCTACCTGGGGTTGGGCGCGAGAGCGCCCTGACCATGGCCGAGGCGCTGCGATTGACGATCGCCGATGCCAGCCTGCTGCCGGGTCGCCCGGTGACGGTGAGTTGTGGCCTGGTGCAGTATCAGCCGGGTGAGCAGATGGATCATCTGCTGGCGCGCCTGGCCGGTTGCCATGGCCAGGCGCGGCGCGAATTTAACTCGGTTGTCGGCTAGCGGGACGACAGACCAGCAGTGAGAGGGCAATGACCAGGCCTCCCAGGGTGAGGCGCAGCAGGTCGGTGCCCTGATTCCAGAGCAGCAGGTTGACGATAAGACCGGCCGGGATCAGCGCATTGTTCATGATCGCCAGCACACCACTGCTGACCCGGGTGGCCCCCTTGTTCCACAGGAAGTAGCCAAGCCCGGAGGCACCGATCCCGAGCCAGAGCAGAATCCCCCACTGGACCCCGCTGGTGGGGTACTTGGGTTGGCCGAGCAGCAACCAGGCGGGCAGGGCGACCGCCAGGGCCCCCAGATAGAACCAGCCAAAGACCCTGTGTTGCGGCAGGGGCGTTGGCTCCCGCTCCATCACGACCTTGTAACCCACCTGCCCCAGCGCGAAGCAGAGGTTGGCCCCCTGCACCACCAGGAACCCCAGCAGATAATTGCCCGTCAGCCCGTTGAACCGGATGATGGCCGCCCCCGCCACCGCCAGCAGGGCGCCCCACAGGAAGCGGGGATTGAAACGCCGCTCCATCAGATCGTAGAGGGCGGTCACGTAGAGGGGGGTGAAGATAGTGAAGATCAGCACTTCGGGTACGGTGAGCAGCAGGAAGGAGTGATAGTAGAAGAGGTACATGAGTCCAAGCTGGGTCGCCCCGAGTATCATCAGCCGCAGGATCAGGCCGGGTCTCAGTCCGCGTATCTTCAGGAAGGGGAGAAACACCAGGCTGGCCAGTACGATGCGGGTCAGCACCGAGAAGTAGGCATCCACCTGGCCGGCCAGATAGACGCCGATCAGGCTAAATGAGAAGGCCCAGAGCAGGGTCACGCCAACGAGATAGTTCATGAGGATGAGAAGTGTTCAGTTGTAAAGGGTGGGCGGCATGATGACGGATGAGCGGGGAGAGATCCACTCCCTCTGGTGCTGTTTGGCGCAGATAGCCTCATTTTCCTTCGAGGCGCGCCAAGGAGAAGGCTCCCGAACCGACTGGTCCGGTAGTGGCGAGGGGATCGTGAGCCCCCGGCCCTGGCAGCAGGGGTTGAGGTTTGACGAGAGCGGAGACTACACCACCCCCCATGGAAAGGTGCTGACCATGAGCAACAGCTACGGCTGGCAACGGGGGGAGGCGGGTATCACCCTCTGCCACCTGCGCTTCGGCTCGCCGGTCCATCTGTTCGAGTTAAAGCCTGTCGCCGTCGGGGTATGGGAGAGTGACGAGCCCCACCTGTGTGGCGCCGATCGTTATCAGGCGCGCCTGGTGCGTCGTGAGGATGGTTTCGATCTGAGCTGGCAGATCCTGGGGCCACGCAAGAATGAACGGTTGGCCTATCGCTATCGGATGGCAGCGACAAAAAAGCCGGTGCAGGGCACCGGCGAAGGGACAATCGGAGGTTCAATCCCAAAATGAGGGGGCATGGCGGCCCCCGCAAGCACACATGGAGTGTTCAGGTGCCACTGCCCAGGGCGTAGCTGGCGATGGCCTGAAGCTTGGCGTCGAAGAACCAGGGCAGCAGGGTCATGGAGAGACCGAGCAGCGCCGCGCTTCTCAGACGGTATTGGTAGGCGGCGATCAGCACCAGTCCGCCACACAGGGTGATCAGGATGCCTGACATAGGGACTCCTGACGGGTCCGACGTTGTTGAGCCCACTGGTTCATGGCCACGGAGCCGAGGATCAGGGCCAGGGCTACCCCTGTGGTCTGTTGTACCTGTTCACCCAGGAAGAGGGCACCGAGCAGGACGCCAAACAGAGGCACCAGGTAGTTGCTGAAAGAGGCAAAGGTCGGGCCGGCTTTCTGGATCAGGGCCATGTAGAGGTAGTAGACCAGGCCGGTACAGAAGATCCCCAGGGTGACCACGGCCCCTACCGTCTTCTCGCTCGGCAGGGAGAGGCTCGCCAGATCGGTGACGAAGGGGGCGGCCAGCAGCAGTTGCACGGCAGAAGAGAGCAGTATGTTGCGTGCCACGACTACAGGGTGATCCTTGGCGAAGCGCTTGATCATCAACAGGCCGATGGCGAAGCAGCTGGCGCCGAACAGGATGGCCAGGGAGCCGAGCAGGCCGGCATTCATCCCCTGGGAGAGCTTGGGCCAGAACAGCACGACCACGCCCACGAAGCCGAGCAGCACAGAGATCAGCCCGCCCTTGGTGATTCTTTCACCGCTGATTAACATGGGCGCCATCAGAATGGTCACGAACGGGATACATCCCATCACCACGGCGGCGATGGCACTGTCCACATATTGTTGGCCCCAGGCCACCATGATGAAGGGGATGGTGGCATCGAGCAGGGCGATCAGCATGTAGGTGCGCCAGGGGGTGTGTTCGCTGCGCAACTTCAGGAACCAGCAGAGCAGGCCCAGGGTAAGGGTGCCGCACAGGGCACGTCCTGCCGCGACCAGGATGGGGGGCAGCTCGGTCACGGCCTGGTGCATGAAGATAAACTGGGATCCCCACAACAGGCCGATCGCCAGCAGAAGCAAATAACTGCGCATGATTGGTCTCCAATAAAAAACGGGGGCATTCTAAGTAATTTGGTAGTATGTAAATAATGAATTGTCGTCATTGATGTATGGCTAATATCGATGGAACCTGTACTGACCCGTCTCGACCTCAACCTGCTCACCGTCTTCGATATCCTGATGCAGGAGCGCAACGTCACCCGCGCCGCCGAGCGCCTGCACCTCTCCCAATCCACCGTCAGTCACTCTCTGGGGCGCCTCAGGCAGGCGCTGGGCGATCCGCTCTTCGTCATGACCCGGCGCGAGATGGTGCCCACAGAGCGGGCCCGTGCTCTCGCGGGGCCGGTGCGCAGTGCGCTGGCCATGCTGGAGCAGGGGTTGCGTCAGGCCGAGGGGTTCGATCCCGAGACGGCTCATCGGGTGTTTCGCATCGCGGCGCCCGGCTCGGTGGAGCACGGGCTCCTGCCTGCCGTGGTGGAGCGCCTGTGGCACCAGGCACCTCATTGTCGTCTGGAGATGTGCGAGCTGGCCGACAGTGACTATGAGCGTGAGCTGGAGAAGGGGGAGCTGGATCTGGTGATCGGATTTGCCGGGGCCAACCATCTCTCGCCCAGGTTGTGGCAGGAGGAGTGGTTTTGTGACCCTCTGGTCTGCCTATCGCCGCTCGGGAGCAACCTGCCAGAGCAGATCACCCCGGTCGAGTTGGTGACCCGGCCCCATATCCACACCTCCAGCTGGGGTCACAGCCAGGCCATGGTGGATCACTGGTTGGCGGATCAGGGGGTAGAGCGCGCTCTGGGGGTCAGGGTGCCAAGCTTTATGGCGGTGCCCCAGCTGATGGCGACCGGCCGTTATCTGGTGGTGGTGCCCGAGATGATAGGGCGACACTTCTGCCGTTACTACCCCTTGCGAATGCACCCGCTCGAGCCGGCCATCCCCATCACCTACCTGATGGCCGGCCACCGTCTCACGACCCATGACAGCGCCATCAACTGGTTCAAGACGCTGCTGCATACCCTGGTGCGCGAGCGCTTCTCACAGCTGCGTCCCACGGGGCCGGGTCGCTGAGTGAAGGGGAAGGGGGGCCATGCCCCCCTGGTTACCCGGGACTATTTCTGCAGCGGTACCACCAGCAGATCGCACGGTACCGTGTTCATCAGCTGGCGCGCACTCGAGGTAAGCAGGCTCCAGAAGCTCTGGCGATGGCCACACACCAGCAGGTCGACCTGATAGTCGCGCACCGCCTGGTTGACCCGCTCGCTGAGATCGCCGCAGATCACCAGCTTCTTCTCGATGGGGAAGTCGACGGGAGCGAGGAAGGACTCCAGCTTCTCCTTGGCCTCGGCAATCACCTGATCCTGCACGTTGTCGATGTCGATATCGATCATCTCGGTGTAGAGATCCTTGAGATCCACGTCCACATAGATGACCGACAGCTTGGCCCCGTTGGAGCGGGCCCGATCCACGGCCTTCTCGATCACCTTGCGATTGTCCTCGGAGAGGTCGATGGCGGCGAGTACGTGCTTGTAATAGGTTCCACTCATGGCTAACTCCCTGATTGCTGCAAAGCAGTCTCTTATGAAACTTGACCCTATTGTGCGCCTGTTAAGCCGTCATGACCATGGCCAATTCCGGTCCGGCACGGGGTGTGGAAATTTTGAGCAGCTTTTTGACCTTGGTCACAGTGGCCTCTTGTGGTCGGATCGGGGCGGGCATACCATGCCTCTGTGCTCCGCAATGGACACCAAACAATAAAAGCATCTGAATACCGCTTTAGGGAGCATTCGCTCCCTTTTGTTTTTCCTGCGGCAGGTCATGGCCTGTCCGTCTCGCTCGGTTATGCTGTGGGCTCCACGCCAGAGGAGGCCGAGATGATCATTCAACCCCACATTCAGGGCTGTGTGGCCCGCAACTGTCACCCCCTGGGCTGTCGCGCCGCCGTGCACGAGCAGATCGAACGCGTTCGCGCCGCCGGTACCTTCGCGGGGCCGAAACGGGTGCTGGTGATCGGTGCCTCCTCCGGGTTTGGCCTCGCCTCTCGCATCGCGCTGACCTTCGGGGCCGGCGCCGACACCATCGGCATCTCCCTCGAGCGGGGTCCCTCCGAGAAGGGGCTCGGCAGTGCCGGCTGGTACAACAACATCTGGTTTCGCGAGGCGGCCGAAGGGGAGGGGCGGGTGGCCCTGAATCTGATCGGCGACGCCTTCTCCGATACCCTGCGCCAGCAGGCTGTCACGGCGATCCGCGAGCGGCTCGGTCAGGTGGATCTGGTGGTCTACTCCCTGGCGAGCGGGCTGCGCATGCTGCCTGACGGCAGCCAGGTGCGTTCCGTGCTCAAGAGCACGGGCAGTCCCTTCAGCGGTCTGGGCTATGACCTGGAGCACGATGCCCTGATCCCCCAGAGTCTGGAGCCCGCCAGCGAACAGGAGATCCGAGACACCGTGAGCGTGATGGGGGGAGAGGATTGGCAGATCTGGATGCAGGCCCTGGCCGAGGCGGGTTGTCTCGCACACGGTGCCCAGACGGTGGCCTACTCCTATATAGGGCCCGAATCCACCTACCCCCTCTATCGGGACGGCACCATCGGCTATGCCAAGGAGCATCTGCACGCCAGCGCCGAGGCGATCAACCTGCAGCTGGCGGGGATGGGTGGTCACGCCTGGGTGGCGGTGTGCAAGGCGCTGGTGACCAAGGCGAGTGCCTTTATTCCGGTGCTTCCCGTCTATCTCGCCGTGCTGATGCAGGTGATGAAGGAGCGCGGCACCCACGAGGGGTGCATCGAGCAGATGATGCGCCTCTTCGGCGACAAGATGTACGGTGGCCGAGGGGTGCTGGCCGACGGTCACCGCCTGATCCGGATGGACGACCGGGAGCTGGATCCCCAGACTCAGGCGGCGGTGGCTGCTCTCTGGGCACGGGTGACGCCGGAGAACTTCCGCACTCTGGGAGACTTTACCGGGCTGCGGCACGACTTCCTCGCCCTCAATGGCTTTGGCCTGGCGGGGGTGGACTATCAGGCGCCGCTGGAGCCGTCATTCCTGTTGGCCCTGCACCCCTGATGGGCAAGATGACTTGATCCCACCCCACCGTTGGGAAACAATCGGCAACACATCACAAGCGGAGAGAGCGCCATGCTGGCCCAAGCCATGATCGACAAACTGAACGAGCAGATTAACCTGGAGTTCTACTCCTCCAACCTCTACCTGCAGATGAGTGCCTGGTGCGAGGACAAGGGCTTCGAGGGGGCCGCCACCTTCCTGCGCCAGCATGCGGTCGAGGAGCGCCAGCACATGGAGCGCCTGTTTACCTATGTGAGCGAGACCGGTGCCATGCCCAAGCTGGGTGCCATCGAGGCGCCGCCCCACGAGTTTGACTCCCTCGGCGCCGTGTTCCGTGCCACCCTGGAGCACGAGTTCCACATCACCAAGTGCATCAACGGTCTGGCTCATGTGGCTTTCACCACCCAGGACTACTCCACCTTCCACTTCCTGCAGTGGTACGTGGCCGAGCAGCATGAAGAAGAGAAGCTGTTCAAGAGCATCGTCGACCGCCTCAACCTGGTGGGGGAAGATGGCAAGGGGCTCTACTTCATCGACAAGGAGCTGGCCGAACTGGCCAAGGGCGGTGCTCCGGCCAGCATCATGGATGCCGCCAGCGCCTGAGGCGTGGACACTTCTCGTCCAGCCAGTACAATAACGGCCCCCTCGCGGGCCGTTTTTTTATGGGCGCCGGCGGGACGACTTTCTTTTGATGGGTGAACGATGATGAAGCAGGTGGATGTGGTGGTGATCGGGGCGGGAGCCTCGGGGCTGATGTGTGCGGCCCAGGCGGGCTATCGGGGCCGACAGGTGCTGCTACTCGACAACGCCAAGAAGCCGGGGCGCAAGATCCTCATCAGCGGGGGCGGGCGCTGCAACTTTACCAATGTGCAGGCCAATCACCAGGCCTATCTCTGCGACAATCCCCACTTCTGCAAGTCGGCCCTGGCGCGTTTCACCGCCCAGGATTTCATCGACCTCGCCGATCGCCACGGGGTCAACTACCACGAAAAGACCCTCGGGCAGCTGTTTTGCGACGAGAGCGCCAAAGAGATCGTCGATCTGCTGCTCACCGAGTGCGACTGGGCCGGGGTGACCCTGCAGACCCACACCGAGATACTGGCGGTGCACAAGGAGTCGGAAGGCTTTCGTCTCGAGACCAGCCAGGGGGAGGTGCGTTGTGCCTCCCTGGTGGTGGCCACCGGTGGCCTCTCCATGCCCAAGCTCGGTGCCACCCCGTTTGGCTACAGGCTGGCGGAGCAGTTCGGTCTGACCGTGCTGCCGACCCGCGCCGGTCTGGTCCCCTTCACCCTGCACCAGGCCGACAAGGAGGCGTTCGCCGATCTCTCCGGGGTCAGTCTGGAGGTCGAGGTGAGCGCCGAGGATGGCACTTGTTTTCGCGAGGCCATGCTGATCACCCACCGTGGCCTCTCCGGCCCGGCCATGTTGCAGATCTCCTCGTTCTGGCTGCCGGGACAGGCGCTCTCCATCAACCTGCTGCCGGGACGCGACATCGCCGCCACCCTGCAGGAGTGGGTCAGGGCCAACCCGGCCCAGGAGCTCAAGACGGTACTGGGGCGCGAGCTGCCCAAGCGCTTCGTCGAGAAGCTGGTCGAGCTGGGCCAGCTGACCAATAAGCCCCTGCGTCAGTACAACGGCCCCGAGCTGGCCGCCGTGGCCGAACTGCTCGGCCGCTGGACGGTGCGTCCCAACGGTACCGAGGGCTATCGCACCGCCGAGGTGACCCTGGGCGGGGTCGATACCGACGAGCTCTCCTCCAAGACCATGGAGGCGCGCAAGGTGCCGGGTCTCTACTTCGTCGGCGAGGTGGTGGATGTGACCGGCTGGCTCGGCGGCTACAACTTCCAGTGGGCCTGGGCCTCGGGGTGGGTCGCCGGCCAGTTCTGCTAAGGAGGGGAAGGTGAGCGGCGATCTGATGATGTTGCTGGCGGTGTTTGAGCGCGCCGCCCTGATGCTGATGACCCTCTTCTTCCTGACCCGGGTCTGGCCGTTCCAGCACCTGTTTCAGAAGCAGGATCACTCCCCCGCCGAGTTGGCGTTGGTTTCGGTCCTGTTTTGCGCCTTCGCGGTGCTGAGCACCTACACAGGCATCCCGGTGGAGGGAGCGCTCATCAATGTGCGTATCATCGCCGTGTTGGCGGGGGGCATACTATTCGGTCCCTGGGTCGGCATTCCCGCCGGCGTGGTGTCGGGGCTGCACCGCTACCTCATCGACATCGACGGCTACACCTCGCTCCCCTGTCTGCTGAGCAGTGTCTCGGCGGGCCTGCTGGCGACCCTGATCCACTACCGGGTGCGCAAGTCGCGCCTGTGGCTCTACGGCATCCTGGCCGGCATGGTGTGTGAGGGGCTCACCATGTTGCTCATCTGGCTGCTCACCGAGCCTCATGCGATCGGCATCGGCATAGTGCGCAACATCGCCCTGCCGATGATCCTCGGCACCGTCTGCATCGGGCTCATCATCCGGCTGGTGCAGGATCTCGACGACGAGAAGGAACTCATCGCCGCCAAGCAAGCCAAGCTGGCGCTGGAGGTGGCCAACAAGACCCTGCCTTTCTTTCACGACCCCGATCGTCACGCCCTGGAGCAGGTGTGCGAGATCATCCGCAGCGAGATCGATGCCGATGCGGTGGCCATCACCGACACCCGCGATGTACTGGCCTATGCCGGTGCCGGCAAGGAGTACTACGAGCTCGACGATCACCACGCCATCAGCGCCATGACCCGACGTGCCGTGGTGCTCGGCCAGATCATCATTAACAACGATTTGCGCCAGTACCACCTGGCCAATTTCCACTCGGCCATCATCATTCCCTTGCGAGAGAAGGGGGCGGTGACCGGCACCCTCAAGGTGTACTATCGGTGCACCCACAGCATCACCAGCTCGCTGCGCGAGATGGCGGTCGGTCTCTCCCAGCTCATCTCGACCCAGATGGAGGTGTCGCGCATCGAGCAACTGCAGGAGGCGACCCGCAAGGCCGAGTTCAGCGCTTTGCAGAGCAAGATCAACCCTCACTTCCTGTTCAACGCCCTCAATGCCATCTCCTCGCTGATCCGCATCGATCCGCACAAGGCTCGCCAGCTCATCGCCAACCTGGCCGACTACCTGCGCTACAACCTCTCCCGTGGCGACGAACTGATCGACCTCAATGATGAGCTGCAACAGGTGCGCGACTATGTGGCCATCGAGCAGGCGCGCTTCGGCGACAAGCTGACGGTGGTGTTTGATCTCGACGACGTCACCATCAAGCTGCCGAGCCTGCTGCTGCAACCCCTGGTGGAGAATGCCATCTTGCACGGCATTCAGCCGCGCAGCGCTCCGGGCAAGGTGACCATAGAGGTGCGCCAGTTGGCGGGTGGGGTGCGGGTGGCGGTGCGCGACACCGGTTATGGCATCAGCCAGGAGGTGATCGACAACCTGGCCGCCGGCACCGTCATCAGTGGCAGCATAGGTCTCACCAATGTGCACCAGCGGCTGACCCTGCTCTACGGAGAGGGATTGCAACTGCGCCGGCTCGATCCCGGAACCGAAGTCTGTTTCTATCTGCCCGATCCCGAGGTGCAACCATGCTGACCGCCATCATAGTCGAAGACGAGTACCTGGCCCGGGAGGAGCTGGCCTACCTGATTGGCCGGCACAGCGCCATCGAGATAGTGGCCAGCTTCGAAGATGGTCTGGAGGCGTTCAAGTATCTGCAGGATCACGAGGTCGATCTCGTCTTTCTCGATATCCAGATCCCTGCCATCGACGGCATGATGCTGGCCAGGAATCTGCGCAAGTCGTCCCGTCCCCCCGAGGTCGTGTTCGTCACCGCCCACAAGGAGTTTGCGGTGGAGGCGTTCGAGCTGGAGGCCTTCGATTACCTGCTCAAACCCTATAACGAGACCCGCCTCATCCACCTGCTGCAGAAACTCGAGCAGCAGGTGCAAGGGGGGCGCGGCCCCGTCCGGCAGGAGGCACCGCTGGCGCGCAACCGGAGCGTCAATTTGGTGAAAGGGGAGCGCATCATCGTGACCCCGTGCGACGAGATCTACTACGCCGAGGCGGACGAGAAGCTGACCCATGTCTACACCCGCACCGATCGCTTCGTGATGAGCATGAACCTCTCGGAGTTTGTCAGCCGGCTGCCGGCAGAGGGCTTCTTCCGCTGCCACCGGTCCTACTGCGTCAACATCCACAAGATCCGCGAGATAGTCCCCTGGTTCAACAGCACTTACCTCATCCGGCTCCATGATCTGTCGTCCGAGGTGCCGGTCAGCCGCAGCAACATCAAGGCGTTCCGCCAGTTGATGGGACTCTGATTGCAGTTCATGCCCCCCGTTCTGCACTTCATGCCTTTTTAGGCCGGCGCACCGCCCGGTGGGCATACAGTGACCGTCATACAGAGAGGCGAACCGCCTCCCCCTATGGCAGATGTCACCGTGAGTAGCCCCATGAACCTGCAGAAAACCCGGATGCTGACCCTGATCGGCACCATCATTACCCAGTTTGCCCTCGGCTCCGTCTACACCTGGAGCCTGTTTAACGCCCAGCTCTCCAGCAAGCTCGACGAGCCGGTCAGCCAGGTGGCGTTCGTCTTCGGCCTGCTTAGTCTGGCGCTGGCGGTGGCCTCCTCCCTGGCTGGCAAGTTGCAAGAGCGTTTCGGGGTCCGCAAGGTGACTCTGGGTGCTGGCCTGCTGCTCGGGCTCGGCTTCTTCCTCACCGCCCACGCCAGCAACCTGGCGATGCTCTATCTGTGCGCCGGCATCCTGGTCGGCTTTGCCGACGGCACCGGCTACCTGATGACCCTCTCCAACTGCGTCAAATGGTTCCCCGAGCGCAAGGGGCTCATCTCCGCCTGTGCCATCGGTGCCTATGGCCTCGGCAGTCTCGGCTTCAAGTTCATCAACGGGCTGCTGCTCTCGAGCCAGGGCCTTGAGGCCACCTTCCAGTTGTGGGGGCTGATCGCCATGGCCCTGGTACTGGTGGGCGGCATGCTGATGACCGATGCGCCGCGGCAACAGGCGGCGGGCAGCGCCAGCGCCGGCCGCGACTTCACCCTGGCCGAGGCGATGCGCAAACCCCAGTACTGGATGCTGGCGCTGATGTTCCTCACCGCTTGCATGAGCGGCCTCTATGTCATCGGCGTGGCCAAGGATATCGGTGAGAAGATGGTGAACCTGCCGGCCGTGGTGGCCGCCAATGCCGTGGCCATTATTGCCATGGCCAACCTGGGAGGGCGCCTGGTACTGGGCATCCTCTCCGACAAGATGCCGCGTATCCGGGTCATCTCCATCGCCCAGATCATCACCCTGGCGGGGATGGGGCTGCTGCTGTTTGTGCCGCTCAACGCCAACCTCTTCTTCCTGGCCGTGGCCTGCGTGGCATTCAGCTTCGGCGGCACCATCACCGTCTACCCCTCGCTGGTGAGTGACTTCTTTGGCCTTAACAACCTGACCAAGAATTACGGCGTCATCTATCTGGGATTCGGCATCGGCTCCATCATAGGTTCCATTGTGGCGTCCCTGTTTGGCGGTTTTATGGCGACCTTCAACCTGATCCTGGTGTTGCTGCTGGTGGCGCTGGTCTGCTCCCTGACCATTCGACATCCGGCGCCACGCCCCGTCGAGATCTAAGACGATGCCATTACAAAGACCCGGGCCTTGGCCCGGGTCTTTTTATTGTGACGGGAGGCGCGCCTTAGCGCGGTGGCAGTCCCAACAGGGCGCGCAGCCGGCGTGCGGTCGACTCGACCCTTGGCCAGTCGCCACCGGTGACGGTGACGTGGCCCATCTTGCGGCCGGGGCGGGCTTCGCCCTTGCCATAGAGGTGCAGGTGCACCCCGGGCAGGGCCAGTGCACCGGCCCAGTCCGGCGTACCCTCTTGCCACAGATCCCCGAGCAGGTTGAGCAGGATGGCGGGCTGCACCTCGGCCCGGGCCGGCAGGGGCAGGTCGCACAGGGCGCGCACCTGCAGCTCGAACTGGCTGCAACCGGCGTTGTCGATGCTGGGGTGTCCCGAGTTGTGGGGGCGCGGTGCCATCTCGTTGACCAGCAGCTGGCCGCCGACCAGGAAGAACTCCACCGTCAGCACACCGACGTAGTCGAGGGCGGCGATGATGTGCTCGGCGATGCGCTGGGCCTCGGCCTCCAGGGCCGGTTCGTTGGCCGGGGAGCGGGTCTGATCCAGGATGCCGCCGCTGTGCCAGTTCTGTACCAGGGGCAGGGCGCTGATGGCGCCGCTCGGGCTGCGCGCCAGGGTCAGGGCAAATTCCCCCTCCAGTGGCAGGCGTTTCTCCAGCACGCAGGGCACGCCGCTGGTGGCCAGGGCCGCCGGCACGTCGCTGGCCTGGTGAAGAGTCCACTGCCCCTTGCCGTCGTACCCCTCGCGGGCGGTCTTGAGGATGGCGGGGAAGAGGTCGTCCGGCAGGGCGGGCAGCGGCTCGCCCGGCAGCAGGGTCAGGTTCGGCGCAACGGGAACCCCGGCGCGGGCCAGGAAGGCTTTCTCCTCGCGGCGATCCTGGCAGACGCGCACCGCGCTCGCGGCCGGTCGCACCGGGATGCGCTGCTCCAGCAGGGCCAGGGAGGCGGCGGGAACGTTCTCGAATTCACAGGTAACGGCCACGCAGCGTCGGGCCAGATCCTTCAGCGCCTCGGCATCGTCATAGGCGGCCACGATCTGCTCGTCGGCGGCGGCACCGGCGATGCTGGCGGGATCCGGATCCAGCACGATCACCTTATAGCCGAGGCGATGGGCAGACATCACGAAGTAGCGGCCGAGCTGGCCGCCACCGAGCATGCCCAGGGTGGCGGGGGGCAGTATCATGCCGGCTCCTCCAGCTCCAGGGCCAGTACCCGGTCGCGCTCCCTGGCGCGAAAATCCTCGAGCTGCTGCTGGTAGCGCGGGGCGTCGCCATCCTGGGCGACCGAGAGCAGGGAGACGGCGAACAGACCGGCATTGGCGGCTCCCGCCTCGCCGATGGCGAAGGTTGCAACCGGTACCCCTTTGGGCATCTGCACGATGGAGAGCAGAGAGTCCATTCCCTTGAGCTGGCGGGTCGGGATCGGTACACCCAGCACCGGGACCGTGGTCTTGGCGGCCAGCATGCCCGGCAGGTGGGCGGCACCGCCGGCGCCGGCGATGATGGCGCGCAGGCCGCGCTCACGGGCGCTGGCGGCGTATTCGAACAGCAGATCCGGGGTGCGGTGGGCAGAGACCACGCGCGCCTCGTAGGGAACCCCATGCTCCTTGAGGATGCGGGCGGCCGCCTGCATCACTGGCCAGTCGGAATCCGAGCCCATCACAAGGCCGATCAGGGGGGGCTGAGTCATCATCATCTCCTCGACACAAGCTGCACTAAAACGTTTGCCCTATGGTATCAAAAAAGCCGGCAAAGCCGGCTCAAAATTTCTCGGGACGCACTATCTCCACCGTCTGCAGGAAGGCGACCATGGCGTAGTGGGGGTAGTAACGTTCCTGCAGGTGGGCGAGCAGGTGCAGTGCCAGCTCCCGGTTGCAGATGGCCTCGAGGCGGATGTTGCCGCTCTCGCTCCAGCTCGCATTGCGCTCCCCGTGATCGCCGCGGCCACGGGCATCCGTGATGGTGTAGCCGCGCAGCCCCTCGCGGGTCAGGGTGCGCAGCAGGGTGGGTTCGAGATTGGCTTCCGTGACGACGGTGAGCAGGGTGCGTTGTTCGGTCTGCATGGGGACTACTCCACGAAATGGCGGGCCCACTCATGATAGAGGGGAATGCCCAGCATGATGTTAAAGGGAAAGCTGACGCCGAGCACGGCGCTTAAAGAGAGGCCGGGATTGGCCTCTGGCAGGGCGATACGCATGGTGGCGGGCACTGCAATATAGGAGGCGCTGGCCGCCAGGGTGGCAAGCAGGGTCAGGCCGCCAAGGGAGAGTCCCATCAGTTGGCCGGTAAACAGTCCGAGGCCCGCAGAGGCGAGGGGCATCAGCAGGGCGAACCCCAACAGGAAGAGGCCATGGCGGCGCAGGTCCTGACACTGGCGGGCGACGATGAGCCCCATCTCGAGCAGGAAGAGGGCCAGCGCTCCCTTGAAGAGATCCACGAACAGGGGCTTGAGAGGGGCAACCCCCTCGGGACCTGCCAGATAACCGATGGCCATACCGCCGAGCAACAGGGTGACCCCCTTGCCGAGGAAGGTCTCGTGGGCCAGCACGCGCCAGCGGGTCTGGCGACTGATGCCGCGGGCCAGCACGATACCGACCAGGATGGCGGGGATCTCCATCACGGCCAGGAAGATGGAGAGCTGGGATTCGAACACTATGCCGCGCTCGGTCAGCCAGTTCACCCCGACGGCGAAGGTGGCCACGCTCACCGAGCCGTAGTGGGCCGCGGTAGCGGCTGCATCGACTCGGCTCATGCGCAGGCGCAGGATGGCGAAGCCGATCAGGGTCTGCACCACGCCAAGCCCGATCACCAGCAACAACTGGGGCAGCAGGGGAAGCAGTGCCTGCTGGGAGAGACCGACTCCCCCCTTGAGGCCGATGGCCAGCAGCAGGAAGAGTGAAAGGGTCTCATAGAGTGCAGGTGGCAGCTTGAGCTCGGAGCGGACCAGCCCCGCCAGCAAGCCAAACAGGAAGAAGAGTACGACGACATCCAACATGGTTGGCCTCTTGAGTGATTCAGATCACGGAAATGCTAGAGAGGATGATTCATCGATTAAATCAGATTATTGTTGATAGTTGTTCGGTAAAAACTGATAAGGCCCGGGATGCTCAACTACAAACAGCTCTACTACTTCTGGCATGTGGCACGCAGCGGCAGCGTCACCCGGGCCGCCGAGCAGTTGCATCTCACCCCTCAGACCATCAGCGGTCAGGTCGCAGAGCTGGAGCAGTCCCTCGGGGTGGCGCTGTTCAACCGGGTGGGAAGAAGGCTGGAGCTGACCAGTGCCGGCCGCCGTGCCCAGCAGCAGGCGGGTGCCATCTTCAGTTTGGGGGCCGAGCTGGAACACACCCTGCGCCATGCCGCCCGGGAGCGGGTAATGACGGTGGGGATCGCCGATTCTGTCCCACGCTCCCTGGCTTATGAGCTGCTGGCGCCGGCGATGGAGCTGGCGACCCCCTATCGACTGATCTGCCACGAAGAGAGGGTGGAACATCTGCTCGGCGAGCTGGGTCACCACAGGCTGGATATGGTGCTGATCGACCGCCCCCTTCCCGTCGACTGCGGGGTGCGTTGTTACGAACATGCCCTTGGCCACACCCCGCTCGCCCTGTTTGCCGCTTCGGCACTGGTCGATGTGGTGGGGCCCGACTTTCCCGCTGCCCTCGACGGTGCCCCCCTGCTGCTCCCCGGCGAGAAGTCGGCCATTCACGATCGGCTCCTCGATTGGTATGGAGAGCGGGGGCTACACCCCCATATCGTCGGTCAGTTTGATGATTCGACCCTGATGAAGTCTTTTGGCAAGGCGGGCAAGGGGCTCTTCCCGGCGCCCTTGGCCATGCGCCAGGAGATAGAGCGGCTCTATGGGGTGACCTGGCTCGCCACCCTGGACGATCTGCCCCTCTCCTATTATCTGGTGACTGCCGAGCGGTACCTCTCTCATGACGGTGTCGAGGCGGTCATGGGGGCTGCCCGGTCGCGCCTGTTCGCCCATGACCCACAGGAATAGATGTCTGGACTGCTATACTTCTTGTCTCTCCCTGCCCTATAATCCGGCCACTTTGGCGCATCATGCTTAATAGGGAATCCGGTGAAAATCCGGAGCTGACGCGCAGCGGTAAGGGGGAACGACGCGACAACGGGCACTGCCATGGGGTGGGAAGCCGTCGCCTAGGCCTGATGCCCCCGAGCCCGAAGACCTGCCAGAGTTCGTATTTCCCGGCCGCCCATTTGCTGCCGAGAGATGGATGCTTACGCGAACTTAAGGATCTGTTATGTCCAAGTTATTCATGGCGGCCGCCTTGCTGCCGACGGCCGTGCTCGCCCAGACGCCGGTACAGAGCAACGAGGTGATGGTCGTCACCGCCAACCGTATCGAACAGCCCGCCTCGACCGTGTTGGCGCCGGTCAATGTGATCTCCCGTGACGAGATAGACAGGCTCCAGGCCCAGACGGTGAGCGATGTGATCAAGACGCTTCCCGGGGTCGAGGTGATCGCGACCGGGGGACGAGGTCAGCTCAGCACGGCCCGGGTGCGTGGGGGGACGGCCTCCCAGACCCTGGTGCTGGTAGACGGTGCGCGCAGCGCGTCCCTGACGGCCGGGGTCACCGAACTCAACAACCTTCCCCTCAATCAGGTTGAGCGTATCGAGTATGTGCGTGGCGCTCGCGCGACCATCTATGGTTCCGATGCCATCGGTGGGGTCATCAATATCATCACCCGCCCCGAGCCGGGCACCACGGCGCATCAGTTCAATCTGGGGGCAGGTTCTCATCGGCAGCGCCAGGCCTCTTTTAGCAGTGCCAACCAGATTGGAGAGGCGGGCCAGCTCAAGGTGGCGGGCGGCTTTGACGATGAAGAGGGGTACAACGTCCACCCTCTGCCGGGGGTCAACGACGGCGATCGTCATGGTCATCGGGGCTACAACGCCCTGCTCGACTATCAGCAGGGGCTCGGTGAGCGTTGGGATCTGTTTGGTACGGCGCGCTGGTTCCGCAATCAGGCGCAGTATGACAACTCCTATGGCGCCTCTTCCTGGGGGGCGGGCCAGCACCAACGCAACGAAACCTGGACCGAAAACCAGAGCTATCAGGTGGGCTCCCGTTATCACGATGATCGTTATCTGAGCGAGCTGCGCGGTACCTTCTCCCGCCAGGATGCCTATGACTATCCTGATGACAGTGGACGGGACCAGGCCAACAACCGCACCTATACCCGGCAATACAATCTCAACTGGGTCAACAACATCAGGCTGAATGATGCCTGGACCCTGGGGGCCGGAGCCGACTGGCAGCGGGATGAGCTGGATATGCGTTCGCGCTCCTCAGGCAGTCCCTACCCGGAGGCCGCCCATCAGCGCGATAACACGGGCCTCTACGGCCTGGCCCAGTATGACGATGGCACCTGGCAGGGTGAGTTGAGCGGTCGCAGCGACGATAACGAGCAATTTGGTCGCCACAATACCTGGCAGGCCGGTGCCGGCTGGCGCTTTATCGACGGTTATCGACTCAGTGCCCGGCATGGCACGGGCTTCAGGGCCCCCACCTTCAATGATCTCTACTATCCCGGCTCGGGCAATCCCACGCTGAAGCCGGAAGAGTCCAAGAGCAGTGAGTTGATGCTGGACGGTGTGCTGGCTGACGTTAGTTGGCGCCTGACCGGTTATCGCAACGATTTTGAGCAGATGATCCAGTGGGCTCCCGGCAGTGGCGGACTCTGGACGCCTCAAAACGTGGGGCGGGCACGCATCGACGGTGCCGAGCTGGAGGGGGAGTTTGATACGGGCTGGTTGAGCCATCGTCTCTCCCTCGAGTACAAGGATCCCAAGGATCGCCAGAGCGACAAAGAGTTGCAGCGTATTGCCCGGAAAAATGCCAAGTGGGTAGTACAGGGAGAGTGGGAGCAGTTTGATGGATCCATCACCTGGCTCTATCAGGGTGAGCGTTACGCCGATCCGGCCAATACCCAGCTGATGGGTGGCTATAGCCAGTGGGATCTGGCGTTGGGCTACCGCCCCGCCCCGTCCTGGAAGGTGGCAGGACGAGTCAGCAATCTCTTCGACAAGCAGTACGAGACGACACCGGGTTATCCGGCTGATGGCCGTACCTACTATGTGACGGTCGACTATCGCCTCTAATCGTTACGAGCCCCGCCCTGCGGGGCTCTGCTTTATAGAGGGAGGGCTTTTCCAATCCCAAGGGGGAGGAGTATGATCGCCAACCTGCACCAAAGGGGGAGCCAGGTGGCCAATATTCTCGTTTTTGACTCCGGCATGGGTGGCTTGACCATCTATCGCGAGATCCGTCGCCTGCTGCCGGCCCATCACTACTTCTACTGTTTCGACAATGCCCACTTCCCCTATGGTGAGCTGAGCGAGCTGGCGCTTATCGACACCTGCACCAAGACGGTGGCGACCATGGTTGGCCGCCATGCCATCGACCTGGTGGTGATCGCCTGCAATACCGCCAGCACCGTCGTTCTGCCCGAGTTGCGTGCCCGGCTCGCCATCCCGGTAGTAGGGGTGGTGCCTGCCATCAAACCGGCGGCCGCCCTGACTCGCAGCGGTTGTATTGGTCTGCTGGCAACCCCCGGCACGGTCACCCGTGATTACACTCATCAACTCATCGCCCAGTTTGCACCCGGTAAGCGTGTCTTGCTGATGGGGAGTACCGATCTGGTCGTGATGGCCGAGCAGAAACTGTCGGGCACCCCGGTGGATATGGTGCAGCTGCGCGACGTGATGGCTCCCTGGTGTGAGGGTGGGCCGGATACCATAGTGCTCGGTTGCACCCACTTCCCCCTGCTTGGGGAAGAGATAGCCACTCTGATGCCGGATGTGGTGCTGGTGGATTCTGGTGAGGCAGTGGCTCGCCGGGTGGCTCATCTGTTGGGCGAGGGGGGGGAAGAAGCAGGCCTGGGTGCCGCCTTCTGCACCCGCCTGGATGAGGATGCGGCCAAATTAAAAGCCCCCTTGATGGCTTGGGGGCTTTCGACATTGCAAGAGATATAGAGGGGGCTCAGCTACCCATCTCTTCCCCTTCCTTCTTCTCATTGGCCTCGCGCACCTTCAGAGTGCGCTGCTGGTACTCCTGATCGTTAAGCGCGGTCACGGCCCGTTCGGCATCGGCTACCGGCATCTCGACGAAGCCAAAGCCACGACGCTTGCCGGTCACCTTGTCTTTCATCAGACGCACAGAGATCACCTGACCGTGTAGGGCAAAAAGCTCGCGTACGGCTGCCTCATTGGCCCGATAGGGGAGGTTGCCAACATAGAGGGTGCGAGTCTCACCGGTCGGGGAGGTGGACGCTTCGGCACTGTGGGTCCGCTTACGCTGCAGCAGCAGGGGAACGATAAAGCCACCGACGGCCAGTCCAAGTGCAAAGATGACCTCAGCCTCGAGTTGGAAGTGAAGGGCCTGGGCGACCAGATAGCCAACCAGAGCGAGGATGAGTGCGCAGATGGCAGCCTGCAGCAGCAGGGGGTAATCGGACAATCTCATGGGGTTCTGCCCTTATATGAATGAAATCAATGAAAACGCAACACTTTGTTCACCTTCATGGTAACCAGCTTTGCAGTACTAAGCCACTTGCCAAGGGGTAAAAAGGGATATTGGCAAGATCTGCCCTATATAAAAGGGGCGCCAGAGCCACAAATGTGGATAACTCTGTATATATACACTTAGTATTCTGTTTCTAACTGATTGTTTTGAAGTTTTCGTGATTTTCTTCAAAAAAAGCCTTGTCATCCCTGCGCGCCTCCCTATAATGCGCCCTCACCAGCACGGCGGATGACGCCGGATGGTCAGCGAGTTGGCAACGCCAACCCGGCTGCGAAAGAAAAGCGA
>NZ_JBFODE010000064.1:0-11643 GCF_040908155.1 Aeromonas sp. R6-2 | reverse complement strand
CGAGCCCAGCGAGCCCAGCGAGCCCAGCGAGCCCAGCGAGCCCAGCGAGCCCAGCGAGCCCAGCGAGCCCAGCGAGCCCAGCGAGCCCAGCGAGCAGCAGGGTGACGACACCCCACCGAAAACACAATAAAAAAACGGCGGCCAGTTGGCCGCCGTTCTCATCTCGCAGGATTATTTGTCGCCCAGCAGGACGGACTCCAGCGCGATCTCGATCATGTCGTTGAAGGTCAGCTGACGCTCTTCGGAGGTGGTCTGCTCACCGGTACGGATGTGGTCGGAGACGGTGCAGATGGTCAGAGCCTTGGCACCGAACTCGGCAGCCACACCGTAGATACCGGCAGCTTCCATCTCAACGCCCAGGATGCCGTACTTCTCCATCACGTCGAACATGGAGGGATCCGGGGTGTAGAACAGGTCGGCAGAGAAGATGTTACCGACGCGAACCGGGGTACCCTTGTTCTTGGCGGCCTGGACGGCGTTGGCCACCAGGTCGAAGTCGGCGATAGCGGAGAAGTCGTGATCCTTGAAGCGCAGACGGTTCACCTTGGAGTCGGTGCAGGCGCCCATGCCGATGACCACGTCACGCAGCTTCACATCTTCACGAACGGCGCCGCAGGAGCCAACACGGATGATGGTCTTGACGCCGTAGTCGGTGATCAGCTCCTTGGCATAGATGGAGCAGGACGGGATGCCCATGCCGTGACCCATGATGGAGATGCGACGACCCTTGTAGGTACCGGTGAAACCGAACATGTTGCGCACGTCGCACACCTGTTCGACGTTCTCCAGGAAGGTCTCGGCGATGTACTTGGCACGCAGGGGGTCACCCGGCATCAGAACTACGTCAGCAAAGGCGCCATCTTTCGCGTTGATATGAGGAGTTGCCATTCTCTTATTCCTTCACACTTGATTGGTTGTTGTGTTTTTTTAAGGTCCCGCCTGCCGGCGGGACCCGTCAGTTACAGAAAGCTGGTGCCGTACTGCAACGTGGGCAGCCCGTGATAGGCCGCAATGCTTTGGCCGATGTCGGCGAAGGTCTCGCGACCACCAACACTGCCGGCCTTGACCGGTTTGCCGTAGAAGATTACCGGAATATGCTCGCGAGTGTGATCGGTTCCACCCCAGGTCGGATCACAGCCATGGTCGGCGGTGATCACCACCACGTCACCATCCTGCAGCAGGGCAAACAGCTCCGGCAGACGGGCATCGAAGTACTCGAGCGCATCGGCGTAGCCCTTCACATCACGGCGGTGGCCGTAGGCGGAGTCGAAGTCCACGAAGTTGGTGAAGACGATGGTGTTGTCACCGGCGGCTTTCACCTCTTCCAGGGTGCGATCCCACAGCTCGGTGAGGCCAGTGCCCTTCACCTTCCTGGTGATCCCCTGCTCGGCATAGATGTCGGCGATCTTGCCGATGGAGACCACCTGACCGCCGGCGTCTTTCATGAAGTCGAGTACGGTCGGCGCCGGTGGCAGCACAGAGTAGTCGTGACGGTTGCCGGTACGCTTGAAGTCACCCTTGCCGCTGCCCACGAACGGACGGGCGATAACCCGGCCGATGTTGTAGGGCTCGAGCAGCTCTCGTACGATCTTGCACAGCTCATAGAGCTTCTCGAGACCATAGGTCTCTTCGTGGCAGGCGATCTGGAACACGGAGTCGGCAGAGGTGTAAAGGATCGGCTTGCCGGTGCGCATATGCTCTTCACCCAGATCATCGAGCACCTGGGTACCGGAGGCATGGCAGTTGCCAAGGTAACCCGGCAGACCAGCCTTTTCGACGATGGCGTCAAGCAGCTCCTGCGGGAAGCTGTTGTGATGGTCCTTGAAGTAGCCCCACTCAAACAGCACGGGAACGCCGGCAATCTCCCAGTGACCGGACGGGGTGTCCTTGCCGGAGGAGAGCTCCTTGGCGTAACCATAGGCGGCCACGACCTCGGTCTGCTTGTCGAGCCCCGCCGGGAAGAGACCGGAGGAGAGCTCACAGGCATGACCCAGACCCAGCTTGGTCAGGTTCGGCAGGGTGAGGGGGCCGCGCCCCTCAACCTTGCCCTCGGCACACGCCTTGGCGATATGGCCGAAGGTGTTGGCGCCTACGTCACCGAACTTGTCGGCATCGGCGGCAGCGCCGATACCGAAAGAGTCCATCATCAGGATAAAGGTACGTTTCATGGGTGTTCCCCTTACTTACAAATCGGCCAGAGTGATGCGGCGATAGACCTCGGGCAGCGCCTCGGGGATATCGTCACCAATCCGGATAGCAGCTTTCACCATGGCGGCTGCCTGAGCATACTGGTCCTCACTCTGAGCATGGATCAGTGCCAGCGGTTTGTCGGCATTGACCTCATGGCCCAAGCGTACAAAATCGGACAGACCGACTGCATAGTCGAGTCGATCGGCCGGCGCGCGGCGACCACCGCCCATGGCGACCACCGCCAGCCCCAGCCCACGGGTGTCCATGGAAGAGACGACGCCACTGCGGTCGGCGTAGACCGGGCGCACGATGGCGCTCTTGGGCAGATAGCTGTCGTAACGCTCCATAAAATCGCTCGGGCCACCCAGGCCGGTCACCATGCGACCGAAGATCTCGGCCGCCTTGCCGTTGTCGAGCACCGCCTGCAGCTTGGCGCGAGCCTCACTCTCATCGCTGGCGAGGCCGGCGGAGATCAGCATCTCGCAAGCCAGTGCCATGGTCACGGCGTGAATGCGCGGGTTGCGATACTCACCGGTCAGGTAGCGCACCGCCTCGCGCACTTCAACCCCGTTACCGGCACTGGAGGCCAGCACCTGGTTCATGTCGGTGAGCAGTGCAGTGGTGCGGCAACCGGCGCCGTTGGCCACGGCGACGATGCTCTTGGCGAGCTCCTCGGAGGCCTCGAAGGTCGGCATGAAGGCGCCGGACCCCACTTTTACGTCCATCACCAGGGCTTCCAGACCGGAGGCCAGCTTCTTGGAGAGGATGGAGCCGGTGATCATGGCGATGGATTCGACGGTGGCGGTCACGTCACGCACCGAGTAGATGCGCTTGTCGGCCGGGGCGAGATCGCCGGTCTGACCTATGATGGCCACGCCGGCTTCACGCACCACCTTGATAAAGGTGTCGTTGTCGACAGAGGTCTGGTAACCCGGGATGGCATCGAGCTTGTCCAGGGTACCACCGGTGTGGCCCAGGCCACGACCGGAGATCATCGGCACGAAACCACCGCAAGCGGCGACCATCGGGCCGAGCATGAGAGAGACCACATCACCCACGCCGCCGGTGGAGTGCTTGTCGACGATGGGGCCACCCAGGTTGAGGGGCGCCCAGTCGAGCACCATGCCGGAGTCACGCATGGCGCAGGTCAACGCGACGCGCTCGTCCATGGTCATATCACGGAAGTAGACCGCCATGGCCAGGGCCGCAATCTGCCCCTCACCGATAGCGCCGTTAGTGATGCCCTGGACGAAGAACTGAATTTCTTGGGTACTGAGCGCTTCACCGTTGCGCTTCTTGCGAATTATTTCTTGAGGCAAAAACATCTTTCATTCCCTCCGCGCCGCTGGCGCGCATGCAAGCCGAATAGAAGTCCTGATGTCGGGGCGGCAAGCCGCCCCGGCGATTGCGCTTAGTAGCCGCTGGTGTCCGCCGGCTTGTCGCCGTGGCCCAGGGTCGCCAGCAGGCTGGCCAACAGGCTGGAGGCACCGAAGCGGAAGGTGCGGGCGCTGACCCACTCCTTGCCCAGGATCTCTTCGGCCATGGCGAGGTACTGGCCGGCAACGGCCGCATCCTTGACACCACCGGCCGGCTTGAAGCCCACCTTGGGATCTTTGGCCTTGATCACTTCCATCATGATGCGGGCCGCTTCGGGGGTCGCGTTGACCGGCACCTTGCCGGTAGAGGTCTTGATGAAGTCGGCACCGGCGTCGATACAGATCTCGGAGGCGCGACGGATCAGCGCCTCTTCTTTCAGCTCACCGGTCTCGATGATCACCTTCAGCAGCACATCGGCGCCACAGGCTTCCTTACAGGCTTTGACCAGATCGAAGCCGATCTGTTCGTTGCCAGCCATGAAGGCGCGGTAGGGGAAGACCACGTCCACCTCGTCGGCACCGTAGGCCACGGCGGCACGGGTCTCGGCCACGGCGATCTCGATGTCGTCGTTACCGTGCGGGAAGTTGGTGACGGTGGCGATCTTCACCTGCTCGGCACCGATCTCACGCAGGGTCTTGCGGGCGATGGGAATAAAACGGGGATAGATACAGACGGCGGCAGTCATGCCCGCCGGAGAGTTGGCCTTGCGGCACAGGTCGATGACCTTCTGATCGGTGTCGTCATCGTTCAGGGTGGTCAGGTCCATCAGGTTCAGGGCACGCTGTGCCGCGATCTTCAGATCAGTCATCACATTCTCCACATATCAAGTCTTCGACACCGGTGGCGCAGTAAGCCGACCCGGAGTCAGGTTCAATGTTTACAGCAAAACTGCACAGGCAATCCGACTGCAAATAAGGCAATAGCCCCGTCACTTTCTTACAAAAGTGCGGACTTGGTTCCATGAAGACTTGAGACGGGATGACCCGAACCCAATCAATTCCATTTGACCGCCAACACCCGGATTCCACCGGATATTAGTCAATGTCAGCACCCTGCTGACACTGCCTATTTGAGCCGAGATACCCCTCTCATGCAAGCCAGTTCTCGCCATTTCCTGAGGTATCTCACATCTGCGAACCGCCTTGTCGTCGCGCTTACGAGAAGAAGCGCTCGATGATCCAGCCGTAGGCGATACCGCCGAGATAGACCCCGACAATCCCCATCACACCGGAGAGGACGGGAGGAGCCGGGATGGGCAACTTGAGGAAAGAAAACAACACACCAACAATGAATCCGGCCGCCATAGCCAGCAGTACTTCGTTCATAAAAACCTCCGATTGACTCTATTTTTATAAGTGTATTTAAGGAAAACGGTTGTCACCGATCCAAATGCGAACGCCACAGCAAAAGCTGTGGCGTTCGGCGTTGTGGACTCTGTCCAGACGCTATCTTACATGGCGGTGAGGGCCAGGAAGAAGCCTGCGATGGTAGCAGACATCAGGTTGGACAGGGAGCCTGCCAGCACGGCCTTCAGACCGAAGCGGGCGATATCACCGCGACGGTTCGGCGCCATGGAGCCCAGACCACCGAGCAGGATAGCCACGGAGGAGAGGTTGGCGAAGCCGCACAGGGCGAAGGAGATGATGGCCTTGGTGTGGTCAGACATGGCCACGCCGTTGATCAGCAACTCATCTTTCAGGTACGGGGCGAAGTTCAGGTAGGCCACGAACTCGTTGACCACCAGCTTCTGGCCGATGAAGGAACCGGCAACGGTCGCTTCGTTCCAGGGCACGCCGATCAGGAAGGCGAGCGGGGAGAAGAGCCAGCCCAGGATCATCTCGAGGGAGAGCTCGGGCATACCGAACCAGCCACCCACGCCGGAGAAGAGGCCGTTGATCATGGCGATCAGACCGATGAAGGCGAGCAGCATGGCACCCACGTTCAGGGAGAGCTGCAGACCGGCGGAAGCACCGGCAGCGGCGGCGTCGATGACGTTGGCCGGCTTGTCGTCCAGCTCGCCGTCGGCGGAATCTTCGTTATAGGAGGGAGTCTGAGTCTCGGGGACGATCAGCTTGGCGAACAGCAGGCCACCCGGTGCAGCCATGAAGGAGGCAGCGATCAGGTACTCCATCTTGACGCCCATGGAGGCATAACCGGCCAGTACGGAGCCGGCAACGGAAGCCAGACCACCACACATGACGGCGAACAGCTCGGAGTCGGTCATCTTGCCGATGAAGGGACGCACCACCAGCGGCGCTTCGGTCTGACCCACGAAGATGTTGGCAGTGGCAGAGAGGGACTCGGTGCGGGAGGTGCCCAGCACCTTCTGCAGGCCGCCGCCCAGCAGCTTGATGATCCACTGCATGATGCCCAGGTAGTAGAGCACGGCAATCAGGGAGGAGAAGAAGATGATGACCGGCAGTACGCGGAAGGCAAACACGAAGCCACCGCCACCGAACACTTCAAACATCTTGCCGCTCACCAGGCCACCGAACAGGAACTCGATGCCCTTCTGACCGTAGTTGATGACGCTGGAAACGGCATCGGAAGCGCCGCCCAGGATATCTTTACCTACCGGAACATAGAGTACGAACGCACCCAGACCAGCCTGGATACCGAACGCACCCGCCACGGTACGAATGTTGATTGCCTTGCGATTGCTCGAGAAGAGCACCGCGATAAGGATGAGGGTTGCCATCCCCACCAGACCCATGATCAGACTCATTAGTTGTTTTCCTCTAGTAGCACCTTGCCGCTTGTTAACGAGTTGTGTGAAAAAACTCATCAATCAAGGCCGCGCATTATACTGAATGCGTCATGCCAAAGTAGAAGGCAGCTCACACTTTATGTGCGCGAAATTGGTATCATGGCGGATTTTTAGAACGAAAACGATTTTTGCGACTACTTCTTGGCTAGCTGTAAAAGTCCGGCGTTAGTCAATTGTTAAATAGTGTGTCGAGAGCCGGGAAAAGACGGCAGGTCGAGCGCCGTAACAGTTTGGCAACCTCAGATGGGTCTTCCCCCCTCAGTTCGGCCAGCACTGCCAGCACCTCGGGCAGATATTCGGGGCTGTTACGCACTCCCTGACGGCCACACAGGGGCATGTCAGGGGCATCCGTCTCCAGCACCAGCGCCTCCCATGGCAGGGCCGCCACCGCCTCCCGGGTCTTGTTGGCCCGCTCATAGGTAATCGTGCCGCCGATGCCGAGGCAAAACCCCAGTTCCCAAAAACGCTCGGCCTGATGGCGCGAGCCGGAGAAGGCGTGGATCACCCCGCCGGCCTGGGGCCGATAGAGTCTGAGCAGTCCGGCAACCGTGTCGTTGGCCCTGACCGAATGCACCAGTAGCGGCAGCCCTGTCTCGCCGGCGAGGCGAAGCTGCCCCTCGAACAGGGTCAACTGCCCCTCCTGCTCAACCTGACTGCGCCCATCCAGACCACACTCACCGATGGCCACCAGGCCGGGAGATGGCGCGGCCAACCGCTGCGCCAACCGGGTCAGGGCCGAGGGGGAGTGGCTTGCCGCCCAGAGCGGGTGAATACCGAGGGCATAGAAGCGCCCCTGTGCGGGATCGGCAAGCGCACTCACCGCCGCCCAGTTTTCCTCCCCCGTGGCGGGAATGATAAACTGACTGACACCGAGCCCACGGGCACGCGCCAATAGCGCCTCCCGATCGCCGTCAAAAGTGCTTGCGTCCAGATGGCAGTGGGTATCGATCAACATGATTCACCTTGTTTCAGGAGTCCGCAGTATGAAGCACACCATGGAGGCCAACCGGGGCTTTACCCTGATCGAGCTGGTGCTGGTGATCATTGTACTCGGGATCCTGGCCGTCACCGCCCTGCCCAAGTTCATCAATCTCAAGGATGACGCCCTCAAGGGGTCGGTACAGGGCACCGCCTCCGCCTTTGCCGGCGGTGTGCAACTGGCCAACGCCGGCTGGCAGGTGCGGGCCCAGGGCAATCCCCTCTACAACCTCGGCAGCATGGGCAAGCAGGATCTCGATATCAATCGCCACGGCTGGCCGGTGGGAACCAAGGAAGATCAGGGGGGACAGGGAGTCGATGCTATCTTCCCCGGCGGTGAGAGCGATCAGATCTCGGTCAGCAGCCCGGACGACTGCGAAAGCCTCTTCACCGGCCTGCTCGACACGGATCAGAGCGTGGCTGACGAGCGCATCAGCGACTCCCAAAGCGACTATATCTCCTATATCGATCGCAGCGACGGCCAATCCGATGGCAACGGCCTGCGTCACGACAACTGCCGCTACCGGCTGCGCCGCGATACCACCCTGGGCTTTGACTACAACAGCCTGACCGGGGCCGTCAGCCTCACTTTTTGACCTCGCGATCGGCCTTCGCCTCGTGGCGCTGCGGCACGCAGCAGCGCCGGTTCTCGGGGGTCAGCCCCCAACGGGCGCACCAGGCGTCGTAGCGAGCCAGCCAGCGTTTCAACATGAGCAACATCAGCGTACCTCCAGCAGCAGTCCCATGGTGATCTCATCCACCCATTCGTCACCGACGCGATAGGCGTGACGCCGCCGCCCCTCCTCCACGAAACCGCACTTGCCATAGAGGGCATGGGCCACCTGGTTATCGGCCATCACTCCCAGCTCGAGGCGGTGGATGCCGAGGTGCGGCGCCTCCTCGATGAGGGTACGCAGCAGCGCCTCCCCCTGCCCCTGGCCACGAGCAACCCGGCGCAGCCCCATCACCACCAGGGCGCAATGGCGGTTACGGGCCAGGCCGCCGCCAATCAGCACGGCAAAGCCCTGCACCTCCAGGCCTTGCACCAGCAGCCACATGGCCTGGTTGGGGGCCGCCGTCATGGCCTCGAGACGCTGACGCTGAATGGCCACATCCGAGGGACGCTCCCCTGCTTCATAGAGCATGAAGCGCGTCTCGGCGTCGAGGGCGCGAAAGAAGGCGTCGAGCGCCGCCGCATCATCCGGCACGGCCAGTCGAATCATCCCTGTCTCCCATGAAAAAGGCTTCCCGAAGGAAGCCTTTATGACACGATGCCAGAGCCCGCTCAAGCCCGGCGCAGGCGCGCTACCGCCTCCACGTGCAGGGTATGGGGGAACATATCCACCGGCTGCACCGCCTCCAGCACGAAACCGCGAGCGGTCAGCCAGGCCAGATCCCGCGCCAGGCTCTGGGGGTTGCAGGAGACATAGACCAGCCGCTCCGGCGCCATGGCGACCAGGGTCTCGAGCAGCGCCTTGTCACACCCCTTGCGTGACGGATCGACCACCACCACATCGGCGCGCTCGCCGGCACGATAGAGCTCGGCCACCTTCTCCTCGGCCTTGCCCACATGAAACTCCGCATGCCCGATGCCGTTGCGCTCGGCATTGCGGCGGGCATCCTCAATGGCCTCGGGAACCAACTCGATGCCGATCACCCGGGCCGCCTGGCGGGCCAGGAAGAGAGAGATGGTGCCGATGCCGCAGTAGAGATCGAACACGGTCTCGCTACCGGTCAGGGCGGCAAACTCCAGCGCCTTGCCATAGAGAGTGTCGGTCTGCACCGGGTTGACCTGATAGAAGGAGAGGGGCGAGATGACGAACTCGAGATCGTGCAGACGATCCGTGATGATCCCCTCCCCGCTCAACACCCGGTTGCTCGGCCCCAGCACCCGGTTACCCGGCTCGGCGTGAATATTGTGTACCAGGGTAGTAATGGGCAGCCCCTCGAGGGCGGCCAGCAACTCGGCCTCGGCGGGCAGGGTCTCGGTGCGGGTCACCAGCACCAGCATCCACTCTCCGCTGGCGAATCCCTTGCGGGTCATCACATGGCGCAGATCCCCCTCGTGGTTCGCCTCATCGTAGGGGCGAACCTGATGCTCGCGCATCCAGCGACGCAGGCGTGCCAGCAGCTCCCCATGCAGGGGATCTTGCACCGCACAGTCATCGCAGGCGACCAGGGTATGGGAGTGCTTGCGATAGAAGCCGATCTCGGCCCCCTCGGCGCCGGCACGCACCGCAAACTGCGCCTTGTTACGCCAGGCGAAGGGGTCCGTCATGCCGAGCACCGGCGCCACCGCCGTGGTGAGTCCCTGCCTGGTCAGGGCGGCACGCACCAGCTCACGCTTGGCCTCGAGCTGGGCCGGATAGGCCAGGGGGCGAACCTGGCAGCCACCGCACTCGGTGTGGGGGCAGAAGTCGGGCACCCGGTCCGGGCTCGCGGTCACCACCTGCTCGAGGCGACCGTGCATATAGTTGGGCTTGACCAGGGTGAGGGCGATCTCCACCTCTTCACCGGGCAGGGCCCCCTCCACGTAGACGGGGATCCCCTCGGCACGGCCGACGCCATCCCCCTTGTCGGTCAACTCGAGGATCTGGATGCGGCACTGCTCTCCGACTGAGGACATGGTGATCTCCACTGGCTTGCTGGGGTTTATAAAAAAGGTGGCAGAGTGTAGCGGGAAGGGGGCACAGTCACAATCCCCGAACGCCGGCTGGCAAAGTGTGACCAGACTCCCAAGCCTGTGGCCAGGCCTGAATATACACTGCCGCATAGGGTGCAAAGAGTTCGTCCTCGGCAGGGTTTCACCCTTCAGGCGTGGGCGAAACCCCGCGTAGCGGCAATCCTGCAGGGGTTGGGATGCCTAGCCATGGATGAAAAGGATGAAAATGGGACACCCACCATTTTGCCCACCATTTTGAGCGCCGCGTGGCGGCCAATAGATCGACGCTATGCCCCTCATTCGCAGTCAGGCACGGTATTGGATCCCCCTCCAACCCGCCGAGGAGAGGAAGCAAGGTCAGGAGCGCTATCAGGGATGATGGCGCAGCCGCAGCGGGGCATGAATGCCCCATCTGCGGCGGTCCGTCCGACCTGGCGACTGAGCCGAGGGAAACCGCGTAGCGGTCGGATTGGCGGGGGAAGGCCTTCTTGGTGACTTCTTGGGCCAGCAAGAAGTCACTCGCCACCGCCCGAAGGGCGGGCGAAACCCCGCGTAGCGGCAATCCCGCAGGGATTGGGATGCCTAGCCATGGGCATGCGGGAAACGGGAAACGGGAAACGGGAAACGGGAAACGGGAAACGGGAAACGGGAAACGGGGGAGTATCCCCAAAAAGCAACAAGGCCACTCGAATGAGTGGCCTTGTCAGGAATGTGGTGCCCGGGGTCGGACTCGAACCGACACGGTTTTACCCGGCGGATTTTGAATCCGCTGCGTCTACCGATTTCGCCACCCGGGCAGTGGGAGCGATTATACGAATGGCTCTGGGGCAGGCAAGCTCTTTTTCTGTCGTCCCTCGGTGATTGTCCAATTATTCAACACCTTGCCGACCCTCATCACACTCCCTACAATGCCCCGGACTCTCAGGAAGGAACCCTCATGGCCAAACGTAACCCCCCCAAGACCCCAACCCCGACTCCCAGCCACCCGCAAGCCTCCTTTTGGCGCAGGATGGGTGCCTGGCTCTACGACAGCCTGGTCGTCCTCTCTTTGCTGATCATCGGTGGCTTTATCGGCTTCGGTGTGGCACATCTGGCGCTGATGTTTGGCTGGGCCCGGCTCGCCGAGGGGCAAGAGGTGGCCGACCTCCTCTCTCACAGCCTGCTCTATACCGCCTGGCTGGCCGCCATCATCCTCGGCTTCTACAGCTGGTTCTGGGTACGTGGCGGTCAGACCATCGGCATGCGTGCCTGGCGCCTGCGCATCCAGAACAAGGATGGCAGCTCCATTCGCTTCACCCAGGCGCTGATCCGGCTGGCAACCGCGGCCTTCGGCCTCGGCAACCTGATGGCCCTCTTCAGCCCCCGCGCCTTCCAGGATATCTGGGCCGAGTGTGAGGTGATCGTATTAAGCAAGGAAGAGAACCGGGCCCTGCTCGATCGGGATTAAGCCATAGACGAAGGGCACCCTGCGGTTAATGCCAGTCAGTTAAGACTGACTGGCATTGTTTTTATTGGATTTTTTCACGCTGTACTTCTGCGGTCTTGGCTTCACGCAGCGGGGGTAACTTCGCTCTATCCTATCGGGTAACACAAACTGCCCCGCTTGTTTCTCCAACTCCGCCACCCGCTTAGGGATATTCCCTGGTGACATGAACGGCATACAGCTCAA
>NZ_JBFODE010000063.1:0-173876 GCF_040908155.1 Aeromonas sp. R6-2 | reverse complement strand
TCCCGCTGCCGCTCGACTTGCATGTGTTAGGCCTGCCGCCAGCGTTCAATCTGAGCCATGATCAAACTCTTCAATTTAAGTTTGGGCTCAATGAATTGCTGAATTAACTGTTGCTGACTTCCAAAGAAGTCTTGCTTGGTCACTTCATCAGACATTGAAATATCAAAAATTGTTTTTGATGCTTCAATCCTGCGAGTGCCCACACAGATTGCTTGATTCAATTTGTTAAAGAACAGCGCGATTTGCATCGCGACGGGAGTGGCATTCTACGCTTCCCGCCCGGCGAGTCAAGCCTTATTTTACAAGGCTTTTTCACCCATCGACCGGCTCGCTGCTGTGGCGGCGTTGCCCTGTCGACGGAGGCGCATTATAGGGAGCCGGCGAATTCTGGCAAGGACTAAATCGAGAAAAAGTGTCGTTTTTGGTGCGTTCGACCAAACACAAAGCAAAAACACAGATTATCACCAGAATTATCCACAGAAACGCCCTGGGGGCCGGTTCAAAGACATATATAAAGTAAAAGCCTCGCAATGCGAGGCTTTTGTCGATGTCTTGCAAGACTCAGAACGGGATATCGTCGTCAAAGTCCATGGGCGGCTCGTTGTAAACCGGCGGGGCTGACTGAGGCTGCGCAGCCGGGCGGCTATAGCCACCCTGTTGCTGCATGCCCTGGCTCGGCGCAGGACGGCTGGCCTGCTGCATGGGTTGCTGGGGCTGACCCCAGCCTTGCTGGCCACCCCCTTGATTCATCGGCTGACCCGCCCCCTGGGGACGACCACCCAGCATCTGCATCACGCCGGTGAAACTGTCGACCAGCACTTCGGTGGTGTAGCGCTCCTGACCACTCTGATCCTGCCACTTGCGGGTCTGCAGCTTGCCTTCTACATAGACTTGCGAGCCCTTGCGCAGATACTCCCCTGCGACTTCGGCCAGCTTGCCCATGAACACGACGCGGTGCCACTCGGTACGCTCTTTCTGTTCACCGGTTTGCTTGTCGCGCCAGGTTTCAGAGGTGGCCAGGGTAATGTTGGTCACCGCTCCACCGCTGGGCATGTAACGAACTTCGGGATCTTGCCCGAGGTTACCAATCAGAATCACTTTGTTGATGCCGCGACTGGCCATAATTCTCTCTCACTCTATCGCTATGCCAGGCTCGACCTGGACTCAATCTGTGGGTGGACATTCACCCAGTGCAGGGGAAACAGTCTGCCACAATCTTGGGGCTGGTGCTATTCGGCGGGGGCGAATCCCTCGAGCAGTATCCGATCGTAACGTCCATCGGCACGCAGGGAAGCCAGTGCCGTGTTAAAGCGCTCGATAAAGGCAGGAGCATCGGGATAGCTGCGTGACATGATGAGATAGAAAGAGTCTGTCTGGGGGTAGAAAGGAAGCCTCTGCAGACACTCTCTATGGCGGAACTCCTGCATACAGGCCTCGCCGATCACCCGCTCATTCATCGCAATAAGATCAGCCCGCCCGACCATCACCAACTCGAGACAGCGTTCCAGTTCGAGGGGTTGCTCCAGTCTCAGGCTATAGCGTTTAATCGCCTCTGCCGCATGAGCCGTATTCCACCCCTTGGGAATGCACAGGCGCATTCCTTTCCACTCTCCTTTAGCTGCCTTCTTGTTCTCTTTTCGGCTAAACCAGAGCAGATGATCGAAATGAATCGGTGCACTGTAGAGAAACTGCCCGGCACGCTCCGCATTCCACGCATAAGGAAAAGTGGCAGCGACAATGCCGAGACGAGCCTGCTTATAACCGCGACTCCAGGGCATGAATGCTATGTTGGGCTCTTCCCATCCGGCCTCTTCAAAGACGGCCCTCACCAGGCGGGTAGACAGCCCCCCCTGTGGGAGAGACTCCCCCGTATAGGGTGAGAAATCCCCGGCCACCAAGGTCAGGGGGGCCGCCACGCCCCACAAGGGCAGCCATAGCACCAAGAGCAACAGACAACACTTCATATGCACACTCCCACACCACCTTGAAGAAGTATAGGTCGCCCTGATAGCCCCTTGACCTTGGACTATGGTCAAAGGTCTAGACTCGTCTTCAAGCATTGGACAACAAGGAACTCGCCATGAGCCACTCCTGCTGCTCGGGTAACCCGCCCACCATCAAGGCCATCAACCCCAACAAGCCTCATCACCACGGCAATCACTGCTGTGATGCCGTCACCGCACCCCAGGCATCCCATGAGCATAGCGATGGGCATTGCGATCTCGACGCTCACGGCAACGATGACGATCCTCCTCTGAAGCCTGATGCACCGGCCGAGGGTAGCCGTCGCCACAGCTGGCAGGTGAGCGGGATGGACTGCCCCAGTTGCGCCCGAAAGATTGAAACAGCGGTTGGGCGTCTCAACGGGGTCAATCAGGCCAGGGTCTTGTTTGCAACCGAGCGTCTGGTGGTTGATGCCATCCCGGCACTCTCCCCTCTCGACATCATGGCCGCAGTCAGCGCAGCCGGCTTTACCCTGAACGAGGAGACGACCGCGACCACTCCGGCCACGACCGGCTGGTTACGCAGCAACCTTCCGCTCATCTCTCTGACCACCCTGATGGCGCTGGCTACCCTGATAGGCCAGATTGCACCGACTCAAGGCGAGTGGCTCTTCATCCTGGCGACATTATGGGGGCTGTGGCCAGTTGCCTGTAAGGCCTGGCAGCTGGCCCGTAGTGGAACCCCTTTTGCGATAGAGACCCTGATGAGTGTGGCTGCCGTTGGCGCCCTCTACCTGGGGGAAACCGCCGAAGCCGCCATGGTGCTGCTGCTCTTCATGCTCGGAGAAAAACTCGAGGCCTACGCCGCCGGGCGTGCCCGGGCCGGAGTGAGTGCCCTGATGGCCCTGGTCCCCGAGCGAGCCGTACGGGTACGCGGCGAGCTCCGCGAGGAAGTGGAAGCCGGGGAGCTGATGCCGGGCGACGTCATTGAAGTGGCGCCTGGCGCCCGTCTGCCTGCCGATGCCGAATTACTCGACGCACTGGCGGCTTTCGACGAGAGCGCCCTCACCGGTGAGTCGCTCCCGGTTGAGCGCCGCAGCGGTGAAAAGGTCGCCGCCGGTTCCCTCTGCGTAGACAGAGTGATCAGACTGCGTGTCATCTCGGAGCCGGGTCACAATGCGATCGACCGCATACTGCAACTCATCGAAGAGGCCGAGTCCCAACGCGCCCCCATCGAGCGCTTCATCGACCGCTTCAGCCGCTGGTACACGCCAGCCATGATGCTGGTCGCTCTCGCCGTCATCCTGATCCCTCCCCTGACCATGGGGGCCGATTGGCAGACCTGGATCTATCGTGGGTTGGCACTGCTGCTCATCGGCTGTCCCTGTGCCCTGGTCATCTCGACTCCGGCAGCCGTCACCTCGGCGCTGGCTGCGGCGACCCGTCAGGGAGCCCTGATAAAAGGAGGTGCAGCACTGGAACGATTGGCCAGTGTCGAACTCATCGCCTTCGACAAGACCGGCACCCTGACTCTGGGGAAGCCAGCGGTAACCGATCTGATCGCTCTGGATGACACACACCCGATCGAGCGACTGCTGGCCATGGCGGCCGCCATCGAACAGGGCTCTCACCATCCATTGGCCCAGGCCATTGTGGCTCATGCCCAAGGCCTTGGGGTCACTCCGGCCACGGCCCGTGAGATTCGCGCCCTGCCCGGCATGGGGGTTGAAGGGGAGATCGATGGTCAATCCTGGAGCCTACTGGCCCCGACCCATCAAGGTGGCCTCGCCAAAGGCACGGTGGCACAAATCCAAACCCTCGAGCAGGGTGGAAAAACCGTCATCGTACTGGCTCAGACGGGGATCCCCCGTGCCCTGCTGGCTCTGCAGGATCGCCTGCGTCCCGATGCCCGTGCCGCTCTGGTCGAGTTGCAGGCACTCGGGATCGATGGCGTCATGTTGACCGGTGACAATCCAAGAGCGGCCGCCGCCATCGCGGCAGAGCTCAACCTGGACTACCGGGCCGGCCTGCTGCCCGCCGACAAGGTCGAGGCCGTTGCCAATCTGGGGAACCAGAAGGCTGTCGCCATGGTAGGGGATGGCATCAACGATGCCCCGGCCATGAAGCGGGCCCGTATCGGTATCGCCATGGGGTCGGGCACGGATGTGGCGCTGGAGACTGCCGATGCCGCCCTGACCACCAGCCAACTGCACGGGCTGCCGGCCATGATCCGGTTATCGCGGGCTGCGCTCGCCAACATACGTCAAAACATCGCCCTGGCTCTCGGTCTCAAGGCAATCTTCCTGGTCACCAGCCTGCTCGGTCTGACCGGGCTCTGGCTGGCGGTGCTGGCCGACACTGGCGCCACCGCCCTGGTGACCGCCAATGCCCTGCGCCTGCTGCGCAAGCGTTGAGTTCCATGATGAAGAAGCCCCGCTCTGGCGGGGCTTCTTGCTATCCGGGCATCACACCGACTTGGGACGAACCCCCAGGGTATGGCAGATGGCGTAGGTGAGTTCGGAGCGGTTGAGTGTATAGAAGTGGAAGTCCTTAACCCCCTCCTGGCTCAGTACCCGCACCTGATCGATGGCGATACTGGCCCCCACCAGATTACGGGTAGCCTGGTCGTTGTCGAGCCCCTCGAAACGCTGGTGCATCCAGCGCGGGATCTTCACGTTGGTGAAACCGGCAAACTTGGTGAGGGTCTGGTAGTTGGAGACCGGCAATATGCCCGGCACTATCTCTGCGTCGATGCCGATGGCCGCACAGCGATCACGAAAACGCAGGTAGGTCTCCACGTCGAAGAAGAACTGGGTGATGGCCCGGTCGGCACCCGCATCGATCTTGCGCTTGAGATTGAGCAGATCGGACTGGGCGCTACGTGCCTCCGGGTGTACCTCGGGGTAGGCTGCGACCGAGATGTCGAAGTTGGCTTCGGCCTTGAGCAGGGCCACCAGATCGGCGGCATACATATCCGGCTTCTCCACCCCCTGGGGCAGATCGCCACGCAGGGCAACGATGTGGCGGATACCGCTGTTCCAGTAGTCGCGAGCTATGGTGCGCAACTCGTCGCGGCTCGCGTCGATACAGGTCAGGTGTGGCGCTGCGATGAGGCCGGTACGCTCCTTGATGTCCTTGATCACCTTGTGGGTGCGATCCCGGGTACCCGAGTTGGCCCCATAGGTCACAGAGACAAACTTGGGCTCAAGCACCTTGAGACGCTCGATGGATTGCCACAGGGTCTGCTCCATGCTCTCGCTGCCCGGCGGGAAGAACTCGAAGCTGACCGAAATATCACCGCTCAGATCGGCGATGCTCTGGTTGAGGGCTTCAACCTGACGTGCGCTGTGAAATCCCATCTGCTCTCTCCCTGTACGACACGACTCAAAAATGGATGTTTAGACGTCCAAACGTCTTTATATCCTGCCCGGTTTCCCGGGGATGTCAACCTGTCTGTCATCTTTTCTCACCAGATTAACCCGCAAACGAAAGAAAAATTTTGCGTTATCTGATTGAACCCCATCCCCAAGAGTTCGGAATCCAGTTATGATGTGTGCAGAACGTTATACGTTCTGAATCTGCGTGTGATTGTTTGGCCGGAGTCTCTCCGGCCCTTCTTTTATGTAGAGCCGCCACTCCCTGCCGATAACCAGATTGGTTCAAGCTTGTGAGGAGTCCCCCCATGGAGACCCACCCCGCCATCTCCACCGATCTGCTGTTTGACAGCTATCAGGGTCTCATTCAGCGTCATTCCGACTACTGGGCCATCTCGACTCCGGAGAGCCCGGACTACTACTTCGGTAACTATCTGCTGCTGCCACGCCCACCCGATGACAGGGACAAGGGATGGCTGGAGCAGACGTTCGATCGCCTCATCGGTCAGGACCCCCGCATTCGCCATCGCACCTTCCTGTGGCCACTGGACGAGGGGCTGAGTCGCTGTCCTGGTGCCTTCGTCGCCTGTGGTTACCACTATATGGAATGTCTCGCGCTCTCTCTGACCCGAGAGCGTCTGATCCCCCCCGATGGTCCCCTGCCCCTCCCGGTTCGCCCCTTTACCCCGGATGACTGGCCTGCCTGGGTCGAACTCGAGTTAAGGGAACGCAATCCGGCCCATGAGGCGGCGCACTATCATGAGTTTCTCCTCTCCCGCGTGCGTCTCTATCGGGCCATGATAGCCGATGGTCTGGGCCAGTGGTGGGGGATGTGGGACGGTGTGAGCCTGGTTGCCAGCTGTGGTCTCTTCTTCACCGAGAGCCTGGGGCGTTTTCAGTGGGTCAGAACCCGGGAGGCCTGGCGCAACCGCGGCCTGTGCCGTCATCTGCTTCATGGTGTCGCTCGCCACGGGCTGGGGAGAGTGGCGGAGCTGATCATAGTGGCAGACTGCGACTATCACGCCCAGCGTGTCTATCGCCGACTCGGCTTCGAGCCTGTCGCCCGTACCGGCAGCCTCTGCCGCTGGGAACAGGGCTGAAACGAGAGCGGGGAGGCCAAGCCTCCCCGCTCTCGGGGTTACTGCGAAGGGAGTGGCGCTGCGCTTCGCTCCAGCTCCTGGGACAACGCCTCCTCAGTCTCACCCGGCGCAACCGGTGCGGCCTCTGTGGTCGGCGCCACGGCAGCCGGCGCGGGTTCGTTTGATGCCACGGCAGGAGCAGTGACCGGCGCCACAGGGGCGCAGTCACACTCGGCTGCGGCATCACGCTTGCCCTTCGGCTTCTGCTGCGGGCCATACCAGCTGGTCAACCCTTTCTGCAGTTGCTGCGCAGCCTCACCGGGGCTCTCCTTGCCCAGCAACACGGCCTGGCTCAGCTCGGCAAGCTGATCACCCAACTTGGGCGTCCCCCGCGAAAGGATCTGGGTCGCCACCCGAATGGTGGAGTCGCACTGGTCACGCCACTCCATCATGGCCTTGGCCGCCGGGTTACTCACCTCAAAGAAGTGATTGGAGAGGGAGAAGAAGCCAGGCAGGGCGTTGGTGTAGAGCTCCGCAAACTCTGGCGTGGTGAGCCACTGCAGGAACTGCATTGCCTCTTCCTTGTTCTTGCTGGCCGCATTCATCCCCATGCCGATGTCCGTGTGATCGGTGAAGAAGCAGCTATCCCCACTCTTGGCGACCGGCGGCCGTAGCACCCCGAAGTCCACCTTGCCGGTGAAGGGCGCAATCTCCCAGGAGCCGGCCACATACATGGCGGCCTTGCCCGAGGTAAAGAGCTGGTTGCTGGTCCCATAGTCGCGGCTCTGCGCCCCCTCACCCAGATAGGGTCGCCAGCGTGCCAGCTCCTCAAACACCTGCACGAAGGGACGGGCATCCATCCGCTCACTGCCATTGATGAGAGCCAGGCGCCCATCCTCCCCCTTCCAGTAGTTGGGACCTATGTTCTGGAAACCAAGTTCGGACGCCACCCAGCTCTCGCTACCACTCATGGCGAGTGGCAGGTAGCGACCATCGGCCTTCACCTTGTCGAGGGCAGCAAAGAAGGCATCCCGGGTCTGGGGAGGCTCGATGCCGAGCTCCTTGAAGATACCCTTGTTATAGAAGAAGCCGTGAATAACCGACGCCATGGGCACGCAGAAGGTCTGGGCACCGGAATCGGTCTGCCAGGGCGATTGGGCAAAACTCGGGAAGTTTTCCATCCCGGCCATTTCGGTCACCTCGGCCAGGTGGCCGGCCTTGAACAGCGCAAGGGAATCGTCGAAGGGACGACAGGTGATGAGATCTCCTGCCTTGCCTCCCTTGAGATTGTCGAGCAGGGTCGGCATGTAATTGACGTTTTGCACCGGATGGAAACGCACCTTGATCCCGGGATGGCTCGCCTCGAAGGTGGGAATGATCTTCTGCTCCCACAGGGCCTGGTCATCGGTACGCCAGCTCTCAATCACCAACTCACTGGCTACCAGCGGGGCCGCACACAGGAGCCCAAGCAGCCCTAACCATTTATTCGACATAGGGCCTCCTAGACCTTGAAGTGAGCGATCAGTTGTTGCTGTTGCGAGGCGAGATCGGCCAGCACCTCGCTGCTGTCTGCCGATTGACGGGCCTCACGCTCGGTGTCAAACGCCACCTCTGCAATCCCCGAGATGTGGCGGGCGACCCCCTGGCTGACGGAGATCTGCTCGGTGGCGGCATGCGCCACCTGATCGGCCAGCTCCTTGATAGTACTCATGCGCCCGGCGATGGCCTGGAGCGCCTCATCGAGTTCACGGGTCTGGGCCACACAACCCCGGGTCTGATCCTGGCTGCGCCCCATCACCTCCACCACATGGCGGCTGGATGCCTGCAGGTTCTCGATCATCGCCTGGATCTCTTCGGTACTGGTTTGAGTCCTATTTGCCAGCGCACGCACCTCGTCGGCCACCACGGCAAAGCCGCGGCCCGCATCACCAGCCCGCGCCGCCTCGATGGCGGCATTCAGCGCCAGCAGATTGGTCTGCTCGGCGATAGCACGGATCACGTCGAGTATGCTGCCAATGTTGTCGCTGAACTCGCCCAGCTTGTGGGTGATGCCAACCGCCTCCTCCATGGCCTGCTCCAGGGATTCGGTGATGCGCCGGGTATCGGCCACCTTGCGTCTCCCCGCCTGGGTCTCGTCGTTGGCCAGGGCAACCTCATGCTTGGTGTTGTCTGTGGTACGAGCCACCTCGCTGGCACTCACCTCCAGCTCGGTGATGGCGGCTGCCACCTGATCGGTCTGGCTCTTCTGCTCCTGCACCCGGGCCATGGCGCGCTCGCTGATCTCGGCGGCGCGAGAGGCCTCATCCACCAGATGGCGGGAACCGGCGTTGATCTGGGAGAGCAGATCGCCGGTCTTGCTGGCCAGCATGTCGATGGAGCGGGAGAGGGCACCAAATTCGCATCCACTCTGATAGTTGATACGGCGAGTCATGTCACCGGCGGCCATGGCGTCGAGCTCGCGATTGATCATCTGCAGCGGCCGCTGGATGCTGCGCGCCGTGGTATAGCCGATCACCAGCGCAACCAGCGCCGAGACGGCGGCCACTGTGATGATCCAGAAGCTGGCACTGCTGACCGCACCGTCGGCACTGCTACGACTGCTGGAAGCCAGCTGACCGGCGCTGGCGCTGAATTCGTCGAGCAGGTTCAACACCTGTGCCATGGAGGCATCGAGGCGTCCATTGAGATCGGCGAGAGAGGCGTCGAGTTGTTGCTGATTACGCATGCTGGCAAGCAGACCCTGGGGGCCGAGCGCCAGCTCCTCGAGCTTGCCGAGGTTGGCCAGATAGCGCGCCTTAACATCATCGGCGACGGCAACCCGCTCGAGACGTTTACGAGCCATCTCGATGTCGGTGGTGAGCACCTTCTCCAGCTTGGCCAGATCGGTTTGCCGGTCGGCACGCCGAATATTCTTCAGGTCCCGGGCGATCCCCGAGGTGATGAGCTCAGCCTTGTTACGCATGGAGCGCTGGCTGGAAGCCTGTTGCAACAGCAGATCGGCGGCCCACTGATAGGTATCTTCCAGACGGATGAAGCCCTTGTTGAGCTCCGCCAGACGATCCTGCGCCTCGACCGCGCGACGATGCTGCTCGAGCACCTGGCCGGCGAGGGAGAAGAACTGGTTGGCACCCTGCTCGATCTGACCGAAACGACCGCCATCATCGTGTCGTTGCAGCGCCTCGCGGCTCTTGTCGAAGCGCTGACGCTGCTCCTCATAGCGGCTGGCCAGGGCACTCAGTGCTCCCGCCTCCTCACTGGTGCGATACTCCAGCACCCAGCGGTTGGCATCCTGCAGATTGCCCTTGATGGTGGCGGCGGCCACCAGCAGGGGAGTAGAGCGCTCGGTCACGTCCGTCAGGCCCGCGTTGATACCGCGAATCTTCAGGGCACTGACGGTGCCGAGCAGGATCAGCAAGAGGAGCATCAACACGAAACCGGCAATGATCCTTTGCACAATGGAGAGACTCATGGAGCTGTCCTCAATATGGGGGGATGTGTTCAACATAGTGCTTATCGACCACCCACAGGGAAACTGGAGCCAGGAACGCTCTTATTCCATTGATGTAGAACACATTTTCGGGGTGATTAGGTAACGAAGTGTAAGAAGTTGGCTCCTGTCGAGAAAACAGGAGCCAATGAGGACCTAGCGATGTGCTGGATAGTGTTTGGCAACCCAGGCTTCAAAATCGGCGAACATGGCCGCCTCCGACTCACTGTTATCGGCGATCGGTTCATTGCCATGGACGACCCGGATCACGGCGTTGAGGGGCGCCCCCTCCCCCGGTGCCGAACGACCTGCAGCGGCGGCCATACAGGCCTGGGCCTCCTGCCACGCCTGCGCCACCGTCTGATTGCACGCGTCGGCCAAGTAACGGGCATTGAACCCCTCTCCGGTGAGGCTCTGCAGGGTCTCGTCATGGCTCTTGCCGTTACCGGGCGCCCAGTAATGAGCGGCCAGATCCGGCCCGATCTTCGGGTTATCGGTCAGATAGCCGTCGCGACGCAGGAAGAAGGCGCGGGTCTGCTCGACCGCCATCTGCGCCAGCAGGTAGCCGTGATAGGCGCAGGCCGACTCCTGGTTAAGCAGGTGCGGGATCGCCAACAGGGGACGCGGACTCTCGACCCCCAGGATGCGCAGCTCCCACTCCCGAGCCAGGGCAATCACCCGCTCACCGGTCAGAGCCTCCTCCTCCAGACGGTAGAGATCCCACTCGAAATAGGCCACCAGGGCGATCTGACGCTCGTTGAAGGCGCGCATCGGCTGGCTGGTCTCGATGAGACGGTGGATCAAGGAATCCGGAATCGCCTCCCCGGCGGCACTGCGGGCATAACGCTTGAGCCAGTCGGCATCTCCCAGCAGGCTGTCGCAGAACATGGACTGGGTCTCGGCATAGGCCATGGAGGTGGGCGGGAACTCCTGAGAGAAGCAAGGAGAGTTGCCGGTCACGTTGGCAAAGTGCGCCGCGTGCCCGCCTTCGTGGAACAGGGTGTTGAGGCCACTCCAGCCGCTACCCACCTGGTTCGGCTGGGCCAGGCTGGTGAAATTGACCGTGGCAGGAACCCAGGTATCTCCCTGCCAGTGGCTCGGAACCGGGCCGTGGCAGAAGCCATTCTCAAACTTGCCGCTGCGCTCGAGCAGATCCAGGGTCAGGGTCGCATCGCGGAACTGGATGCCGAGACGGCGGAAGCTCTCGACCCAGTCACGCAGGGCACGAGAGAAGGGCACATAGGCGTCGAGCTCCCGGATCACATCCCCTCTGGAGAAGTAACGCAGGTTATGGGGCAGCAGCGCGGCCTCCCCCTTGCTGTGCCTGAGCTCGGAAAGACTGGCAAAGCAGCGCTCGTCGGTGCGCGCGATAAAGTCGTCGAGCACGGCAAAGAGCTGCTCCGGGCTCATCTGCTCGTTCTTGTGCACCTTGTAGTCGAAGTAGTTGCGATAGCCCATGGCCCGGGCGAAGCGGTTACGCAGCCGCACTATGTCGAGAAAACCGTGGTCGACCACCCACAACTCCAGGCTGCGAAACAGGGTCAGGGCACTCTGGCGCGACGCCTCGCTTGAGCTGGTCCCAATCAGGGTGGAAGCGGTCGGCAAAGAGCCCGGCAGAGTCTCCCCCTGCTCGCCCACCAGGGTCAGAGCCAGCTCGCGGCGGGCGGCAAACAGTTGCGACTCCTCGACCACTAGCTCGTCCATCAGACGGGCGGCCTCCTCGTCCTCAATCACATTGCACTCGAAGAAGGCGAGCCAGCCCTTGAGGCCGGCCAGCAGTAGCGGGTCGTCACCCGCCTGCTCGATGGCCGCCCTCAGCTCGGGTAGCCGCACCGGGTTGGCGCAAAACCCCTTGTAGGCCTGTTCGGCCGCGGTGAAACCGGCGTGATCGTCGCTGGTGCCCATGTAGGTGGACCAGAAGAGCTCCTCCTTTCGTCTGTGCACGGCAAGGTAATCACGGTTCAACTGGTCAAAATAACTCCTGGCAGACATCAATTCCCTCTTTATATCTGTTGTTGTGAACCCTTGACCCGAGATGTGATCCTGCTCCCATCCCCGATTGGACACATGGTCGGACCATCATCAAGACTTAGACTCAATAGAGCAACAATCATCCAATAAGCTCGTCGACGGTTCTGCAGAAACCCAGTCAAGGAGGATCTATGTTAAGGCTCGGGAATATTGCCGTCAGCCACAAATTGTGGCTGATGCTGGCGCTGGCCCTGTTCGGCTTTCTGGCCATGCTGGCCATTTCGGCCAGCAGCCTGCACGACAACCTGCTGGCAGAGCGCCAGGCCCGGCTCTCCGCCGTACTCGACCTGGCTCGAACCCGCATCGCCCACCTGGCCGCCACCCAACCCAGGGAGATCGCCCAGCGCGAGGCCAGGGCCATGATCGACAACATGCGCTTCGACGGGAATAACTACCTCTTCGTCATCGACGAGCAGCGCCATATGCTGGTCCACCCCCTCAAGCCTGAGCTGGTAGGCCAGCAGATGGGCAGCGGCAGTGCGGCCACCCAAGGTGATCACTGGAATCAGATGGTGACCCTGGCACAGGGGGGCGGCTCCGGCACCCTGGAGTATCCCTGGCCCTCTCCCAACGGTGAATCCCTGCTCAAGATGAGCCGGGTCACCGGCTTCCCCGAATGGGGGTGGATCCTGGGATCCGGCATTCTGATCCACGACATCCAGTCCACTCTGTGGCATGAGTTCCTGCGCATGGGGGGGGCCGCACTGATCATCGCCCTCTTGATGGGATTACTCGGCCACGGCATCAGCCGCTCCATCGTCAATCCGCTGGCCGCCATCAACCAGGCCATGGCCCGGGTCGCCCGGGGTGATCTGGTGGTGACGGTACCGGTGCAGGGAAGCGACGAGCTGGGGCAACTGGCCACCTGCACCAATCAGAGCCTCTGCGCCATTCGTGGCGCCCTGCAAGAAGCCAGCCAGGGGGCCAGAGAGGTGGCGGATGCCGCCTTGCGGATCGCCTCCTCTGCCGAGCAGACCAGCCAGGCCGTCACCAACCAGCGCGATCAACTCTCGCAACTGGCCACTGCCATGAACGAGATGAGCGCCACCATCGCCGATGTGGCGGGTCATGCCGAGAACACGGCCCAGGACACCAAGGAAGCCACCGACGAGGCCGGTCTGGGTAACCGGGATGTGAGCGCCAGCGTCAGCGGCATCCAGAGCCTGGCTCGGGAGGTAGAGCAAGCCACTACCCAGGTCAACCAGCTCAAGGAGGGGGTAATGCAGATAAGCGAGGTCACCGCCGTCATCAGCGCCATCTCGGAGCAGACCAACCTGCTGGCGCTCAACGCCGCCATCGAGGCGGCCAGGGCCGGTGAGCAGGGGCGTGGCTTTGCGGTGGTGGCCGATGAGGTACGCCAGCTGGCCGGCCGCACTCGCCACTCGACCGAGGAGATACAGAGCACCATCAGCGAGTTACAACAACGGGCGCTGAGCGCCGCCCAGGCGATGGAGGCCAGTCGGACCCTGGCAGAGAGCAGCGTCACCCAGTCGGAAAAGGCAGGGGGAGATCTGGACCTCATCGTTCATCACATTCGTCATGTCAACGACATGGCGACCCAGATAGCGACGGCGGCCGAAGAGCAGAGCGCCGTGGCCGAGGAGATGAACCGCAACGTCCTCGGCATCAATGACTCGGCCCAGGAGATGGCCCAATCGGCCAGCTACCTGGCGCAAGAGAGCGAATTGCTGGCCGACCTCTCGCGTAATCTGGATCAACGCCTCTCGGACTTCCGGCTGCACGAGGATCAACCCGCCGCCCCTTCACACCACTAGGGCCAGGGGATAGAAAAAAGCCGTCACAGGGTGACGGCTTTGCTGTTTCAGGCTCCGAGTGCCAGCCCGACAGAGAGCAGCAGGCTGTAGAGGAACGAGCCCATGGCCGTACGCTTGAGGGCGCCGGTCAGCACCTCACCATCCCGGGTTTGAGAGAGGGTGCGCGCCGCATCGGTCAGTGGCTTGAGTGCCGGCAGGAAGATCCAGGGCCAGGCTCCGCCGCCATGGATCAACAAGAAGATCAGCGTCAGCAGCACGGCCCCTCCCAGCAGCACCCAGTGGTAGGCGATCGCCTTGTCACGGCCGAGGCGCACCGCCAGGGTAATCTTGCCGCTCGCCGCATCGCTCTCTATGTCCCGCACGTTGTTGATGTTGAGGACGGCGGTGGCGAGCAGACCGCAGGCAGCCGCCGGCAGCAGCAGCTCCCAATTCAGACTGTGGGTAAAGAGGTAGAAGGAGCCGAGCACCCCGAGCAGACCGAAGAAGAGGAAGACAGAGATATCTCCCAACCCACGGTAGCCGTAGGGGGTCTTACCCACCGTATAGGTGATGGCGGCAATGATGGCGAAGCCACCCAACGCAACAAACAGCAGCACATCAAGCCAGTTATGGCCAAAGGCGGTGATGAGCAGCCCCAGCCCGCTCGCTACCGAGCCCAGCGCCACCAGCGCCATGGCCCGCACCATCTCGCCCCGGGTAATAAGGCCCGAGACCACGGCCCGCTGCGGACCGATTCGATCCCCGTTGTCGGCACCCGACACGGCATCCCCGTAGTCGTTCGCCAGGTTGGAGAGGATCTGCAGCAGGATGGCCGTCAACAGGGCCAGCCCCATGATGGCCCCGTCGAAACTGCCACGGCTGGCCGCCAGGCCACTGCCCAGCAGGATCGAAGAACAGGCCAGGGGAAGGGTTCGCAGACGAGCTGCCATCACCCAGGCATTGATTTTTTTACGCATATTCGATGGCCAAACGACCGGTTCTTGATCCCGTCGATGTTCAGGGAGAGACCCCTTGCCTATACTGGGCACGCTCAGGATTAGATGTCCGGACAATTTACATGGAAGAATGGGCAGTTAATATATATGAATTGTCCGCCTTTTGGCACAAAGTAGGCCCTCGAATCGCTATCCATGTTGGCACCCACTCATCTCATGCAACAGCTGGACGCCTTGCGTCATGAGGCAACCTGCGGTTTCGTGCGGTTGCGCGTGCCGGCTCGCGTAGACTCTTTTCTCGGCTGGCTCTCGTCCCAGCCCCTCTATCCCCGCATCTATTGGCACGCCCGTGGTGACGATCGACCCGAGTACGCCACTTTGGGATGCATTAGAGAGATCCGGGATCCGGCCAGGCTGGACGCCCTCTGTCATCAGACGTCCCTCTCCAGTGCCGACTCTCCTCGTTACTTCGGTGGACTCGCCTTCGATCCCGACGGGGAGGGCTGGCCCGGCTTCGGCCCCTGCCGCCTGATCCTGCCGCGCATCGAGCTGGTACGCCGCGGGGAGGAGGTGAGCCTCTGCCTCAACCTGCTGCTCGACGAGGGGGAGCGGGAGCAGGAGATCGCCCGCGCCGAGCAGGCGCTGCAGGCACTCTGCCCGGAGCATCCCCTGACGCCGATGCAAGGCCAGGGCTACCTGCGGCACGACACCCCGGACTTTGCCACCTGGCACAACCTGGTAGAGCGGGTCACCGCCCCCGACTTTCAGGCCCACACCCCCAAGGTCGTGCTCTCCCGCGCCAGCCGGCTCGAGACTGCTCACGCCGTCGATCCCTGGCAGATGCTGGAGTCCTGGCGAGCCAGGGCACAGGGCTGCTTCCACTTCGGCTTTCAGTTTGAAAAGGAGCAGGCCTTTATCTCCTGCTCACCGGAGCGCCTCTATCGCCGTGAGGGGCATCATCTCTTCACCGAGGCCCTCGCCGGCACCATACGACGCAGCGGTGACGAGGCCATCGACGCGGCTCTCGCCCACGAGCTGCTCAGTGACAACAAGAACCAGCTGGAGAACCGGCTGGTTCACGCCGATATCCTGAGCCGCCTCGCCCCCCTGGCAGAGCAGACCAGCCTCACCGAGCCGCGCATCCTCAAGCTGCGCCTGCTGCAACACCTCAAGTGCGATATCGAGGCCGAGCTGCACCCCGGGGTGGAGGATTGGCAACTGCTGGCGGCCCTGCACCCGACCCCGGCTGTGGGCGGCGCCCCCCGCGAGGCGGCCATCGACTTCATCCGCCGCCACGAGCCCTATCGCCGTGGCTGGTACGCCGGCGCCTGTGGCATGCTCAGTCGCGACACCAGCGAATTCTCGGTGGCCATCCGAAGCGCCCTGCTCGACGCCAATGCCGTCACCCTGTTTGCCGGAGCCGGTATCGTCGCCGGCTCCGAGCCCTCGGCCGAGTGGGCCGAGCTGGACAACAAGATAGACAATGTCCTCTCCCTGCTGGCGCAGGACTAACCCGGAAATCATCATGTTCGATCCCTGTCACGCCACCTTTAACCATGTCTGGGCCGCCCTGCTGCTGGAGGAGCTCTACCGCCTCGGCGTCCGTGACGTGGCCCTGGCACCGGGTTCTCGCAGCGCCCCCCTGACCATGGTGGCCGCCACCCACCCGGGGCTGCGAACCCACCTCCACTTCGACGAGCGGGGGCTGGGTTTCTTTGCCCTCGGGTTGGCCAAGGGGAGCGCACGCCCGGTTGCCATCATCACCACCTCGGGCACCGCCGTGGCCAATCTCTGGCCCGCCGTGGCCGAGGCCCAGCTGACCGGGGTGCCACTGGTGATCCTCTCGGCAGATCGGCCGGCCGAGCTCATCGACAACGGCGCCAACCAGGCGATCGATCAGCAGGGGATCTTCGCCCGCTACCCCGTCTATCAGCTCAACCTGCCGAGCCCGACGCCCACCATAGCTCCCGCCTTCGTGCTGAGTGCCGTGGATCAGGCCATCGCCATCCAGCGGCAAACTCCGGGGGTCGTGCACTTCAACTGCATGTACCCCGAGCCCCTCTATCCGGATGGCGCATATGGGAACTATGGCGACTACCTGGCCCCCCTCGGTGACTGGCTGAACGGCGATGCGCCCTGGAGCCCCTGGCAGGCCCCGCTGCACAGGGTCGATATCCAGCCTGACTGGGAACACTTCGCCGGCAAACGAGGGCTCATCATCGCCGGCCGTATCGAGGATCCTGCCGAGGCGACTGCCGTGGCCGAGCTGGCCGAGCGGCTCGGCTGGCCTCTCATCGCGGATCTTCAGAGCCAGCTGCGCTTTCACCCCCACAGCCTGCTGCACACGGATCTCGCCCTGCACGATCCTCGCTTTCGCGAGGCGCTGGGACGGGCCGAGGTGCTGCTCCAGTTTGGTGCCCGCCTCATCTCCAAGCGCCTGGGTCACTTCGTGCGCGACCAGGCCTGGCAAGATTACTGGCTAATCGATCCCAAGCCCGCTCGCCTCGACCCCGACTACCGGCTGCGTCGCCGTCTGCACTGTACCCCCTGCGCATTTGTCGCCAGCCATCCGGTGACCACCCCAGCCCGGCGCTGGGACACCCTGAGCGAGCCCCTGGCGCGCACTGCCGCCCTGATCGATGCGGCCAGCCATCGCTTCTCCGAGCTCGGGGTGTGTCATCGCCTCAATGCCATGGTCGAGGGGCAACTCTTCGTCGGCAACAGCATGCCAGCCCGTTTGATGGACATGCTGGGCACCCCGGGCCAGGGCCCAACCAGGGTGATGACCAATCGCGGAGCCTCCGGCATCGATGGCCTCATCGCTACCGCCTGCGGCTTCGCCGAGAGCTTCGATGGACCGACCACCCTGCTGATCGGGGATCTCAGCGCCTTGCACGATCTCAATAGCCTGGCCCTGCTCACCAAGCGCCCTCACCCTTTCGTGGTGATCCTGCTCAACAACGACGGGGGCAGCATCTTCAACATGCTGCCGGTCCCCACCGAGGCGGGTCTGCGCGACACTTACTATCGCCTGCCCCACGGGCTCGACTTTGCCCACGCCGCCGCCATGTTTGGCCTTGGCTATCATGCTCCCGAGACCCTGGCCAGCTTCGAGCAGTTGTATCGTGAGGCGCTGCGTGGCGGCGTCACCCTGCTGGAAATCAGGGTGCCGAGCGACGAGGTGAGCGAGGATCTCAAGACTCTGGGGAGCCGGCTGCGTGGCTGAGGTGAGCACGGTTCTGCTGCACGGCCTGCTGGGCAGCGGTGACGACTGGTCGGTCGTCACCGCCGCACTCCCCGGCCCGCTACTTCCCCTCGACCTGCCGGGGCACGGTGCCAACAGAGGGGTGCGCGTCGCCGGTTTCGCCGAGTTCGACGACTGGCTTTGCCAACAGTTACGCCAAGCCGGTGTCGAGCGCTACCGGCTGGTCGGCTACTCCCTCGGAGGACGCCTCGCCCTCTATCACGCCAGCCAGGAGCCGAGCGGGCTCGAGGCCCTCTGGCTCGAAAACTGCCATCCCGGGCTCGAGCTGGTGCGGCGCCCTGACCGCCTGGCCCGCGACGAGGCCTGGGCCAGACGCTTTGAGGAAGAATCCCTGACCCGCGTGCTGGACGACTGGTATCGCCAGGGGGTGTTCGCCGATCTGGACGAGACGGCGCGCACCGCCCAAATAGCCCGGCGCCGCCATAACGACGGCGTCGCCATCGCCGCCATGCTGCGGGCCACCTCTCTCGGCCAGCAGCCGGATCTGCGTCCCTGGCTGTCGACCACCCGTCTGCCGGTCACCTACCTCTCGGGGCGGCGGGATCACAAATTCCATACCCTGGCTTGCCAGCTGGCAGGGCCGGGCTCCACAATCGACCATCGGACTCTGGAGGGCGGGCACAACCTGCACGCCACCCTGCCCGAATCTTACGCCCGCGAGCTGGCTCGCTGGGCTTCACCACCAGAAGAGAAGAGCCATGATTGAAGGTCTGACCGAAGCGCAACTCTATGCCCCCGTCGAGTGGCAGGACTGCTCCAGCGGTTATGAGGACATCCTCTACCACAAGTCCAGCGAGGGGATCGCCAGGATCACCATCAACCGTCCCCAGGTACGCAACGCATTTCGCCCGCTGACGGTGAAGGAGATGATTCAGGCCCTGAGCGACGCACGCTACGACGACCAGGTGGGCGCCATCATCCTCACCGGCTTCGGCGACAAGGCCTTCTGTGCCGGCGGTGACCAGAAGATCCGCGGTGACTACGGTGGCTACCGTGACGACACCGGCGTGCACCACCTCAACGTGCTCGACTTCCAGCGCGACATCCGTACCTGCCCGAAACCCGTGGTGGCCATGGTCGCCGGCTACGCCGTAGGCGGCGGTCATGTGCTGCACATGATGTGCGATCTCACCATCGCCGCCGAGAACGCCATGTTTGGCCAGACCGGCCCCAAGGTGGGCTCCTTCGATGGTGGCTGGGGTGCCTCTTACATGGCACGCATCGTCGGCCAGAAGAAGGCCCGGGAGATCTGGTTCCTGTGCCGCCTCTACGACGCGGCCCAGGCTCTCGATATGGGGCTGGTCAACACGGTCGTGCCCCTACCCGAGCTGGAGCGTGAGACGGTACGCTGGTGCCGCGAGATGCTGCAACACAGCCCCATGGCACTGCGCTGCCTGAAGGCGGCCCTCAATGCCGATTGCGACGGTCAGGCCGGCCTGCAGGAGCTGGCGGGCAACGCCACCATGATGTTCTACATGACCGACGAGGGTCAGGAGGGACGCAACGCCTTCAATGAGAAGCGCCGCCCCGATTTTTCCAAGTTCAAACGGAACCCGTGATCATGCTGGCCCTGTATCGCTACCGCCTCGCCTTTACCCAACCCCTGACGTTCCATGGCCGGGTCGAGACGGCACGTCAGGGCCTATTGGTGCGCATCGGCAATGGCTGGGGGGAGATTGCCCCCCTGCCCGGCTTCTCCCGTGAGACCCTGGATGAAGCGCAAGAGCAGGCCCTGGCCTGCCTCAAGGGAGTGGCTCGGGGTGAGATGGTGACCGCCACCCTCCCCTCGGTGCAGTTCGGTCTCGACTGTGCACGCCGCAGCTGGCCCGATGCCGGGCAACCCCTGCCCGAGCCCTATCCGCTGATCCAGGGCTCCCCCCAGGAACTGCTCAAGCATTGGAAGGAGTGGCTACACAAGACACCGGCCAAGGCCAAGCTCAAGGTGGCTCGTTACCCCATGCGCGACGAGCTGGCCCTTATCCACTTGCTGCTCGATCGCCGCCCGGATCTCAAACTGATCCTCGATGCCAACCAGGGGTGGAGCCGGGAGGAGGCCTGGGCCTTCTGCCAACATCTCGACCCCGCGCGCATCGAATATCTGGAAGACCCCTGCGGTGATTTCGACGATATCCGCTTCGTTGCCGCCCGCACCAACATGCCGATCGCCCTCGACGAGCTGCTGGCCCAGGGCAAGCCGTGGGAACCCATCCCTCAACTGCGTGCCCTGGTGCTCAAACCCACTCTGCTAGGATCCCTCTGCCGCTGCGAGGCGCTGGTCAGCCGGGCCAGTGAACTGCGTCTCAAGGTGATCGTCTCCTCCTGCTTCGAATCGGGCCTGGGCCTCGGCCAACTGGCCCGCCTCGGGCAGCAGTGGGCCCCGCAGCAGGCTCCCGGCCTCGATACCCGACGCTGGCTGGCCGAGGATCTGCTGGCCGCTGACGGAACCCTGGACCTCACTCGCCTGACCCAGGTCTGGCAACATGACTGAGTGTTGCCCGGTACGGCGCTGGGCTCAGGAGTGCCCGGCGCAGCCGGCCATCCTGGGCCCCGAGCCTCTCGACTATCGACACCTAGATCGCCGTCTCAATGCCCTGTGTGCCCGGCTTGACGCTCAGGGCATGCATCGTGGCATGCGCCTCGCCGCACCGGTGCGAGGCAATCTGGAGGACGTTCTGCTGGCCTGGGCCTGCGTGCGTCTCGGCCTGATCTTCTGCCCTCTCAATCCCGCCTTCCCCCCACTCCGCCAGCAGGCGTTGGCCGAGCGACTGCGCGTCGACGGGGTCTGGGGAATCGACGCGATGGGCCCATGGCGTAAGCTTCGGCTCGACGTCGAAAGCGAGCGGGAGGAGAGCGGCGACTGGCCCCTCGACCCCGAGCAGCCGAACAACCTGATCCTCACCTCGGGCTCCAGCGGCGAACCCAAGGCGGTGCTGCACCGTCTCGCCAACCATCTCGCCTCGGCCCGGGGGGCGAGCCGGCTTCTCCCCCTCGATCACGACTGCGGCTGGCTGCTCTCCCTGCCTCTGTTCCACGTGGGGGGCTACGCCATCCTGTTTCGGGTCTTCCTGGCCGGCGCCACCCTGGTGCTGCACGATCGCAACCGTCCGCTCAAGACTCGCCTGGAGTGTGAGCCCATCACCCACCTCTCTCTGGTGCCGACCCAGCTATGGCGACTGCTGGCGGAGGGGTTCGATCCCGCCAAGACCCGGCTGCGCGAGCTGCTGCTGGGGGGAGCAGCCATCCCCGCGCCATTGGTGGCACGCCTCACGGCTCTGGGGCTCACCCCCAGGGTGAGTTACGGCCTCTCCGAGATGGCGAGCCAGGTCTGCACCGCGACCCCCACCCTGCCGGGTCGGGTGGGCTTCCCCCTGCCGGATCGGGAGGTCAAGATCGAGGAGGGGGAGATCTGCGTGCGCGGGGAGACCCTGTTTATGGGCTATGACACGCCCGATGGGATCGATCCTGCACGTGATGACGAAGGGTGGTTCCATACCCGTGACCGGGGCGACCTGATCGACAGCGGCGAACTGGTGGTGGAGGGGCGACTCGACAATCTCTTCATCTCGGGAGGAGAGAACATCCAGCCCGAGACCATAGAGCAGCGTCTGGTGGATCACCCTGCGGTAGCCCAGGCGCTGGTCGTGCCGGTGCCAAGCGAGGAGTGGGGGGAGCGCCCCGTCTGCTTTATCGAGTGGCGAGACGCCCCCGCCCCCCAGGCCGAACTGGAAGAGTGGATCCGCGGCCAACTGCCCGGCTTTATGGTGCCGGACCACTGGCTCCCCTGGCCTGACGGCGGAGGAGAGCTCAAGCCCAGGCGCAATGAATGGCGGCTAAACGCCCTCGACGTCCTACGACACAAACTGTCATAACATGCCCGTATAAGGGCACCCCGATCACACTGTGGGTGCCAATTTATCCCTTTTCGCTTCTCTCACTCCTCTCGACAGCCCATAACACTTACTATTCCGGGTCATGTCGCTCACTTTACGAGCGAATATCTGTCTATTTAGGTTGAGAGAATAATCACTACAGAGTGAAAGATTGTAACCAATTGAAAAACAAAGTCTTTATAGAATAACCAACATTTGAACAACCTAATTACGATGGTAAAATGTGCGCCTTGGTAGGAAAAAGAGTCACTGATGATTAACACCTTCTACAAAATTGCGGAGGATATTCTGTTTTTCCCCGCAGTATTCAGGTTGGCCAAGGGAGAGCGAGAGGTAAAACTCAGTAACAAAGAGACTGAGCTTCTGGAGATCCTGTGTAATGAAGCGGGCGCTGTCGTCCCGAGAAACCAGCTGCAAGAGGCCTTGTGGCCCAATCAGGAGAGCACGGACACCAATCTGAACCGGCAGATCCTCTCCCTGCGCCGCAAATTTGAGGCCTTCGGGGTGATGGATGCTATCGATACCATCCCTCGCGTGGGATACCTGTTTACCGCCGCCGTCGAACCCGGTTACAGAGAAGAAGAGACACCTCAGGAAGATCCGGCGGCACCTGTAGTCTATCGTCGCCGCAAGAGCGATCGCCTCTTCTCTCGCAAGCGGATCCTCATGGCGTCGCTACTCTTGCTCACCCTGTTGCTGGTCGCCTATTCCGCCTATCGGGTCGCCACCGCCAACAGCCTGAAGTCGATCGATATCAGCAACGTCTCGCTCTACATGACTCGCTATGCAGAGCAGACCCATGGCACCTCGATCGATCTCCTGGCCAGGCAGCTGGGCCAGGGCACAGGCAAGAGGGCCTCGATCCTGATCGGGCAAGAGGCCATCTCCTATGTCACTTTCGATCCCCAAGGCAGGCTTCGCAACGAGAATGTCTTCTTGCTGCGCGACGGCAGTAAGATAGATAGCGAGTTACGCTGTGTTCTCGATACCATGGCGGCGGCAAGTGATGCGGTCAGCGCCGATTACACGGCACTCACCACCACCACCCTGCGTTTTCATCAGGAGTGCCGGGCGGGTGATGAATGGGTGGAGATCAGCCAGCGCAGCCATCTGCTCAAGGGAGGCAAGGGACGTGAGATCATCGTCGCAGCCCTCAGCGCGGTGGATAGTCAGGGTCGCCGCCTCTTCACGGTCGATACCGTGGGCGATGTGGATAAGATCGATGAAGACTTTGTGGTGGAGATCAGCAACACCACCCTCGGCAATATCAATCATGAGGTACTGCTGAGCAGCCCGCTGGTCGCCACCATGATGGCCGCCTTTCGTTCGCCCAAGCAGAAGGCACACTACATCTTGTTGCCTGACGGCCTCTACTTCTCCAGCTACCTGGGAGGGGTGCTCACCTGGAGCAGCCAGGAGAGCCTGAAGGGACCTGAACCTCACTCATAGGCGACGACAAAGTTCGCCACTGCGCCGTAACTGCCCGGTGTAATGGTGCGGTTGATGATGGCATCCGGGTGTCCCTCTACCCTGGCCGAGAAAAGCAGCTCGTTCTCGCTCCCTCCCGAGAGGGTGTAACCATGGGTCGGCTGACCCAACTCTATCTTTCCCTGTCTGTCGTCATAGAGACGCAAACCGGCCCCGGCCGCACTGCCCTGGGTAAACCCGAGCGCACCGCTCATCACCCCGTCCTCCTTACCGCTGAAGGTGACCCTGGCAGCCTTGAAGATACCGGGTTTGCAGTTATCGAGCCGAATGGTAAAGGGGATATAGGCGCCACCACCGTTGGCATACAGCTCTCGCACATCGACCACTCCCATATCCACCGTCTGATCGAGCGAGTCGGGCGCTATGGTACAGGGCTGATCGATGATTCTGCCGTGCAGCCTCACCTCGTTACCCAGCAACTCCAGATCATCGCTCCTGCCACTCATCGCCATCACGGCAACAGGCAACAACACCAACCCTATCCAGAAAATACGCATGCGGGCCCCCTACTGAAATGCGGCCACTATGGTGGCGGTTGCATAGAAGTCACCGGCAGCCACGGCCCCATTGCCAACCGGGGCGGCGATAAAGCCCCAGTCACCGATGTTGCCTTGCATGGAGACAGGGTAAAACTGGTTGATATTCAGAGGAGAACCGTCGAGTTGACGAAATTTTATCCCCAGATTGTCGATGACGCTGGCGCTCTGGTAGCCATCCTTGGTGGTACGCAGGTAATCCTGATTGAACGAGGCGCCACGCCCCGAGATCCCCAGGTTGATCTTCATGCTGACGCTGCTGTCAAAAGCGCCCCCTTCACAGCGAAAGCTCAGGGGCACAGTACGCTCGTAGTTATTGCCATCGAGCCCGGTACCCGGCATGTCACCGAACTCGACCTCAATCGTCTGGCCACCGTTGATGATGCACTTCTCCGGTACGTAGAGGATGGCGGAGGTGATGGTGATCCGTGACATGGGCACGTTGTTGAAGTCACTCACCGTATTCCCCAGGCGGCCAAACATCTCTACCACCTGGCGGTCGGAGATCTGTACCCCGTTGATGATGGGCTTGCGCACCCGGAAGGTCACCATGCCCTTGCTGCCGCTCTCAAAATTATTGATCCGGGTCGAGCCCCCCTGACGACAGCTGTACTGACTACTGAGGTTACTCACGTTCTCAAAGGGAGCTCCAACGTACTGATTGCGCTTTCCCGCGATCCAGATCTCCACCTTCATATCGAGAAAGTCGTTAAGCTGGACGAAGCCTCCACCCACTGGAGGCAGGCCACTGCTCATGATGGCCTTGTAGTAGACGGGGGATTGGGGGATCGATTGCTGCGGGCAGGTTACAGTACCAGCATATTTGCCCTTTAGATCCCACTCTAAAGGTGGTTTGGTCTCATACCCCGCCTGGTTCTGGATATTGGTCTTGTCGAGATCGATGTAATAGTCGTGGGTCGAATCGGGCACCACATAGCCGTTGGCCAGCGCCTTGCCAGCCAACAGCAATCCGGCCATCAAGAGAGAGTGACGCATAGGGTTTACTCGCTCTTCATCGCGCGGCAGACACTGGCTGCACACTGGTAGGTGACATCCATATAGCCGCCGTAATCATTCACATAGCTGATGATAAAGCGGCTGCCGAGCGGTTCGGGGCTCTGCACGTCGAGTGTCGACTTGGGCTCAACCATAAAGGCGGAGAAGCTCTTGATGGGGCGCTTCCCCTTCCCTTCAGGGTGAGCCAGGCTCACGTAGGTGATGTAATAAGGGGTCGGGTTCTCCACCTTGAGGCCACTGCCCTGTTTGGTGATCACCACCTGATCCTGCCACACGGCATTACGCTCTGGAACGATGGCCTCGGGGCGATAGAAGAGCTTGATCTTCGACTGAACGGCGATCTGCAGCACGTTGCTCTTGTCGCTCTTGGGAGGGATTTCGCGCAGATTGAAGTAGTAGATGGACTCGCGATCCTTGGGCAGCTTCTCCACATCGGGCACGCTGGCGATGCGCACGATCGACTTCTGGTTGGCGTCGACCCGCTGCACCGGTGGCAAAACCACGAACGGAGAGGTGATCTTCTGGCCCCGGGTATCCTCAATCCAGGCCTGGGCCAGATAGGGGAGCTTCTGATTCTCGTTCTTGATGTTGAGGCTGATCGACTTGGCTCCGCCCGGATAGATGGCCCGGGTGCGATCCAGCACGATGGCTGCCGAGGCATCCAGTGCGGTAGAGGAGAGCGCCATAACACAGGTGAAGGTGAGTAACTTTTTCATCGGTATCCCATTACTGACAGGTGATTGTCTTCGTCGACAGGTCGGTCACATCGTGTGGCGCCACAAACTTGCACTGGCGGGCACCACTCCAGGAGAGCACAAAGGATTCATCGGGCTTGACGCCGGTCAGGTAAACCAGCCCCTCTTCGTCGACCACGGCCGCCATCTTGCCACTCTCCTTGAGTACGGTGGCACCAAAGGGAGGAACGTTACCATCGCTCAGTCGCAGGGTGGCCAGCAGCTTGAAGCCCTGGGCAATCTCAAACGCGCTGTAGCCGATGGCCCCCTCGGTCAGGGTCCCCTGCCTGATGGCGTTGACGGCGTCGATGTCGTCTCTTAGTGAATCCACATCGACCCGGGTGTCACTCTTGCGATAGTCGGTCACATCCCCCAGCACCGCCACACCAAAGGCGTTGGTGACGCTACGACCATTGTTGAAGGAGACACCGCTCACCTCACCGGTATCGACCATCATACGGGTGCCACCACGACGGGTAGCCTGGTGCAGTGCCGCGCCGTGTTCGGTCACGGTGAGGCCACCGCGCAGACTGCCACCGATCGAGGTGTACTCGCTCTGTACGCTGTAGGCATTGAGGCTCAGGGCACTCAGGGCGCCGTCATGGTTGTAGTAGCCTCGCACCACCCCGTGGCCATTGCTCTGTACTCCGGCCCCCAGCTGATAGGTGTCATTGGGACGGCTGTAATCCTGATAGGTCGCCAGATGGGTGACATTGCCATTGGAGGATTGCACGCTATAGCCTGCGTTCTTGCGATCCCCGATAGGCACGCTGAAGGTCAGGGTCACACTCTTGTCATCCTCATAGTTCTCATTCTTGGTCTTGTAGGCCGAGACATAGAGAGAGATATCCTTGAAGTCACCCAGATCGAAGGTCTTGTTGATGGTCAGCCCGTAGCGATCTTCTGCATCGTGGCTCCAGTAAGTCCTGTGGGTGTAGTCAAGGTAGGCGGTCAGGGCCTTGGCCGGCTCGTCGGCCCAGAAGGTCTTGTTGGCCGTGATGGTGTAGAGCTCCTTGTCACCCCAGGTGTTGTAGTCATCGCTATCCACCAGACTCTGGTTGTTCTCGAGCCGCTCCTTGTTGTTGAGGAACTGGGACATGGTCATGAAATTGTGCTGGGAGAAGCGATAGCCGGCGAAGGTGATGGCACTGTCATACTCGTCGAACTGCTTGGCATAGTTCAGGCGAAACGACTGGCCAATCTTGGTCGAGAGACCGGGCAGCTTGGCGATAGACTGGCTGATATCGGCCGAAACGGCCCCCAGGGCATAGAGATCGCGGCCGATACCCAGGCCCCACAAGTTATATTCGCCACCGATCAGGGTTCCTCCGTAGAGAGACCAGGAGTTGGCCACCCCCCAGGAGAAGTCTCCGGTCACGAAGGCAGGCCCATCCACCTTGTGCACGTCGTCGCTCGATTCGGAAGGTGCGCCAACTGCCAGGTTATAGCGCACATAACCCGGGCGGGTCAGATAGGGAATGGTCGCGGTATCCACCTGAAAGGTGCTGACGCTGCCATCTTGCTCCTCGACGCGCACGTCGAGACGGCCCCGGGTCGAGCTGTCGAGATCCTGAATGCGAAACGGACCGGCCGGCACATTGGTCTCATAGATGATGCGGCCAGACTGGGAGATGGTGACCTTGGCGTTGGTCTTGGCGATACCGCTCACCTCGGGGGCATACCCCTGCAGGCTGGGAGGCAGCATCCGCTCGTCATTGGCCAGGCTGATCCCGGTGTAGCGGAAACCATCGATGATCTGGGAGTTGAGCTGTTGCTCACCCAGAGTCAGCTTGGCGGCCATTGAGGGCAGGGGGCGGAAGGCATAGATACGGTTCAACTCGTTTTTGCTGCGGCTGTCGCTGCCCCAGTAGGAGGCGAGTTGATAATCCCCGCGCAGGCGCCATGCCCCATGGTTGAACCCCAGGGTGCCATAACTACTGACGCTGCCGTTGGACGTATCGCGCCCCTCGGTGGCCTGCACGTTGAGGTTGTAATCCAGCATCATGCCGGTCACCCCGTGCTCCCACTGCTCCGGAGGAATCCAGTTGGGGTCGCTGTACTTGAGCCAGGCCTGGGGCATGGCAATCCTCAGCACCCCTTCCCCAATCCGGTTGGAGATGACGACCCCGTCCAGCGCCAACAGATCGGCACACTCACCGTCATGCCAACGGCCCACCCTGGTCCGGGCATCATCGGTCAGCGCCATCTTCTCGACCGCTTCGGGAGAGATGCAGGCGACACCTCCACTACCGGCACCTTCCCGTTCGTAGAAAGGTACCTTCTGCAGGGGCAACTTATTCTTGTTGATCTCGATTTCGAGGTAGTAATCCCCCGGCAAGATATACCCGTCCTGGGCAAACTGGGAGAGATCTATCTTGGTCCGTTCATCAAGATCGAGCGCATCAATATTAAACTCAGTCTCGGCACATACGTTCTTTGCCAATAACAACAGCGCAGCCACCCCGATCAAAAGTGCCGCTTTAATTCGCTGGTGCTCAGTGACAAAACTTAATATTGAATGACTCATACATCACTCTAAACACATAATAAGACTCACATTTCGTGGTATCTACACAAGCCGGAAGGCTTACAAATATCGAACTTCGAGCAGGGCCGTATCGCCTTCGAATGTCTCATCGAGGTGAACCTCGAGCCGACGCTCATGCTGGGACGTTCTCGGAGATTCGGAGATATTCCCCCCCCGCGGGTCTCTGCGCTGCAACTTGACCATAAAAGGGAAAACACCACCGGCATTCTGATCGATGCGGCAGCCACTCACCCCCAGAACCAGATCAGACGGGTTGACCTGCTCCAGGATCAGGGCACAGGCGGGTTCTGTCACAGTACCGCTCAACTCCTCGGCCGCCAGAGGCAAGGCCAGCAGACCAAGCAGCGTGACAAGAGTCATCTTCATGGCGCAACTCCGGTAATGACGGGTGAAGCGCAGTGGCCAAGCCACTGCACCCGGTATCACACGTCAGAAAGAATTACTCGTAGGCCAGAGTAAAGTTGGTGGTCGCGGTGAAGGCGCCAGCCTGCAGCGGGTTGGTGGTTTGATCCTCATAGCCCTTCAGCACGGCGCTGAAGTCCAGTTGGTTGTCACCGTTTACCAGCTTGTAGGCAGCAGTCGGAGTACCCAGAACGATCGGAGCGCCGCCCGGAGCGGTCATCTTGATGCCGGCACCGGCAGCCTGGCCGCCGCCGATCACCAGCAGGCTGCTGTCGACCGGATCCTGGGCACCGCTGAAGGTCACCTTGACGGCATCATCGGCCTCGGTGATCTCGCAGTTTTCCAGCTTGATGCTAAACGGCTTGGAGTTGGACTCGCCACCCTTGACCAGCTCCTTGGTGCTGATTTGGCCCATTTCAACGACCTGGTCAACAGACTCGGGAGCCACGGAGCAGGGGGCATTGATGATTTCGCCATTGAAGGTGACCTTGCCGGAACCCTGGCCTGCAGCAGAGGCAGCGCCAGCCATCAGCAGGACACCCATCGCAACTACAATCTTATTCGCTTTCATTCGTTGATACCTTTTTATTCATGACTTACGTGTCGAAGCCGAAAAAAAGGGGTGGCCTGGAGTCACCACCCAAATTTTGAACGGCTGTATTGGGGCCAAGCCCCGCGAAACGACCTGTCATCGGCATCAACACAGGGGGAGTGAAAACCGCTCCCCAAGCCCGCCGAAGACATCCCATAGCGTCGTCTCGGGGGCAAAGTTATCCATCACCTTGATGCGTATCAAATACATTTTAATTAATAGAGATTCTTTTAAATTCGCTTTAAAATCAAGATGATATAAACATCATGAACATTGTTGTTGCGGCCTGGAGCCTGACTGTCATCGCACGCAATTTGTACACATCGCGAACGAAAAGCAGGATTAAAACACTCCGGCAACAAACCAGAAACAACTAGAGTTATTGCTCAATGCACACCCAAATGCCTCCCTCCCCCGCAAGTAGCTCCCTCATCCACCAGAGCTGAAGCAGAGCGCACTCACTCCGGGACAGTCACACATTTATTGCTCAATTGATTTCTCAAATGGGGATGATATGCTCTAGACATGATGTAAAGGGCAAACCGATTGAAAAGTCGGGACGCAAAGCCACCGGTCTAAGGGTAGCAATACCTAAGACAGCGGAGCCGCCATTAGGAAGACGAGTGTGCTTCTGATCTCTTTGTCTTTCAGATTGCGTTGCCCTTTTCGAACAACGACTTGTATCGAAAAGGACAGACTATGAATATCCAAACCGCACTGAAACGCACCGTTTCACTCTCCCTGCTCACCATGGCAGCCTTTGCAGCCCACGCCGATAACGGCACTGTGACCTTCAACGGTTACATCAACGAGGCGCCCTGCTCCATCACCAGTGACAGCATTACCTGCTACTCAGGAGCCAAGCGGCAAGATCTGGATATGACCATGCTGCAACACTCTGGTTCACTGGCAACCATCAGTAGCCAGATCGACTATCGCGTCTCCCCCACGAACAGCAATGTGGCCATAGTGACGGTGAGCTACCTCTGATCGTGACGAGGCAGAAGCCCCTCTCTATCCAAAGGGAGGGCTGGTGTGATCCATGTCAGGTTTTTTATTTCCGCCTGTTGCTTCCCACCCGAATGGGGAGAGGGGCGATAACCCCAAGGAGATGGGGTGATACCAGTTTCGTAAGGGGTCTGACCCCTTTCCTCTCTTCTTTTTCCCCATTGCGATCCAATTGAAGCCAAAATAGAGTGCAACTCCTTCCCACCTCATTCAAGGAGTTACACTGTGCGAACCCTGATCGGCAGCCTCTGCCTGCTCGCAGCGCCCCTCGCCGGAGCCTATAGTCCCTCCGACTGGCACCAATATGGCGCCAGCGCCCCCGAGACCCGCCAATTCGAATCGACGCAGAGCACCCAGCTCTTCCGCCTGACGGCCACTACGTCGTCGGCCCGCTGGCAGCAGATGCACATCTACCGCACCTATCGCTGGCAAATCGACGGCCTCAAACAACAAGCCGAGCGCCAATGTGGTGACAAGCAAACCCGGATAGAGCAAGGGTGGCGGATCCGCACCCAGCTGTGCGAATTGAGCCTCAAGGCCGGCACCCTGATTCAGGCCGAGAGCCAGGACTTCGGCTACGGCCTCTCATCGTCGGGATGGAGTGCGCTCCCCGACACACCGACCGGGTGGCGCGGCGATCGCCTCGCCCTGCCGCAAGCCCTCGCGCTGGGTCAGGAAGAGGTGGAGCTGGATCGCTGCCAGCTGGATGCCAAGGGGCGCTGCCCGAGTGACGAATGGCACTACGATCCCAGGCAATGGGAGCAGCTTCAGGTGATGGAAGAGAGCCCCAGTGAGCGGGATGGTCGCCTCGATCACATCTTCTATCGGCTCTCACCCAAGAGTGAGAGCACCGCCGCCAAGATGGTGCGCGAGCTGCATGTGTGGCGCCAGCATCAATGGCAACCGGATCCGGCCCAGGCCATTGAGGAGTGTGGCGAGCCCAGGACCCGTGAAGAGGCGGGAAACACCCTCACCGTCCGCACCTGCCGCCAGCTGCTGCCCATCGGCAGCCAGATCAATGTCACCCTGCATGACACCGGCTATATGATGCCAGCCGACAAAAACGAGTGGCAGCCACTGCCAGAAAGTGACAGCTGGCAAGAGGCCAAGACCCTGAGCCAGCCTCTGGTGCTGGCCACCACAGAGGAGCAGCTCGACTGCCGCAAGGCCAATGGCCTTCCCTGCGCCGAACCCACAGAGCCGGACCTGGACCTCCTCGACGCCGAGGCCGCACGACTGGTCGCCGACGTGAGCGGCGCCGACAAGCCTGCATGGCAGGCAAACTATGGCCACGACGATGCCAAGCTGATGGCCGCCATTCGGGGAATGCAAGCCCTGCTGGACGCCAACCGGCCGACTCACCCCGCCATGGACAAGTTGCTCTACTATGTGCGTGCCCACAACTACTTCGGTGGCGTTGCCAGAGAGAGCAACGAGACCGCTCGCGCACTGGCCCGGGTGATGGTCGCCCTGCTCAACCACCCGGCTCTGCTGGGGAATGAGCCGCAGGATGAGGCTGGCACCGTGCTGGAGGCCTGGAGCGTCGCCGCACAGGGGCAACTCGGGCAAATGGCCTTCCGTCAGGCTGCCACCCCTATGCCGGCCCAACTGATCCGCGCCCTCGACTACGCGGTACAGCATGCGGCCGTCATCAATGGCCACAAGCCGTGGGCCGATGGGCTGTTTGAGCTGCTCAATCTGATCGACTATGCCAGCTCCCACTCGCGCGATGCCGACTTCGGCCCCGCCCTCATCGGGCAAGAGCCCGCTCTGCGCCGTGCCATGCTGGCGCTGGGGGAGAGCGAGCTGGCCCTGTGGAAGCGCCGGGATGGACAGGCTGATTTGTTTGTATTCAATAACATACTCGATACCTACACCCGCCTCTACCGCATGATGCAGGACCAGGACGCCAGCGGCAGTGAGGCCTATCGCGACAGTCTGGATCGGGATGTGATCGCCCTGCTGAACCGACACGGCCTGGTGCCCGGCGGCGCCCAGAGTGCCCGCCTGCTGGAAGAGGTCTCGCTCACCCTCTCGACCTACTACCTGCGTCACACCAATCGCAGCGCCGCGGCGTGCAGCGAAGGCCCCTTGGCCGGCTACTGCACTCCCATCCGGGTCGAGGAGATATTGCCGTTCAGCCACACCTGCTCGCCGACCCTCTCACTGCGTGCCCAGGATCTGGATCAGGCACAGGCCGAGCAGATCTGCCGCGAGCTGGGTGATGAGGAACAGCGTTTCCATCGGGTGATGGAGACAGGTTGGCAACCGGTTGCCGACGATAACAACCGCTCCCTCGAGCTGGTAATCTTCGACTCTTCCGATGATTGGAACCGTTACGGCGGTGCCCTGTTTGATGGGGTGTCGACGGACAATGGCGGCATCTATATCGAGGGGGAGCCGGCCCGTCAGGACAACCAGGCCCGCTTCTTCGCCTATGAGGCGCAGTGGAAGCGCCCCGCCTTCCAGGTGTGGAACCTGCGCCATGAGTATGTTCACTATCTGGATGGCCGTTTCAATCTCTATGGAAACTTCGGCCACTACCCGCTCAACCGCACCACCTGGTGGGCCGAGGGGTTGGCAGAGTACATTGCCCATGGGCAATGCTTCGCCCGCGGCCTCAACGCCGTCACCCAGAGCCCGGCCGGACAACGCCCGTCGCTGCAATCCATACTGCACCTCGACTACGAGAGCGGCAGCGAGATGGTCTACTCCTGGTCCTATACGGTGCACCGCTTCCTCAATGAGACCGGACGCCGCGACAGCTGGCTGGCGATGGCCCGGGCCCTGCGCCAGGCCGATCGGAGCAAGGCGATGGCCGACTACGAGCGGGTGATGGAGCAGCTGATTACCAACGACAGCCAGGCCTACCGCGACTGGGTCGATGGGCAGCTCATTCCCTGGTGGGCGGCAAACCGCAATAGCCCTGAGTGCCAGTCAAACGACTCGGCTCACTAAGCGAGAGGCGGCCACGGGCCGCCTCTTCTTTTCCCGTCGCTGACGCTGACGGACAGTTGTAATAGAATGCCCACCTGTTGTTTCGTAACCGATCGGTCGCACATGAAGAAGTTTGCCCTGATCCTGCTCGCCACCCTCAGCCTGCTGCTGGCCCTCTGCCTGCTGCTGCTGACCTATGGGGAGTGGCGAGTCTCCAAGGCCGGGCGCCTCACCTATGACAGGGTGGATGATCTCCCCTACAACCGGGTCGCCGTGGTACTCGGCACCTCCAAGTATCTGGTGGGGGGAGGACGCAATCCTTACTTCAGCAACCGCATCCAGGCTGCTGCCCAGCTCTATAACAACGGCAAGGTAGACTACCTGATCGTCTCCGGCGACAACGCCACCGTGCAGTACAACGAGCCGCGCCTGATGCGCCGGGCCCTGATCAGGGCAGGTATTCCCGCCTCGGCCATCTATATGGATTTCGCCGGTTTTCGCACCCTCGACTCCGTGGTCCGCGCCAAAGAGGTCTTTGGCCAGAGCAGCTACACCATAGTCTCCCAAAAGTTTCATAACGAGCGCGCCATCTTTATCGCCCGTCGCTTCGGTATCGAGGCCATCGGCTTCAATGCCCCGGATGTGGCCCCCAACGAGGGGATCAAGACCCGGGTGCGGGAGATTTTCGCCCGCTTCATGAGCCTGCTCGATCTCTATGTGCTGGACAAAGAGCCCAAGTTCCTCGGTGAACCCATCGAGATCGGCGCCCCCATCCCCTGCCTGCCCCTTAGCACAATCGGAACCCCTCAGCCCTGTATCCAGCACAAATCTTGACCATTTGGGGGGCCTGACGCCAGGCCGCCCTAAAGAGTGATCCAGGGCACAGTGTCGTTCGAATCGGAGCCTTCATACTGGTCCGACCCCATGACGGGGCCCAATGAACGCAAGGAGGTGTCCATGATCCGTCAATTGATGTTGTTGCTCCTGTTGCTACCCGGCCTGGCGCTGGCCGACAGTCACACCCGCTACCCCATAGTGCTGGTCCACGGCCTGTTTGGCTTCGACAAGCTGATGGGGGTCGATTATTTCTATGGTATTCCCCAGGCCATGACCCGGGATGGCGCCACCGTTTATGTGGCGCAGGTCTCGGCCACCAATAGCTCCGAGGCACGTGGAGAGCAGTTGCTGAGCCAGGTGCAACAGGTGCTGGCCATCACGGGTGCCGAGAAGGTGAACCTGATCGGTCACTCCCACGGCGGACCGACCGTACGCTATGTGGCCTCGGTCGCTCCCGAGCTGGTCGCCTCTGCCACCAGCGTGGGGGGGGTGAACCAGGGTTCAGCCATCGCCGATCTGGTGCGGGTCAATGCTCCTCCCGGTTCCGCCGCAGAGACACTGGCATCGAGCGCGGCCCAGGCCCTCTCGGGCGTGATCTCGCTGCTCTCCGGCGGTAGCAAACTGCCCCAGGATCCCATCAAGGCACTCGATGCCCTGACCAGCGCCGGTGCTGCCGAGTTTAATAGCCACTATCCGGAAGGTCTGCCCACGACCCGGTGTGGCGAAGGGCCTATGCAGGCCAACAATGGGGTCTACTACTTCTCCTGGAGTGGTCGGGGCAACCTCACCAACATCCTCGACCCGGTCGACCCGGCCCTGGTCCTCACCGGTCTCTTCTTCGATGAGCCCAACGATGGCCTGGTCGGGGTCTGTAGCAGCCATCTGGGCAAGGTGATTGGCACCGACTACAAGATGAACCATCTGGATGAGGTGAACCACTCCTTCGGCATTCGTCACCTGTTCGAAGTGGATCCTGTCTCCCTCTATGTGCAGCATGCCCGCCGCCTCAAGGGACTCGGCCTGTGAGAAAGGTGTGGCTGGGGACTCTGCTGCTCCCTCTGCTCATCCTGGGTTGGCGTCACGTCAGCGTGACGCCTTCTCTTCAGGAGGCGCCCGCGGCCCGGCCCGCCCCCCCTGCGGTGCTGGATCAACGCTATGGCGCTTTCCGGGAGGCCGAGGCGCGCCTGACCATCCCGGAGGGGACCGATCTGGCCAGCCTGGAGCAATTGTTCGAACAGCGGGAGCAGCTGAGACGCCAACGCTTCTCTCCTGCCGAACAGGAGCAGTTGTTCGCCGACGAGCGACGCCAGGAACAATGGACCCTGAGGCGCAAGGCACTGCAGCAGGCCTCCCTCGAAGAGCAGGCAGTGTTGCAAGAATCGCTTGAGATCTGGCTGAGCGAGCAACCTGAGTGGTTTCAGCGCTCGGTAGAGAATGGGCGCGTGCTGGAACGGCTGCGCCAGCATCAGGAGGACAGGCAGTGGCAGTTGGAACAGCTTGGCCCCGAGGCGGCAGATCGCCTCGCCGAGCTCAAGCAGAACCAGCAGGCCTTCGACAAGCAGTTACAAGGCTATCTGAAGGAGCGAGCCGCCCTGAGCGATGATCAGCAGATCGCCCAGCAGCAGAGCCTGCTCGAGCACTGGTTCCCCGAAAGTCAGTGGCGACGGGTCAAGGCCCTGACCCGCATCACTCAGGAATGAGAGCGGGGCCTGCGGCCCCGCCTTTCAGTCATGTTTTGGGCGCCCTCCAGGTGAGACTCACGACCCGGTATCCCTGTGCCACCTTGCACTCCATGTCGAGATCCTGCCATCCCCCCGGCGTCACGATACGCACCGCGCCCTTCACCTCTGCTGCACTGGCATCTAAGGGACCAAACATGACCCTGGTCGTGCCGGTCAGCGACTTGAGACGCTCACCACAGAGCCACTCACTGCCCTTGGCACCCGATCCATTATGGTCTCGGGCGCCATCGAGACCCAGCTCGGCCTGGCTCGGCTGGAACACCCGTTGCAACTGGGCCGCCCGCCGCTTCAGCCACTGCTCGCGCTGCTCCATGCTCACCTTGCTGATGTAGGCCTGCGGCTTGCCGGTCTCGTCGAGCCAGGCGGTCAACTTGCCCTTCTCGAAACCGAAGCGGGACTCGGGCTCGCGCACCCCGAACAACTCACCCCCCTTGAAGTAGTAGCGGCTCTCTCCCTGATCCTGCCCCTTCTCATCGCGCCGCGGCACGGCGATGATCACCGGCATGTCACCATCCAGCCAGCCGGTCACCGTCACCCCGTCCAGGGTGAACTGGCGAGTATCCAGGGCTGTCGCCGCCCCCTTCTCCATCAGGTCGAACTGTTGATCCAGGGTCATCAGAGGTAACGCCATCACGGGTAATGTGGTCATCAAGGGTAACAGGGCAGACAGCTTCACTCACTCGCCTCCAGAAGCCAGCGTCCCAGCCCCTCCCTCTGCTCATGGGTGAGCGGGAGTGCCTTGCGGGACTGATAATCGAAGTGGATCAGGGTGGTCTCGGCGGTCACCGCCAGTTCACCCCCTTGCCAGGCCTCCTGCCAGACGGTGAAGGAGCTCCCCCCGATCCGCTTGATCGCGCTCTTCAGGGTCACCACCTCGCCGTAGAAGAGCTCCCGCTTGAACTGAACCGAGTAGCCCGCCAAGATGAGGCGCCAGTCGCGTACATCCAGATCCGGGGTGAAAACACGGAACAGGGGATCCCGCGCCGACTCAAACCAGACCGCCGGCACCGTATTGTTGATATGGCCGAGGGCATCGGTCTCCTGAAAGCGGGGGTGGATCTGCATCTCCAGCATGATTGCATCCTTGTCATCAAACCGCGCTCAGGCTACAGCGCGGCCGGGGCCGACTCAAGTCACCGGAAAAGAAAAAGGCCCGAACCAGTCGGGCCAAGGAGCGTGCCGGGCCAAAGGCCCATTCACAAGTGCTTAGAAGCGGTAGCCGACGCCAACCATAAAGGCCATGGGATCGACCTTGGTCTTGATGGTGCCGATGGCGGTATGAACGTCGGTATCGATATCAATGATCCAGGCGGAACCGTTAACGAACCAGCGATCGGTGATAGCCATATCGATACCCACCTGACCGGCAATGCCCCAGGAATCGTCCACGCTCACATCGGTCCCTTGCAGCGGGCCACGACCCTCTTCACTGAAGAAAGTGGTGTAATTGACGCCGACGCCCACATAGGGGCGCACCTTGCTCTGGGCGTTACCAAAGTAATACTGGGCCATCAGGGTCGGCGGCAGGTGTTTGATCTTGGCCACCTCGGTATCGCCCAACTTGACCGAGTGGGAGAAGGGGGTGGCAGCCAGCAGCTCGACGCCCCAGTTGTCGGTGATCATATAGCCCAGGGTGAGACCCAGCTGCATGTTGTCGTTGATTTCGAGCTCGACGGGGGTACTGCTCTCCTGAGGAGAGACAAAGGCCAGCCCACCACGGACCAGGATATCACCGGCCTGATGGGCCATGGCGAAGGGGGAGGCAAGGGCGCCGGCGATCAGCAGAGGAAGCATCTTTTTCATCGTTATAATCCCTTTTATTGTGTTCGTTTGGTGCTGTAAGCGGCGACCACTTTAAGGGATCGTAAACGCCCGGTTATTGACATGGCTCAATTGTTACCAACATTTTAGCCATATGCACCATACACCTTTGAGTCTCTTTTTCTCTGCGAAAGGTGTTGGCTACGGCCATCATAAGATGGCTCGCCTATCTCTCTTTAAGAGGCGCCTCGATCAGGCTGAGAGCCCCCTGACGCAGCAGATCATCGGGGTTCAGGGAGGGCAGTACACCACCATGGCGGGAGACCAGACCGGTCCAGGTATTGCGACCTCGCGCCTTGGCGTTGTAGAGGGCCATATCGGCCAACTTGAGGCACAGGCGCCAGCCAGGATCGTGGCGCTCCTCCCCCAGAGGAAAGAGAGAGAAACCGATAGAGGCCGTCATCGGGAAGGGAGCCTGCTCCTCACCAAAGGGGGTCTGTGCCACCAGCCGCCGCAGACGCTCGGCCAGGGCACTGGCCTGGGATGCGTCTGAGCACTCTGACACCACTAAAAACTCCTCACCCCCAACCCGGATCAGTAATTCGTCGTGACGCAGGTGGCGACGCAAGCGCTCCGCAAACTGCACCAGCACACGATCGCCTGTGTCATGACCATGGGTGTCATTGACCTGTTTGAAGTGATCGAGATCGATGGCCAGCACCGCCAGCTGCAGCTCGGAGGGCTCCAGCACCTCGAGCCAGGCATCCAGATAGCGACGGTTAAAGCAGCCGGTCAGCGGATCACGATTGGCGGCCTCCTCCATACGCTGGCTGTGAGCCTGTGCGGCCTTGTGCTGAAGACTGAGACGGGCTGCCATCTCGCGAAAGCGACGGGTCAGGATCCGCATCTCACGACTCGATTCTATGAGCGGCAGGGTGGCCGAATTACCATCCCGCTCGTAGCGCTGTACCCCCTGGATCAACAGCCCCAGAGGCTGCAACACCATGACCTGCAAGCGGAAAAAGGCGAACAGGCCACACACCAGGCAGATGAGCAGAGTCCCCGCCAGGGTGAACAGCAGCACCCGCCCTCCCCCCAACATCAGCTCACGCTGGGACTCCAGTCGCAGCAACAGGCCAGGGTGACCTGTGCTGTCGAGCATGACTATCTCCCCCCACTGGGTATCAAGGCCGCTGTACCCCATGCGGTAGAGATAGCCTCGCTGCAACGCCTGGAAACGGGTGAGATCCACCTCTCCATGCAGACCCCGCATCGTGATGGGCATGGCCACCCGATGGGACAGCTCGCTCAGGTAACTCTCGTCGATCCAGCGCGCCGCCAGTAGATAACCCCTGACCCCATGCTGCCGCTGCGAGTCGGTGATCGGATGGAAGGCGAACAGCAGCGGGCCCCATTGGGAGTCCTGCATCCCCTGGATGCCGTGTTCCTGAACACGCTCCAGTAACGCCTTCTTCAAGTACTCCATGAAGAGGGGGTAACTGATGAAATGACTCTGTTGGATATCGGGCAGGCGGGAGCGGCTCCACACCTCGTTACCCCGCAGATCCATGAAGCTGAGCAGGTGAAGGTCAAAATCATCCATCGGGGTAGAGGAGACCAGGTTGGCATCGATAAAGGCGCGGCTTCCTTTGCCGGCGATGAAGTCATAGGCATCGTCCCACTCCCCCCAGTCGCGGGCAAAAGCGCGCATCCGCTTGAGATCGGCCTGGACCAGACTGATGGCGCGCACCAGATGTTCGCGCATCTGTCGCTGCTCCACATGACGGATCTGGGGCACCAGCAACATCACCAGCATGGCGACCAGCAGCCCCATGGCGACCAGCCAGACCAATGCCATGGAGAAGGCGACCTGATAGTTGATGGTGCGATCCGAACGATGCATGACAACAGTTCCTGATGACTCGTCTCAATTATGGTGAAGGATAGAGGACAAGGGGCGGATTGTGTCATGAGCACGGGAAAAAGTGAGGGGGCTTACGCCCCCTCTTTGATGCAGATCGCCTATCGGCTCAGGATGGGCGCCAGAAAGCGCGCCGTATGGGACTCTTTGTTCTCGCAGATCGCCTCCGGCGTGCCGGTGACCAGGATGCGGCCGCCCCCCGAGCCCCCTTCGGGCCCCAGATCGACGATCCAGTCGGCGGTTTTGATGACGTCCAGGTTGTGCTCGATGATGACCATGGTGTTGCCGCGATCCCGCAGCTGGTGCAGCACCTTGAGCAACTGCTGGATGTCGTGGAAATGCAGCCCTGTGGTCGGCTCGTCCAGGATGTAGAGGGTCTGACCGGTGTCACGCTTGGAGAGCTCGCGCGCCAGCTTGACCCGCTGCGCCTCGCCCCCCGACAGGGTGGTGGCCGACTGGCCGAGGCGGATGTATGAGAGGCCCACATCCATCAGGGTCTGCAGCTTGCGCGCCACCGCCGGCACCGGATCGAAGAAGGCGCGGGCGTCCTCCACCGTCATCTCGAGGATCTCGTGGATGTTCTTGCCCTTGTACTTCACCTCCAGGGTCTCGCGGTTGTAACGCTTGCCCTTGCAGACGTCGCACGGCACGTAGACGTCCGGCAGGAAGTGCATCTCCACCTTGATGACCCCATCCCCCTGGCACGCCTCGCAGCGGCCCCCCTTGACGTTGAAGGAGAAGCGGCCCGGCTGGTAGCCGCGCGAGCGCGCCTCCTGGGTGCCGGAGAGCAGCTCGCGGATCGGGGTGAACAGGCCGGTGTAAGTCGCCGGGTTGGAGCGCGGGGTGCGGCCGATGGGGCTCTGGTCGATGTCCACCACCTTGTCCAGATGCTCCAGCCCCTCAACGCTGCGATAGGGGGCCGGGGTCGACTCGGTCGCCTTGTTGAGCTCCCGATGGGCGATGCGAAACAGGGTGTCGTTGATCAGGGTCGACTTGCCGGAGCCGGAGACGCCGGTAACGCAGGTCATCACCCCGATCGGCAGATCCAGGTTGACGCTGCGCAGGTTGTTGCCGCTCGCCCCCTTGAGTTTCAACCACTTGCCGGTAAGCGGCGTGCGCTCGGTGGGGATGGCGATCTGCTTGCGACCGGAGAGATAGTCGCCTGTCAGCGAATCCGGGTTGTCGATAATCTGCTGGGGAGTGCCCTGCGCAACAATTTCGCCACCGTGCACCCCGGCCCCCGGTCCGATATCGAGCACGTGGTCAGCAAGGCGAATGGCGTCCTCGTCGTGCTCCACCACGATCACCGTGTTGCCGAGATCGCGCAAGTGAGTAAGCGTCCCCAGCAACCGCTCGTTGTCGCGCTGGTGCAGGCCGATGGAAGGCTCATCCAGCACATACATAACCCCCACCAGACCGGCCCCGATCTGGCTGGCCAGCCGGATCCGCTGGGCCTCGCCGCCGGAGAGGGTCTCGGCGCTGCGCGACAGGCTCAAATAGTTGAGGCCGACGTTCACCAGGAAGCCGAGCCGCTCGACGATCTCTTTGAGGATCTTCTCGGCAATCTGGGCGCGCTGGCCGGTCAGGGTCAGGCCGGCGAAGAAGGTGAGGGCATCGCCGATAGAGTCCTCGGCGATGGCCGGCAGGTTACGGTTCTCGATGAAGACGTGGCGCGCCTCTTCCCGCAGCCGGCTACCGCCGCAGCTGGCGCAGGGCTTGTTGGCGATGTATTTGGAGAGCTCTTCGCGTACCGAGTTGGACTCGGTCTCCCGGTAGCGCCGCTCCATGTTGTGCAGGATCCCCTCGAACGGGTGCTTGCGCACCACCACATCGCCACGGTCGTTCATGTAACGAAACTCCACGTCGCCGCGCCCGGAGCCGCGCAGGATCACCTCCTGCACCTTGGGCGGCAGATCTTCCCAGGGCGCCTCCAGATCGAAGTCGTAGTGCTCGGCCAGGGATTTGAGCATCTGAAAGTAGTAGAAGCTGCGCTTGTCCCAACCGCGGATGGCGCCGCCGGCCAGGCTCTGGCCCGGATCGTGGATCACCTTGTCCGGATCGAAGTACTGCTGCACCCCGAGCCCGTCACAGGTGGGGCAGGCGCCGGCCGGGTTGTTGAAGGAGAAGATGCGCGGCTCCAGCTCCGAGACCGAGTGGCCACACTCGGGGCAGGCGAAGTTGGCCGAGAAGGTCAGGGCCTCCCCTGCCTCCCCGTCCATGGGCGCCACCAGTACGATGCCGCCGGAGAGGGTCAGGGCCGTCTCGAACGACTCGGCGAGGCGCTGGGCCAGGTCACCCCGCACCTTGAAGCGGTCCACCACCACCTCTATGGTGTGCTTCTTCTGCAGCTCCAGGGTCGGGGGATCCGAGAGATCGCACACCTCCCCGTCGATGCGGGCACGAATGTAACCCTGGGCCGCCAGGTTCTCCAGCAGCTTGACGTGTTCCCCCTTGCGGTTGCGCACCGCGGGGGCCAGCAACATCAGCTTGGTGCCTTCCGGCTGGGACAGCACCTGGTCCACCATCTGGCTGATGGTCTGGGCGGTGAGCGGGATGCCGTGGGTCGGGCAGCGCGGCTCGCCGACCCGGGCGAACAGCAGACGCAGGTAGTCGTAAATCTCGGTGATGGTGCCGACCGTGGAGCGCGGGTTGTGGGAGGTGGACTTCTGCTCGATGGAGATGGCCGGGGAGAGCCCCTCGATGTGGTCCACGTCCGGCTTCTCCATCAGGGAGAGGAACTGGCGGGCGTAGGCGGAGAGGGATTCCACGTAGCGGCGCTGCCCCTCCGCATAGAGGGTATCGAACGCCAGGGAGGATTTGCCCGAGCCGGAGAGGCCGGTGACCACGATCAGCTTGTCGCGGGGCAGGGTCAGGTTGATGTTTTTGAGGTTGTGGGTGCGGGCACCCCGGACCAGGATCGTTTCCATCTTGCGCGCTCGTTTCGACACATCAGGCGGTTGAGTATCGCACAGAGCATACTGGATGAATAGACAGTTGTTTCGGGTGGAGGAGAGGTCTATCCCTCCACCTGGAGGAGATGCCGGCTACTGCCCCGCGCTACGAACCGAGGCAGGCGCTCGCCCGTTAAGCTCGTCGTCGGGCCAATACTTGTACCCCTGGGCGGTGGCCTGGAGCGCGATACCATGCTTGGTCATCTGGTAGACCCTCACCCCTTTTAGATCGGCGCTGGCCGCCTCGGAGATGATCGCGGCCCCCTTGTCATCGGAGCGGGCGGCCACATCGGCCTGCCCCCCTGCCTCCCAGCCACTTTCGAGGAAGCGTTGCAGGGCGACGCGATCCTGAAACAGGATCAGAGCCCTGAAGTCCTTGATCCCGAACCCAAGCCCCACCCCGGCCATGGCCATCCGCATATAGGTGTCCTTGCCGGTTCGGTTATCCCGTACTACCCCAAACCCACTACCGGCACTCACCAGAAGCAGGTTATTGTTAAAGCTCGAGAAAAGAGCATAACCCTGTGCGGCCGACACCTCACGGCGCAGTTCGGGCTTCTCCCGGTAGAACTCGCTCAGGGCCTCCTGGCGCATCTGCTGCACATAGCTGCGCTTCTGGGCCGGCGTCTCCCCCTTGGCGGCACAACCTGCCAGCAAGAGGATCATCAGCAGCATCCCAATCCGTCTCATCACCCCTCCCCAACGGAAATTCACCCATTGTCAATAGCAGGATCTGTCAATTGTTGGTCAACACTCACTGACCAAAAATGGCGCGGATTGTCCGCTACTGCAAGCGGGCATGCACCGAGTAGTTGGTAATCACTACCTGTTCCAGATTTGGGCGAACTATGCCCCGGTTGACCCCCTTCGCGATAGCCTGATAACGGTTCATCGTGCCCATCTTGCGAGTGACCTGGTTGAGATGAAAGTTCACTGTGCGCTCGGCAATGCCCAGGATGCAAGCGATCTCCGCCGAGGTCTTGCCCTCGCTGGCCCAGAACAGACACTGGGTCTCCCGCTCAGTCAGGGCCTCCTGCGTCTCCTGCTCCAGACAGACCACCCTGATGGCTGCCTCGAAGATGTAGCTGGACATCCAGGCCAGCAGCGGTGCGCTCTCCAGCAGCAGGTCCGTCGACGCCGACTCCTTGCTGATAAAGGAGAGGATGCCGTTCTCTCCGTTGGCGCCATGCAAAGGGAAAGAGATGCCATTGCGCAGGCCGAAGTCGGCCGCCAGTCGCATCACGTCCAGGCTGCCCTGCTGCAGAAAACTGGCCCGCTCGTCGAGACGGTTCCAGAAGATGGGCAGGTTTTGGGTGCGAGCCAACTCGATGATGGGGTCACGGGCCAGCATATGGTTCTCGGTATAGGCCCTGATCCAGCTCTCGGGACACTGATTGAAGAGCACCACCTTGGGGCGCTGCATCGACATGGGCAGGATGACGGCAAACCGGAAATAGTCGAATCCGATCTCCCTGGCCAATCGTCCTATCAGGGCAGACAACGCATCGGCACTGGTCACCTGTGTGAACTGTTCCAGGAATGCCAGTTGAACGTCTTGGCGCATGCGCCCTCCTCTCTCCTCCAAGCTATCCCTCGCATTTTGCCATCATACAGGAGCAAAAACATGTTCATTTACAAAGGTAAAACATCGCAACACCCCAATCGGTCCCTGATCCGGCAACTCTACCAGTTCCGCAAGAGTGTCTTCTCCGACCGCCTCGGCTGGGATGTCGAGCATCATCAGGGTCTGGAACAGGATCGCTACGATGGTCCCGATACCCACTGGGTGCTGGTTGAAGACGAACAGGGGCTCTGTGGCTGCATCCGTATGCTGCCGACCGAGGGGCCCTATATGTTGCCGGAGATCTTCCCCACCGCCCTGGCCGGTGAGCAGCCCCCACGCCAGTCCAATGTCTGGGAATTGACGCGGCTGGCCATCGATGCAGAACGCGCTCCGCGCCTCAACAACGGGGTCAGCGAACTCACTCTGGTGATCTTTCGCGGCGTTTACGAGTTTGCTCGCCAGCAGGGGATCGACGAGATGCTGGCCGTGGTCAGCCTGCCGGTAGAGCGGATCTTCCGCCGCATGGGGTTACCGGTCGAGCGGATGGGTGATGGCAAGCCGGTCGATCTGGGCGCCGTCAACGGGGTCGGCATTCGCTTTATCATGGATGAGCGTTTCGCCCGCGCCGTCGGCATCCCCCTGCAGGGTAACTATGAGCACCGAATGCATCTCCCGCTTATCGAGTCACCTCAGCCTCGCCAATCCCATCTCTCCATGGCGTCGTGAAATTCACACACCATGAGGTCACCTCCCATAGTTCCTTTCAGCCTGGTTTCCTCAACACGATGAGCCGGGCTGCCCCTTGAAAACCAAAAGAATAAAAAACCACGTATCACACGAAAAGCAATATAACCAACCAAACAATCAGCGATTAACAACCATGATAACGACACCATCCCGCAGATGGTAATATCGAGCCCCATCCCGGGCCACCAAAGATCCTTACGAGGCCAACCTCAGGTTATTCTCCTCTGGCCGGCCCGGCGTACCCTCTATCCGGCCTGACTCCAGGGAGTTGCCCCATGGCTAGCAAGAAACTGAAACTGGGCGCCTTTATCCTGATGATCCTCACCTCGGTATTCGGTGTCACCAATATCGGGATAGGCTTCTATCGGATGGGCTACGCCGCCATCCCCATGTTTGTTATCGGCGGTCTCTTCTTCTTTATTCCCTTCATCCTGATGATGATCGAGTTCGGCACCGGCTTTCGCCGGGAGCAGGGGGGGATCTTCACCTGGATGCGTCACTCTGTCTCCACCCGCTTTGCCTTTATCGGGCTCACCATGTGGTTTGCCTCTTACATCATCTGGATGTTTGGCAAGGCCCTCTCCATGTGGGTGCCCCTCTCCTTCATGCTGTTTGGACGCGATGTGACCGTCATTCCCCTCACCCTGGGCACCCTGGATGTGGGCCCCTTCCTGCTCGGGGTCGTGGCCATCGCGCTGGTGCTGATAGTCAGCCGACTCATCACCCTGGGTAGTGCCCGTTTTGCCAAGGTTGCCGCCATCGGCGGTCTCTCGGTGGTGGCGCTCAACATCTTGCTTCTGGTGGGCGGCGTGCTGGTCTTTGCCCTGAGCGGCATGACCCTGCAAGAGCCCCTGCAGCAGGCAGCCCTCACCACCTCACCCAACGCGGCGTTCAACGAACTCATCCCCTTTCTCGGCTTCATGGTCTTCGCCATCTTCGCCTATGGTGGAGTCGAAGCGATGGCCGGGGTGGCCGACGAGCTGGAGGATCCGGAGCGAGACCTCAAGCGCGGCATCTTCCTCTCCGGCGCCTTCATCGTGCTCTGCTACGTCATCGGTTTCCTGGCGGTGGGGGCTATCATGCGCTGGAGCGACTTCCCGAGCGAGGGGATCACGTCCCTGTCGGCACTCTTCATCATCATGCTGGAGCTGGGCCGCCACCTGGGCGGTGAGTGGCTGGGGCAGGTGCTGATGCGCTTCGCCGGATTGGGGATGTTTCTGAGTTATCTGGGCGCCTTCATCGCCCTCTCCTACGCGCCCCTGCGCCAATTTATCACCGGCACTCCGAGCTACTTCTGGCCGGAGCGCTTCCAGCGCGAGAACGAGAACAGGGTGCGCACCGAGGCACTCAAAGTACAGGCCCTGGTGGTATGCGCCTTTATCGCGGTCAAGTCGATCTTTACCCTGATCAACCCGGAAGGGGCGGCCGCCCTCTATGAACTCATCATCACTATGACCAATGTGGGGATGACCATCCCCTACATGTTCCTCATCTACGCCTGGTATCGCTATCGCCAGAATCCGGCGCTGGAGAAGGATCTCATCTTCTTCCGCAGCCCGGCCTCGGTGCTGGGGGCCACCCTGGTCAGCCTGCTGCTGGTCGCCTTCGGCAACCTCTTCACCCTGGTCTCACCCTTCCTGGCGGGAGACATCTCCACCGGAGTCTGGACCATGGTGGGCCCCCTGCTGTTTGCCCTGATCGCCATGCGCTTCAAGATCCACCGGGGTGACGAACACTGATCCCCCACGGGGCCATCCTGCCTGTTTGCTGAATGGCCCCTTCAATCACGATTCAGCCGACAACGCCATACTGCTTCTCATTCCATACAGCAGGAGGCTCTCCATGTCATTGCTCAACCGCCAACACGTCCTCGCCCTCGTCCTGTTCGGTGCCAGCACCAGCCTGAGCGCCACCGAGATCAGCAACCGCAATATCAGTGAAGAGGAGGTCAAGGCAGCCCAACAGGCCTGGGGCAAGGCCCTGATCCGCATCAGCGATGACTACACCAGCGGTGGCATCGAGAAAGCCCGGCAGAGTGCCGGTCAGGTCATCGACGACGCCTATGCCTACCAGTCTGGCCCTGTGCTGTTCAAACCCACCCTGGCCAGCGGCGATCAGACCTTCCGCCTCACCCGTGCCGGCGCCCTCGCCTACTTCGTCGGCAACGACCCCGCCTTCCCCATCGACAAGGGGTTCGCCCTCAAGGGGTGGAAGGATTATCGGGTGGATAACGCCGCCATCCAGATCGATGGTAACAGCGCCTATACCATGGGCAAGGTTCATCTGACCGACGCCAAAGGGCAGGTGACGACGGTTGACAAGAGTTGGGGCTTTCGCAAGGGGGAGGATGGCAAGGTCCGCATCACCCTGCATCACTCCTCACTTCCCTACGCTCCCTAGCAAGCAAGCGGCAGCAAGGATGCCAGCGCAGTGGCGGCCATTGGCCGCCTTTTTTCATTACCACACCAGAGAGGGGAGCCACCGGCTCCCCTCTTTCACGTACGAGCGTTACGGTACCAGGGCCCAGGGGCCACCCTTGGTCGGATCGTCCCCCTGGGTCCACCACTTGGCCTGATAGATGGCCCCCTTATGGCTCACCTTGTTGCCGGCGGTGTAGACCTTGGTCGCCTCCCAGGCCGGAACGCCGCCGACGGGGGGATCGGTCGGGTCAGTCGGGGGAGGATCGAGCTTCTCTACCACTCTCACCTTGGGCCAGCTGGCATGAGAGCCGTAGAAGTTGGTCACGCACTTCTCGTAATCCCCCGGGACCAGGGCCGAGTAGGCGGTCTGAAACCCCACCAGCTCACACTCGAAGGAGTAGCCGCCCGGGCGATCCGGATAGTATTTCCAGTTGCCGTCCCAGTTGGTGTAGAGCACATCGGTGGCACCGTTGAGGTTGAGGCTGCCGTACGGAGTCTGCTGCCAGCAGGTGTTCTTCTCGTCAGGCAACAGGGGAATACCGTAGTGGGCGGCCAAGCCTTCCCAGTAGCGGATACGATTGACCGGCTGCCCCTTGTCCTTGTTGTGCTCACCGCACTCGATGCCACCGTTGATGATGTTGATGGTGGTGCCGAAGCCGTAGCCGATGCCGGCATCCAGTTCGCGCTGGGAGGGCTTCCAGGTACGGTCCACCACGTGCAGCATGGAGGGTTTGGGCGCCTGGGGGGTGAGGAAGAACCAGATGGCGGAGGCGAGGTTGAGCCAGGAGTCGGCTACCCGGCCCGGATCGTTGAGCAGCACGGTCGCATTGCCGTCGAACATGGCCTCGGAGAAGGCACCGTAGTTGAAGTGATAGGAGAGCTGCTTGGCGCCACGCCCGAAGTAACCCTGACCGGTGGCACAGGGCCACTTCTTGTTCTGCCAGTCGTTCTGACCGCAGCCCGTGGTGTAGCCACTCTGCCCTTCCGACCACCCCATCTCGCGCACGTGCACCAGTGCCTGTTGCCACTCCTCGAGCCCCTGCGGGTTGTCAGAGACATTGTCCTTGGCGATGTGACCGCCGGTCTCTTGAGCAAAGTGGGCAAACATGGTGACGATGGATTGTTTACAGATGGCGTCGGCGTTGCGCCCGTCTGTGTAGTCACCGCAGAAGGCGGGGAACTTGCCCACCGCCCGCAGGAAGCGCACATAGGTGTACTCGGGCGCCGCCATTTGGGTCAGGAACTCCCACTCTGAGGCGGGGAAGACCCGCTCGGCCCGTTTCACGTTATCCGGGTTGGAGACCAGCCCAGGCTCGATGGCATCAACCACCGTATTGGGACGGGTCGCGAGGGCCCTGGACCAGGTGGCGTACATGGGATTGGCAGTCTTGCCTTGCTCCGCCGCCTTGATATCGGCAGAGGAGACCAGATACCCCCCGGGATTCTGGGGGTCGGGCTGGATATTCATGGCATAGGCGGGCAGGGTACAGGCGGCCGCAACCAGCCAGGCGCAGCGGCTAGGTTTGATCATGGATAATTCCTTGTCGTTATGTTCTTGGCCCACCGAGCATAGGCAGAGGCGAGACTAAATTCACGACGAGAATTAAGATTGATGCCGATTTTGTGAGCGTCTTCACCTATTCATATGAAGCTGTGTTATCTGGCGCACAAAACCGTTCTATCCAACTGAAAATCCTTAATATTTACATCTTTCATCCGCCTTGAAACAAAAAAAGGGCCGGACATCATGCCCGACCCTTCTCTCACCCAAGGTCCGTCAGCCAAGCAGGCGCACCCGATAGCTCTTGCCCTTGATCTTGCCATCGCTCAGGCGCTTGAGCGCCGCCTTGGCCTGGGCACGTCGCACCGCCACATAGGAGAATTGATCCTGCACCTGGATCTTGCCCACCTGATCCCCAGGCAGACCGGTCTCGCCGGTCAGGGCGCCGAGAATATCCCCCGGGCGCAGCTTGTGCTTGCGACCGCCGCCGATGGAGATAGTCGCAAACTCGGGCGCCACCGGGCGCAGCTCGCTGCCGAGTGCCGCCAGATCCCCCTGTGGCATCGGGCTGCCGAGGTACTCTTCGATCAGAGTCACACGCTGGGCTTCGTTCGGCTGATACAAGGAGAGTGCCAGACCCTGCTGACCGGCACGACCGGTACGGCCGATGCGGTGCACGTGCACCTCGGGGTCATAGGTGAGCTCGTAGTTAATGACCGCGCCGAGCTCCTTGATATCGAGGCCACGGGCCGCCACATCGGTCGCCACCAGGATGGCGGCGCTGCCGTTGGCAAAGCGCACCAGCACCTGGTCGCGCTCACGCTGCTCGAGATCGCCGTTGAGGGTCAGGGCCGAGAAGCCGCGATTCACCAGGTAGTCGCTCACCTCGCCACAGGCGCGCTTGGTGTTGCAGAACACCACGCAGGAAGCAGGGCGGTAGTGGCTGAGCAGGCGGGCCAGCGCCTCGGGGCGAGTACCCGGCGCCACCTCGAACAGCTGCTGGGCGATGGCGGCGTCCTGGTGGATGGCCTCGACGCTCACCTCGACCGGGCTGCGCTGCACGCCACGGCTCATGCTGGCGATCTCTTCCGGATAGGTAGCCGAGAAGAGCAGGGTCTGGCGCTCGCGCGGGGCAAAGCGGATCACCTTATGGATATCCTCGCCAAAGCCCATGTCGAGCATGCGATCCGCCTCGTCCAGCACCAGGGTGGTGAGGGACTCCAGACGCAGGGTACCCTGCTCCAGGTGCTTGAGCACCCGGCCCGGGGTCCCGACGGCGATGTGGGCGCCAAAGCCCAGAGTGGCAGACTGGGGCGCGGTCGGCACGCCGCCACACAGGGTCACCAGCTTGACGTTGGGCATGGCACGCGCCAGACGGCGCAGCTCGCTCGCCACCTGATCGGCCAGCTCCCGGGTCGGGCAGAGCACCAGGGATTGCACCGACAACTGACCCACATCCAAACCGGCCAGCAGGCCCAAGCCAAAGGCGGCGGTCTTGCCACTACCGGTCTTGGCCTTGGCGAGCACATCCCTGCCGGCCAGCACCAACGGCAGGCTCTGGGCCTGGATCGGAGTCATCTCCTTGTAGCCGAGGGCATCGAGGTTATCTTGCAGGGCGGCAGGCAACCCCAGTTGGGCAAAGTCGGTGTGGTTCACGGCTGGCATCTCGCTGGACAAAAATAGGAGGGGCGCGGAGCATAGCAGACTTGGCGGGAAAACGCGCAGGTTTCCTGGTGACCGGTCCGACAGCGGATAAGCGAGCCCCCCGATGGCGCGGTTGCTTCGCAGCCCAAAGAGCGGATGGGTTCCTCGGCATGACGACACTGGATGTGGCCCAGGGAGCGCATCACTGCAACGGCGAAATGTAGTGGCATAGTGCATTTGGCCACCAGTGTACCGCCATCCAATCGCTCACTCCCCCAACCTCTGTGCCAATCCCGAATAACGCTCGGTCTTCTTGCGTACCGCCTGTGCCAGCAGGGCGCGATCGCCATAGAGATCGAGTCGCCCCTTGGCGCGGGTGATGCCGGTATAGACCAGCTCGCGGGTCAGCAGGGGGCTGGGAGCATCGGGCAGCACCAGCACAGTGTGGGCAAACTCCGAGCCCTGGGACTTGTGGATGGTCATGGCAAACACCGTCTCGTGGGGCGGCAGGCGGCTCGGCAGCAGGCTGCGCACGCCGCCGTCGGCCTGCTCGAACCACACCTTGAGGCGCCCCTCCTCGTCCGGCAGGCACAGGCCCATGTCGCCGTTGTAGAGGCCGATGCCGTGATCGTTTTGCACCACCATGACGGCGCGCCCGGCGTACCACTCCCCCTCCCTGGCAATCAGCCGTGCCCGGCCGAGCGCCGCCTCGATGCGATCGTTGAGCCCCTCGACCCCGAACGGCCCCTCGCGCAGGGCGCAGAGGATCTGAAAGCCGTTGAAGGCCTGGAATACCGCCTTGGGCTCCTGCCCCTCCTGCAATGCCGCCAGATAGGGGCGATAGCCTTCCACCGCCTGCTGGATCAGCGCCTCGTAGCGCTCGGCGCTCCAGGGGTGCAGGGCGATATCGGTAAAGCCCTCCCCCCACACCCGCTCGACGGCGGCCGGATCGCCGCCGTTGCAGGCGCGCGCCAGCCGGCCGATGCCGGAGCGCTCGTCAAAGCGCCAGCTCTTGGTGAGCAGGCAGAGGCTGTCGCGCAGCGGAGCCCCCGTCGCCGAGCCGCTGACCCGGTAGCCGCTCTGGGCCGACAGCCATTCGGCCTGGGGCTCGCTCACCCCCTGCGCCACGAAGCTGCAGATATCGGCGAGCACGGCACCGGCCTCGACCGAGGCGAGCTGATCCTTGTCGCCGAGCAGGATGAGGCGTGCCTTCGCCGGCAGGGCCTCGAGCAGGCGCGCCATCATGGGCAGGTCCACCATGGAGGCCTCATCCACCACCAGCACGTCCAGGTGCAGGGGGTTGCCGGCGTGGTGGCGGAACCGGGTACGCCCCGGGATCACCCCGAGCAGCCGGTGCAGGGTGCCCGCCTCGGTCGGGATGGCGCTCACCACCTCGGGGGAGAGCGGCAGATCCTGCAGGGCGGCGCCGATACTCTCGGTCAGGCGCGCCGCCGCCTTGCCGGTGGGGGCCACCAGCCGGATGGCGGGCGCCGCCCCGGCGCTCAGACCGGTTTCGACCAGGATGGCGAGCAGCTTGGCGACCGTGGTGGTCTTGCCGGTGCCGGGGCCACCCGAGATGACCGCGAAGGGGCGGCCGGCGGCGGTGGCGGCCGCGAGTTTCTGGCCGTTGCAGCAGGCCGACAGCGGGATAAGGGCATCGAGGGCGGCGAGATCGGCGCCGCTCTGGGCCGAGGCGAGCAAGCGCTCAATGTCGCCCCAGGCCAGTTCGGCCCCCTCGACCAGATCCAGGTACTTCTCGAGGAAGTGGCGTGCCGAGAAGGCCGGCGCGGTGCGAAGGGGCAGCAGCGCCGCAAACAGGCGCCCGTAGTCGCGGGCAAACAGGCGATCCAGCGCGGCACGAATGTCGGGAAACTCGGCCCGCGCCGAGAGGGCGCGCAGGCGCCCCGCCACCGAGCGCTCGAAGTCGTGGTAGCGGGTCAGGTAGAGCCGTTCGCGCCAGAGCACCAGCGGCGTGTGGGGGGTGTCGTGGCTACCATCCCCCACCAGGGGCGAGGCGGCCAGACGCACCGGCCACGCCTTTGCGGGGGCCAGCCCCTCGAGCAGGGCGGCGCGCTCGTCCCCATCCAGCCCGAACGGGCGTTCGATGGCAGCCAGGGGCAGGCAGATATGGCCACGGCCGAGCTCGAAGCAGGCCATGGCGGCGGCCAGCACCAGCTCCTGCTCGCCCCCCAGGCTCTCGATCAGGCGGGCAAACTGCACGTCGAGCTGGCGCACCCGGCCGGCGTCGGCCAGGGCACGCAGCCGGGTGAGCAGGGGGCTGTCGGTGGAGTGGATGGATGCGCTCATGCTGCCTCCTCGCCGGCAAAGAGTGAATCGAGGGCGCGCACCAGCGCAAGGGAGGGGGCGGCGTGGAAGACGCCGGCCTCGGGCATGCCGCGCAGGAAGAGATAGAAGACTCCGCCCAGGTGGCGGGCCGGGTCGTAATCGGGCAGGCGGTGGGCCAGCAGTCGGTGCAGCGCCAGGGTGTAGAGCTGGTACTGGAGATCGTAGTGGTGATCGAGCATGGCCTGCTCGAGGGCCGCGCCGGCGTAATCGAGGGGGCTATTGCCCAGCCAGTTGGACTTGTAGTCGAGCACGTACCAGCGCCCCTGCCACTCGAACACCAGATCGATAAAGCCCTTGAGCATGCCCTGCACGCTCTGAAAACCGAGGGGCTTGCCGCGCGCCGAGAGGGGATCGTGGGCCTTTCGCACCGCATCGAGCCCCTCTGCCGTCACCCGCCCCATGGGCAGGAAGAACTCGAGCTCGGCCTGATGGTGCGCCATCTCCCCCAGGCGCAGCCCGGGCAGCAGCTCGGTGCCGAGCACGGCGGCCAGGTGCGCGGTCAGCACATCACTCCACTCGGGGTCGAACCCGTCGCGCTCGAGCAGGGCCGCCACCCTGGGGGCCACCTCGCCGTGGCTGGCGGGGTCGCGCGCCAGCGCGAAGGGGATCTCCTCAAACAGGGTGTGCAGCAGGGTGCCGGGCCGGGCGCCGCGCGGGAAGGTGAAGATGGAGCGCTCAGGCGCCGCCTCTTCGCCGCGCTCGCGGGCCACCTCGGCATCGAACCCCGGGGTCGCCAGCACGCCCCGGTCGTGGTGGCTGCCGGAGGTCGAGAGCGCCGAGTAGGAGCTGACCCACCAGTCGCGCTCGATGCGACCGCCGAAGCGGCGCACCCGGGGCGCAGACGCTTCCCCATGCTCGTCGACCAGCGGGGCCGGGCGGGTGAGTGACGGCTCACCGACCACCACCCCCGGCACCTCCCGCGCCAGGGCGGCCAGGGCCTCGGCCATGAGCTCGGCCTCCCCCTCCTCGCCCCGTTGCAGCAGGTAGCCGATGGCGGTCTTGTGCAGGTCGGTCTTGCTGGACTTGCCCGCCCCCGAGCGCACCGGCGCCAGCCCCAGCCAGGTGGCGTAGACGCCCCGGGTCAGGGCCACGTAGAGCAGGCGAAGATCTTCGGCCAGCCGCTCGCGCTCGGCCTGCTCCAGCGCCTTAGCAGAGCGGGTGAGATCGAGCAGGGTGCGGCTCTCCTCGTGATAGAGGGGGGTGTCGCTCTCGCGGTGGGAACAGATAAACGGCAGGAACACCAGCGGGTATTCGAGCCCCTTGGACTTGTGGATGGTGACGATCTGCACCAGTTTGCGCTCGGACTCGAGGCGCAGCACCTGCTCCTCGGCCTGGCCGCCATCCCGGGTCGCCTCGGCCAGCCAGCGCAGCAGGGCATACTCGCCATCGAGCTCGCCCGCCGCCTGCTCCAGCAGCTCGGCCAGGTGCAGATAGTTGGTCAGGCGCCGCTCGCCGAACGGGCCGGCGAGCAAGCTGGCGGCCAGCTGGCGCCGGTGCAACAGGGCGCGCAGCATGGCCAGCACGCCGACCCGGCGCCACTGGCGGCGGTAGTCGGTGAACTCCTGCACCGTGGCTTCCCACAGCTTCTCGTCGCGGCTGAAGGCGTCCAGCGCCTTGGCGTCGAGGTCAAACAGGGAGGTGGCGAGCGCCGCGCGCAGGGCCCGCTCGTCGCTCGGGTGCAGGCAGGCGTGCAGGATCAGCAGGATCTCGCGTGCCTCCGTGCTCTCGAGCACGCTTTCGCGGTTGGAGAGATAGACAGAGGCGATGCCGAGCGCCGAGAGGGCCTGCTGCATCACCCGCCCCTCGCTGCCGGTGCGCACCAGCACGGCGATGTCGCCGGCACGCAGGGGCGCGTCGCCGATCGAGGCCTCCCCCTGGCGCGCCAGGGTCAGCAGCCGGTGGATCTCCGCCGCCGTGGCGTTCGCCATGCGCGACTGATAGCTCCCCTTGTTGATGGTGGGGTCCTGCCCCAGCCACCAGCAGCACAGGGCCGGCGCCTCGGCCCCCGCCAGCGTCAGGCACTTGCTCTTGCCCTGGGCCTCTACCGGCAGGAAGGGGATGTCATCGTCATAGATGAAGGGGGCACGGGCGCGCTCGAACAGGGCGTTGACCGCCCCCACCAGGGGCCGACTCGAGCGCCAGTTACGCCCCAGGGTGTAGTGACTGCTCACTGCCCGGCGCGCCTGGATATAGGTGAAGATGTCGGCGCCGCGAAAGCCGTAGATGGCCTGCTTGGGGTCGCCGATCATCAGCAGGGCTGTCTCCTCCTGCCCGCCGTAGAGGGAGCGGAAGATGCGGTACTGCTGGGGGTCGGTATCCTGGAATTCGTCGATCATGGCCACCCGGTAGGTGGCACGGATGCGATCGCGCAGCCGCTCTCCCAGAGGCGAGGCAAGCGCCCGGTCGAGATCCCCCAGCAAGTCAGAGAACGAGAGCTGATAGGCCTCGCGCTTGGCGCGCCCCATGCGCCTGTGCACCTCGCGGGCGGCCCGCTGCAACACCAGATCGTCGATGGCGGGGGGGCGGGTCACCAGCGCCTCGATGGCGTCAAACAGCGGCAGACCGGGGGCATCCCCCCCCGTCTTGAGGTGCTCGAGCAGGGTCGAGCGGGCGAAGCGGGCCAGGGGCTCGGGCAGGGCGTAGCCGTGCTCGTCGCTGTGGGCCCACTGGCCAATCTTCTCGAGCCAGCCCTCGTAGTTCTTGCCGGTGTAGCGGCTCACCACCCCCTCGGTCTGGGCGCGGATGGCATCGAGGTGCTCGCGCCACTGGGCCTTCACCGCCGCCACACGGGCCATCTCCCGCTCGTGGCGATCGAACAGGGTCTCATCCCCCACGGGGGGCAGGATCTCGAGCTCGGGGTTGTCGAGCCAGCCGTTGATGGCGGCGAGCAGCTCCGCCGGGCTCTTCCAGTGTTTACGCAGGGCGCGGGCCAGGGACTCCCCGGCCGGATAGAAGTCGGCGCGCCAGTAATCGCTCACCGCCTGCAACTTGAGCTGGCTGTCGTCGGTGAGAAACTCGGTCTCGAACAGGGCGCCCGACTCGAAGGCGTTGCTCTTGAGCATCCGCTGGCAAAAGCCGTGGATGGTGAAGACCGCCGCCTCATCCATCTGCCGCTCGGCGGCGAGCAGCAGGCGCGCCGCCTGCTGGTGATCCGGCACCTCGTCGAGCAGCTGGGCCAGCAAAGGGTCGCCGCTTTGCCCGCGCAGGAAGGCCAGGCGCGCCTCGTGGATGCGGGCGCGAATACGGCCGCGCAGCTCGGCGGTGGCGGCCTCGGTGAAGGTCACTACCAGAATCTCGGTCACGCTCAAAGGCCGGGCGTGGGCGGTGACCCACCCCTCTTCATCCGCCGGGCCGTGGCCGAGCAAGAGGCGCAGATAGAGGCCGGCGATGGTGTAGGTCTTGCCGGTGCCGGCGGAGGCTTCGATCAGGCGCTCGCCAAACAGGGGAAAGCGCAGGGTTTCCAGGGTGCGGGACATCAGTCGAACTCCTCCAGCGCCTGATACAGGGGTTGCAGATGGGTGCGCGCGAGCGCCACAAGCTGGCTCATCAAGGCCTCGTCCAGGGCGGGGAAGCAGCGCCGGATGTAGGGGTCCTCCCCCTCCCCCGTGAGCTGCCACCCCCCTTCGAAGCTGGTGCGGGCGGCGCGCTGGGCCTTCTCCTCGTCACCGCTCTTCGCCTGCTCGGCCAGCCAGCTCCAGGCGCTCTTGGGAAAGAGCGGCAGCGGACGGCGCAGCCCCACCACCCAGTCATCGACCAGGGCGAGCAGGTGGCTGCGGGCCACCTCGGGTGCGAGCACGGGCAGTCGCCAGCTCTTGGTCCCGTCGAGCAGCAGGGTCTCACCCGCAGAGCGCGAGAGACACAGGCACAGATGCCTGAGCCAGCCTTGCAACCAGTCGCGGCCGTGGAAGCTGCCGGGTTTGACGATGAGTTGATTGCCCTGCTCGGTGTCGAGCCAGCCGAGCAGCCGCCCCTGGGGCAGGGGGATGTCGATCTCCACCGGCGTTTTTTCCGATCGCAGGGGGCGCACCCGCTCGGCGAGCCCGGCCATCTTGTCATCGAGCTCATCGAGCAGCAGGGGGCCAAACCAGCTCTGGGGCAGCTGGCCGGCCAGGCGCAGCCGCTCGCGCAGGCGCGCCGTTCCCCCTTCCTCCAGGTGGGCGGCCAGCAGCCGATCCTTGAGCTGGTAGTTCTCCAGCCCATCGAGGGCGAAGGGCTCGCTCTCTTCGAGCCGAGTGTCATCCAGCTCGAACCACACCTTGAGGCGGCGGTTGAGGAAATAACGCGCCGGGTTGCGGTAGAAGCGCAGCAGCTCGGCCAGCTCCAGCTCGCCCCCCTCCATCTCGGGGGGCAGGGGCAGATCGCCGCTCTGGAAGTTGCGCGCTCCGGCTCTCGGGGTCAGCGCCGGCAGCCAGTCGGCGGCGTAGGTAAAGAGGCGCTCGTCGCTTGGGAAGAAGTAGTCGCGGCTGTAGGGGGTGAGCGGGTGGGCCGTCACCAGAGCCTGCAACAGGCGCTGGCCCGATTCGTCGTCGGGCAGCGCTTCGTCACCGGCCAGCACGAAGCCCTGGCGCAGGTAGTCGAGCAGCTCGGCCAGCAGCACGGAGGGCTCGCGCTCGCTGTTGTCCTGCACGTTGAAGCCCTGATAGCTGATGTAGAGGCCGTCCTGGGCGCTCAAGAGCGCCTCGAGGAAGAGGTAACGGTCGTCATCGCGGCGGGATCGGTCCCCGCGCCGGCCGGCCAGGGCCATCAGATCGAATCCCATGGGCGGCAGGGTTCGCGGGTAGACGCCGTCGTTCATGCCGAGCAGGCAGACCTGGCGAAACGGGATGGAGCGCATCGGCATCAGGGTGCAGAAGTTGACCTGGCCGGCGAGGAAGCGCTGGCTCGAGCGCTGGGCGGCCAGGGCCTGGCCGAGCACGTCTTGCAGCAGCGCCGGCGTCACCGGCTCGTCGAAGCGCACCTCGCCGAGGGCCTGTTGCCAATCGGCGATGGCGTCGCGCACCAGCTGGATGTGGCGCTCCTCGTCTTCGTCAGGCTCGTAGCAGGCCCCCAGCAGGGCGTGCAGCAGCCGGTTCCACTCGGGCAGAGAGCGGGACGCGTCGAGCAGCGGCAGGAAGTGGGCCAGGGTGTCGACGAAGGCGGCGAGCTTGCCGAGCGTCACCCCCTGCTGACCCTCGATCTCGGCGTAGGGGAGGATGCCGGCCACCGGCTCCCCCTCCCCCATGGCGTAGCCGAGCAGCATGCGGCGCAGGCCAAACAGCCAGGAGTTGCCCGACAGGGCCGGCAGGTCGAAGCGCTCCGGGTAGGCATCGTCGAGCCCCCAGCGGATGCCGCTCTCCTGCACCCAGACCCGCAGGGTGTCGAACTCCTCCACCGTCAGGGCGAAGCGGCGCAGCACCGCCGGCACCTCGAGCAGGGCGAGCAGCTCGCCCGCCCCGAAGCGCTGGCGCGGCAGGCGCAGCAGCGCCAGGAAGCTTTGCAGCAGCGGGCTCTCCTGGCTGGCGGCCCGATCCGAGATGGAGAAGGGGATCTGGCCACGGGCGCCGAACACCGCCTGGATGAAGGGGGCGTAGCCGGCCACGTCCGGCATCATCACCACCACCTGTTTCGGGGTCAGGGTCGGGTCGCCCTCGAACAGATCGAGCAGGCGATCGTGCAGCACCTCGAGCTCGCGCACGGGACTGTGGCAGGCGTGGATCTGCAGGCTGCGATCGCCAGGCAGCAGCGCCGTCTTGTGGTGGCTCGCATCGGGGTTGTCGAACACGGCGCCTCGATCGCGCTGCTCCAGCACATCGGATTGCAACCGATGCAGCAGGGTGTCTTCGGCCATGTCGACGAAGGCCTCCACCTCCGGCGGCTCCAGCCCCATCAGGTGGTGCAGGTAGTCGCGCCCGAGCTTGCCCATGGAGGCGAGCAGGGGATTGGTCTCCCCTTGCAGGGTCTCAAGATCCGTGCCGGGGCGCAGGCGCCGCTCGAGACGGGCCATGGTCTTGCGATCGAGCAGGTCCCCCCAGTAGTAGCGGCAGGGGTTGGTGACAAACAGGTGCACCTCGATGCGCTCACCGAGCACCCGCAGCGCCTCCACATAGCCGGGGGGCAGGGCCGAGATGCCGAACACGAAGACCCGCTTGGGCAGCTTGCCCGGCAGAGGGGCGCCGCCCTGCAGCGCCTGAATAAAGGATTCGAACAGGTTCGCTCTGTGATAGCCGCTGTCGGCCAGTTGCAGGGTGCGGGCCACCAGCTCGCGCCACAGCACGGGCTGCCAATCCTGACCGGTCACCTCGCCGAGCTCCTCGGGCAATCCCTCACCGCGCTCCCAGCGCTCGATCCAGTCGGGGCGGTAGACCAGATACTGGTCGAACAGGTCCGCGACCTTCTGGCACAGCTGCCACAGTCGCACCTGCTCGGGGGCCTCCCCCTCAGGCGACAGGTAGCCGCGCAGGGGGGCGAAGTCGGGCCGCTCGAGCAGGGTCGGCAGAATCATCATCAGCTGCCAGCTCATGCTCGGCTTGTTGTAGGGGCTACGCGCCGGCACGTCCCCCAGCACCTCGATAAACATCTGCCAGATGAAGCTGGCGGGCAGGGGAAAGTCGATGTTGGCGGCGATACCGAAGGCACTGGCCAGCTCGAGCTTGAGCCACTGGGCCATGCCGGGGCTCTGGACCAGGATCTGCTCGCGCTCGAACGGATCGGTCAGCGGGTCGCGGCGCACCAGTTCCACCAGCAGGGCCTTGAGCACGTCGAGCTGGTTGGAGTGATAGAGAGTGAACATGGACAATCCCCGTCGAAGGCAATGGCAGGATTGTCCGCGATTGGGGCGCCGGATGCAAAAAAGCCGGAGCGGGTGCTCCGGCCAACATAGGTACGGAAACTACATTAAAACAGGGTGTTACCAGCACTTGCCCAGTTTGCCATCGACGCTGAAGGCGCCCGGACCGGCTGCGGCCAGCACCAGGAAGCCGCCGGCGATGGAGATGTTCTTCATAAACATGATCATCTGCATCTGATCGGCAGGCTGGTAGTGGAAAAGCAGGGCCGCCAGCACACAGAAACCGGCCAGCAGCAGTGACACCGAACGGGTCAACACGCCGGCGAGGATGGCCAGCCCGCCACCCAGCTCGAGCAGGATCACCAGGGGCAGCAACATACCGGGCACGCCCATGGCCTCCATATAGCCCTGGGTGCCGGCGTAACCGCCAATCTTGCTCCAGCCGGCCGAGACAAACATCAGGGCCAACAACACGCGCCCTACCAGCAGGGCGATATCTCTCATCTTGTCCATGTTCAACTCCTCGTCATCTCATGGCAGGTCAAAAAGGAGGGCGTCACTGGCGACATTGGCCACGAGATCCCATTTCACTTCATCGCGACTGAGCAGCCCGTCGCCGGGTCGGGCAGTCAGGCCGCCAGCGGCCAACTCCCCGGTAATCAGGTGCAGGTAGCCGTGGCGCCCAGAAAGGGCCCAGGTGAGACTTTCACCCGCCGCCAATTGTAGTCGCCATACTCGGGCCTGCTGGCGGATCCGGAAAGATCCACCTTCGCCGGTTGGCGAGGCCACCAGGGTCAACCCCGGCTGCGCCCCAATGCGTTTTTGCTGATAGCCAGGGGCAGTGTCCTGTTCATTCGGCTCGATCCAGATCTGCAACAAGGAGAGCTCCTCGCCGGGTGAGGGGTTGTACTCGCTGTGGCGGATGCCGGATCCCGCGCTCATCAGCTGAAACTCCCCGGCGGGGATCTGCTCCACGTGGCCCAGGCTGTCCTTGTGCTCTATGGTGCCGGTCAGCACACAAGTGAGGATCTCCATGTTGGCGTGAGGATGGGTCGCAAACCCCCCCTGCGGCTTCACATAGTCCTCATTGATGACGCGCAGGGCCGAGTGCCCCATCCACTTGGGGTCATAGTAGTGACCAAACGAGAAGCTGTGGCGGGTGTCGAGCCAACCGAAGTTGGCATGACCACGCTCCTCGGACCGTCTCAATGCAAACATGGCTCTCTCCATCCGATTCGATAATGAGAATCATAAAGAGGCTTGCTTCCCCTTGTTAGCGAGTTAATCTGAGGCGGACATTCAATATTTTTGAAGGAAATGATATGGGCAAGGAGCGGGCGCTGACCCTGGAGGCGATCAGGGCACTGGATGCCATCGAACGGCGTGGCAGCTTTGCCGCCGCCGCAGAAGAGCTGGGGCGGGTTCCCTCGGCCCTGAGCTATACGGTGCAAAAGTTGGAAGATGAGCTGGATGTGGTGCTCTTCGATCGCAGCGGCCACCGCACCCGCTTCACCCCCGCCGGCCGCATGCTGCTGGAGCGAGGGCGACAACTGCTTGAGGCGGCCGAACAACTGGTGGGCGAAACCCGCTCCCTGGCCCGCGGCTGGGAGACGGACATCACCCTGGTGGTGGATGCCCTGGTGCCCGTCGAGACGCTCTATCCCCTGGTCGAGTCTCTCGCCAGGGAGACCGACACCCGACTGCGCTTTCGTGGCGAGGCCCTGGCCGGCAGCTGGGAGTGTCTGGAGGATGGACGCGCCGACCTGCTCATCTCGAGCCTCAATCCCGGCACCATCATGACCGGCATCAAGTATCAGCCCCTGTTCGAAGAAGAGATGCTCTATGTGGCCCACCCCGAGCATCCCCTGCACAGTGAACCCGAGCCACTGGCCGATGAGACCCTGCGCCGCTACCGCGCCATCGCCGTCGCCGACACTGCCCTGCGCAAGCCACCCCTCACCTATCGACTGTTTGACAAGCAACCCAGACTCACCGTGAGCACCATGGCCGAGAAGCGCTCGGCCCTGCTGGCGGGGGTGGGTGTCGGCACCATGCCCCTGCGCTGGGTGCAGGAGGACATAACGGCCGGGCGGCTCAAGGTGATCAGCCCCGAATACCGTCACAGGGTGCAACTGGTCCTCGCCTGGCGACGCGACGTGATGGGCAAGGCCAAGAGCTGGCTGGTAAGGGAGATACCCAGGTTACTGGGCTAGATAAAAAGAAAGCGGAGCCCCGTCGGGATCCGCTCAATTTGCCAGGAAAGAATAAAAACCTTTCGGTTTAAAACCCTTAAATTGGAAGCAAACGGTCGACAACACAACCAGGAAGGCTTTGAAATCGACCACGTGAGAGAGTATGAACGGAGTTTTATTCATCACCAGCACTTTGTATTCGAGTAGAGGAATATGCACCAGCTAGTATCATATAGTGAGCCTGAGTAAGAGCACTGGTCTGGCCAATCCCTTGAAAAGCTTGGAATCTGAACAGTTATGCGATGAGATGGTCATTTGCAGTATCAAAAACTGCCTCCCTGCGGGGGAGACGAAAAAAGGGATAGTTTCATAAAAATGCACTTTAAGGGAGTGAATGCATGACCTACAGCCAAGAGTTGGCCAACAATATTCTGGAAACGCTCAAGAAAACCCTCAATGATAAAGGCATCCGCTATCAGACCCTGGCCGAGACCCTGGATGTCTCCATTGCCACCATCAAGCGGATGATGAACAAACCTTCACTCCCTTTCGATACCCTGCTGCAGATCTGCCATCTGGCCGGACTCTCCTTCGAAGAGCTGATGGAGCGGACCCAGGACGCCCAGAGCCGGCGCGCCGTCTTCACCAAGGAGCAGGACGACGCCTTTCACAACGAACCGGGCCTCTATGCCTTTCTCGCCAACATCTTCTGGCGCGAGAAGAGCCTTATCGACATCAAGCGCGAATACGGCCTGACCGATGCCTCCTGCTATCTCTATCTGCGCAAGCTGGAGAGGCTCGGCATACTTCAGCTTGGCATCGACAACAGCTACCACTTCCTCATCAGCGAACGGATCAGCTTCGAGCAACACAGTCGTTTCGCCAGGGCCCAGGCTCGACAGGCCATGACCATGCTGGGGGATTACCTGGTAGACAACATGCACAAGCCCAACAATTACATGGCGCTGTGCCAGCTTCATCTGGAAGAGCCGGAGGCCATGGCCCTCATCGAGCGGATGAAGGAGTACTGGCACAGCGAGCTCAAGCTCAATCGACCGGCGGTGGGTCAGCGAGAGGGGAGCAAGACCTACACCATGTCGCTGCAACTGGCCGACTGCGGCTATCAGAGCTTTGACGATCTGATCCCCAATATCGATAACTGAAGAGGCCGGTCACTGACCGGCCTCCCGTCAAAATTCACCCTCTTCGAGAAACTCGTCGGCGACCTCGGCCAGCTGGGGCCACAGCTCTTCCGGCACCCAGCCTTCGGGATCGTCCTCGTCACCGTCATACTGGCTCCAGAAGTAGCGACGCAGACCGCTGGCAAACTCGTCCTGTACCTCGGCCAGCTCGGAGAGCGGACCCATCCAGACGATACGACGCAGGCCTGAGGCCAGATCGTTGACTGCGTCCATCAGGCCACGATCGTCAAAGCTTTGCTCGATAAGCAGAGCGAAGCGCTCACGGGCGGCCTCAACCTGATCCTCATCGAGCTCGCCTACATCTGCCAGCAGATCGATGAAATCCCCCTGCAGGTATTCAAGCAGCGCATCGCGCTCCTCGAACCAGAGCAATTGCGCCCCCTTGGTGCCGAGCACTGAGCCGTCAAAAGAGTCATCCAGGTGGCACAAGGCCCAGGGATCATCAATCATCATCGCCACTATCTCTATATGGTTGGGTGGTAGAAGCTCTATGTTAAAACCTGCCCGCCTCCACTGTCACTCTCACGGGGAGCAGGTCAGGCTCGAGGCATTGGTCACCCCGTTATCCACCAACAGTGAGCAGGGCCCTGTGATGACCTGCCCCGTGCCCGGAGAGGTCATGGGAATGCTCATGGTCGACGGCTTGAGCAGATAGGTGCCGTTACCCTGTGCGGTATAAGAGAGGGTCAGCACCAGACTGCTCCCCTCCGGCGCACTGCAGGAGTAAGTGGCCGGCTGGTTGTTGGCCTGGGGCTTGTCGATCCGGCAGCTGGCCCCCGTCGTCGTGGTCGAAATGGACAGGCCATTGAAGGTGTTTTTGTTACAAGCTACAGGGTCGGGGTTGTTATTGCTGCTCTTCTCCAGGCAGGAGATACGCCCTGTCACCGTCAGGGTCGGTGTCGGCAGAGAGGCCACATCGATCTTGATCGGCAACTGCGCCGTCTTGCTGCCTGTTTGATCGAGAGGTGAGATGAGGGTGGAGGTGATCCCCGAGTTTCCCTGATAGGTCGTGGCCTTGATCGCTACGGCTTGCAGCACATTGCCAGCGTCCTTGGTGCTCTTCTTGGCCGAGAGGTACCCCCGGCTGTAGCTGCCGAAGTAGTAGTTGTTGAGATCGACGATGGTCTTCACCGGTTCATTGGTCACCGCCACATAGTCGGAGACATTGCCGCTAAGCTGCCCACTCAGTGGAACCAGGCTCCACTCCGCCAGCATGGTGAGGTTGATATCCTGGAAGGGGATCTTGGCCAGCAGATCCACGTCACCAAGGTCCGTAATGGTCTGCTGCAGGTAGTCCGGTGACATCAGATCCACATAGATGCCACGGGCGATAAGCTGAGCCGTCCCGGTCCCGGTCGTCAGGGTTGTGGTGCTATCCCCCCCGGCGGCTGCATGCACAGGTAGCCAATCGGCAAACTCCTCGATCGTCGGGGAGGAGACACTTCCCCCATAACTCCAGTTGAGGGTGTTCTTCTGCCAGGTGACATAGGCTTTGACCACATACTTGATGTAGTTCTGATAGCTGGTCTGGTTGGCGGGCTTGGCCAGAAAGTCAGCCGTGGTCACTATCACCTTGACCAGGTTCCAATCGGGTAGAGGTCGGTAATACCCGTCGAGTCTCACGAAACGGCAGGCATCCACATAGTGACCGCTGCTGGCAACCGAGAGAGAACTGTTATAACGCTGTCGAGGGGTCCGCAGGGGCGCATAGAACTGATCGAAGCTGGTCCCACTGCCATCGAAGTGATTCTTGCAGCAGCTGTCACAGAGGGCAGGCTGATCCTTGACGCTACTGTCGACGATCCCGGTGACCTTGCTGGTCTGATTACCGACCGTCCAATAGAGCAGGTTTCCCGAGGTGAGGCTGACCTGCCCGGGCAGATAAGAGGTCAGGGTGGAGCCATAGGTGCAAGAGCAGGAGACGGAGGCGAGATCCTGCAGCACCTGACGGGTCGTGCCACTGGCATCGGGCTTGTAGGTCACCGTCTCGAACTGGACCAGCTTGCCGACGGTCCCATCTTTGGAGGTCACGGTCGGCAGCGGCTTGCTGGTCTCCTGCTTGCGTCCTTCCGAGTCGATCTCGATCGAGATGACGTCCGGCGCCACCCCTGGGGTATAGCTCACCTGGGGCTGAGGGCGCGCCGTATCCAGTCCCCCGTTAATCTGATCCCCGGTCAACGACTCGGTCGGAGAGACGGCTCCGGAGAGCAGCAGGGAGCGCGTCTCACTCTGACTATCGCTCCAGCTCACCGTCACATCGATCACCTTGCGACCCGGATAGGTGTAGCGATAACCGGCGGGGGCAGTCGACTGCCAGGCCGCACCGTTCCAATACTGGTTGGCCACGCTCCAGCTCAGGTTATAGCTGTCCCCTGAGAGGGAGACACTACTGGTACCGGCCGTGATCGCGGCATAGGCCGTCTCGGGCGAGGTGGCCGCGATGATGCCATTGAAGTTGCGAAAGGCATCCAGCCTCGATTCGGCCAGACGCATGGCGATCTCATAACGCCGCCCATCCTGGGAGGAGAAGAGGGCACCCCGTGACATGGCTACCAACCCGGCGACTCCGACACCCAGTAACACCAGGGTGATCAATATCTCCAGCAGTCCAAATCCCTTGTGCTGCTTCATCGTGCCTCCTACCAATCCCGCCAGCTGCCCGGGATCAGACTAATGACCTGATAGGCCGCGCCATTCTCTATGTTGCTGAGCACGGCCGCATCATACCTGGCGTCATAGGTACCGTTGGCGTGTCCCAGCTGGTAATTCGCCACCAGGGCTCCATTAACAATCGCGCCCCCGGTCAGCTTCACATCCGTGGTGGCACTGGCCGGCGCCGACGAATAGGCAAAAACCAGCCCGTAGAGTTTCTGGTTACCGTTGACCGTCAGGTCCCCGTTACGCACGATCAACACGACGGGAGCGGCCGTGCTGCCCACATCGCCGCTCGGCTTGCACTCACCGTCGACTATGATGAGCCCGGTCGATGCCGGTCCGAGTGAGGCACAACTGGTCAATTTCTGGGTCGCTCTCGCCTCGAGGTTGGCCCAGCCGGCCGCATCATCCTTCTCGTTAAAGAGATACCAGACCAGATCGGTGGGAAACGTGGGGTCGTTATCCTTGATATCGGACTGCTTGTCCCCCTTCTGGCTGATGTTGGCCGAACAACCACCGCTGTAATCCCCCTGATGGCAGGTCTGACCCGAGCCGGTGATAAGATCCACGTTGCCATTGGTCCAGACGGAGAGCGGCACCCCGGCCCCTCCGCCGTTGGGATTGGCGACGACGGTGAAGTTGCCCCCCACCGCCATGCCCCCTGCGACAGTGAGCGGCGCCGCCGGGCTCCCCGCCAGTACCCGAAAGCGAACTGCTTTCACCTGGGTGGAGGCGGTGGCCGTGCCATCGGCCAGGGTCGACACGGCCCACACCGTTACCGGGACCACCTGAGTCGACCCTATGGTAATGGTGCCATCGAGTTCGCTGGCCGAGAGTAGATAAGAGCCCATCGCCTGACTGACGGTGGTCCCGTTGCTGCGCCAACCGGAGTCAATACCAAGACGTCCCAGACCATCGGAGAGGCCCAACTCTGAGAGCGCCATCGCCTGGCGATACTGCACCTCGTTAAGGGTGATCCGACGATCGGCGACCAGCAGTTTGCCCACCAGCACAGAGATGCCGATCAATATGGTGATGATGAGCAGGGTGACGGTGAAGGTCGTAAAGCCGCGTTGCTCTCTCATGGTATCAATACCCGTCATTACGCAGCTTGATATCCCGCTGCAGGCTCAGGGTCAGGGAGGGGGATGACTTGTCCCTGCCATCGATGGCGATACGGATGGTGCGAGCCCCCGATGAGACACTTCCCGCCATCAGTGAAAAGGTGAGGTTGGTGATCTCTATGGTGTTATCGGTGCTGAGCAGACTCCCGGCGGTACAAGTCGTACCAAGGCGAACCCCCTTATCGCTCGAACTGTAGTTATAGACGTAGGTCTCACTGCTATCGAGAACGCCGTTGTCATTATCGTCGTAATGAAGGCGAATGCAGCGATAGAGGCCCGAGCCGGTGGCAGTTTCACTCATCAGGTCCACCGATGACTCGAACTTGAAGGGAGAGGTGGTCCCTGACAGAAAGGCGGTGCTGGCAGAGGCATTGTCATAACCGGCACGCTGAATATCTCGCGCCATCATATCGGTGATGGCCTGCACCTCCTGATTGAGGCGGCTCACCTGCAGCGCCGTCTTGTTGGCCCGCACCACAGAGGCAAACAGCGCCGACACCGCCGCCACCAGCAGCAGGCCGGCCACCATGGCTACCATCAACTCAACCAGACTGAATCCACGGCTGCGAGTCAGCATGAAGGAACACCCCCTACCTGACTACCCGAGGGGGCACAGGTTCGTACCCGCCCCACATTGCTCGATACCACCTGCATGCTGTAGGCATCGGCACTCAGGGTAATGTTACCGCTTGGCATGCTGCCACGGCGGGGAGAAAACGCGATGGGGCGAATGTTGGTCGCACTCTCGCTGTAGCTTGCCGTCAAGCTGATACCGGGAAACTCGCTGGCATCTCCCCCCTTGCGCCCCTCCACACTGGAGCAACTGTCGGCACAGCTGCTGCAACTGCCCGCATCGATGGCAATGCGGTAGCACCAGCTGCTCTGTCCGCTGTTGAAGACGATGAGGGAGAGGGGTTGGTTGCGTTTGATGGCCTCGGACTTGAGCAGCATCATGTCGGTGTAGAGGGCGCTGGTTGCGGCCCGCACCATCTGTTCCTGGCGCAGGGATTGGTAGCTGGGCAGACCGACGGCCAGCAGAATGGCGACCAGGCTGACGGCCACCAACAATTCGATTAAGGTAAAGCCCAGAGACGATGAGTAACGACGGTCCATGAATGCCAGCGACTCCTGTCTGAGACCCGATGGGGGTCGGCAAAGACTATCCTATAGTATCAACCTGATTGGGGAAGCCTGCGAATGAGAGCCCGCTCACAATGTGGATTCAGCCTGATAGAGCTGATGATTGCCGTGGCCGTGGTGGCCATCATTGCCGCCGTCGCCTATCCCGCCTTCACCTCTGGCTTGCAGAAATCCCGCCGCGCCGAGGCGATCAAGGGACTGCTCTCCATGCAACTGCGCCAGGAAGAGCACCGCATCACCAATGCCAGCTATAGCAGCACCACGGCCCAGCTCGGCGCCCCCACCAGCGACTACTACGACTTCGCCGTGTCCGGTGCCTCGGCCACCGGCTACACCCTCACCGCCACCGCCAAGGGGAGCCAGAGCGGCGATACCGCCTGTGCCACCATGAGCATCAACAAGGCCGACACCAAGACGCCGGCTGACTGCTGGAAATAAAAAATGCCGGCCCAGGGGCCGGCATGCTCTTTTAGAGGATCCGCAGCTCGGCGGGTACCTCGAACACCACATTTTCTTCGCGGCCCGGGTGCTCGGCCACCATCTCGCCACCCAACTCGCGCAGCCGGCCTATCACCTGCTGCACCAACACCTCGGGGGCAGAGGCACCGGCGGTCACGCCGATGCGCGCCACCCCTTCCAGCCAGTGGGGCTCGATCATGGCGGCATCATCGATGAGATAGGCACGCGCCCCCACCTTCTCCGCCAGCTCGCGCAGGCGGTTGGAGTTGGAGGAGTTGCGCGATCCCACCACCAGCATGGCCTGCACCAGACCAGCCATCTCGCGCACGGCGTCCTGGCGGTTCTGGGTGGCATAGCAGATGTCATCCTTGCGCGGCCCCTGGATCTTGGGGAAATGGCGGCGCAGGGCGTCGATGACATCGGAGGTCTCGTCCACGCTCAGGGTGGTCTGGGTGACGAAGCAGAGATCGTCCGGGTTCTTCACCCGGAGTGTGGCGACGTCATCCGGGGTCTCCACCAGGTACATGCCCCCATTCGGGTTCTCGTACTGGCCCATGGTGCCAATCACTTCGGGGTGGCCGGCGTGACCGATGAGCACAGCTTCGGAGCCCTTGCGGCTGGCGCGATGGACCTCCATGTGCACCTTGGTCACCAGCGGACAGGTGGCGTCGAACACCTTGAGGGCGCGGGCCTTGGCCTTCTCGCGCACCGCCTTGGAGACACCGTGGGCGGAGAAGATGACGATGTTGTCATCCGGCACCTCGTCGATCTCCTCGACGAAGATGGCCCCCGCCTCCTTGAGCTTGTTGACCACGTAGCGGTTGTGCACCACCTCATGTCGCACGTAGATGGGCGCCCCGAACTTCTCCAGGGCACTCTCGACGATACTGATGGCGCGGTCGACACCGGCGCAAAACCCGCGGGGGTTGGCAAGCAGGATCTCCATCAGGCCTCCTCCAGCTCCTCGTCCACGGCCAGGATCTCGACCTCGAAGGTCACCGTGTGCCCGGCCAGGGGGTGGTTGAAATCGACGGTCACCGACATCCCTTCCACCGCCCGGACTATCCCCGGGATCTCGCCGCCGTTCGGCAGGCTGAAGCCGATGATGGCGCCCACCTCGGGTTCGGCATCGGCGCCGAACTTGGCGCGATCCAGGTGATGGACGTTGTCAGGGTTGGGCAGGCCGAAGGCCTGCTCCGGTGCCAGCGTAAAGCTCTTGGCGTCACCGGCACACAGGCCCAGCAGGCAGGCCTCGAAGTGCGGGGTCAGACTGCCATCGCCCATCACCAGCCTGGCCGGCTGACCGCCGAGCCGGGTGCTATCCGCCACCGAGCCATCTTCCAGCTTGATGGTGAAATGGAAGATGACCTGACTGTCGGCCCCAATGATATTGCTCATGCGTGCTCCTTGGCCTGTTTGTCACCGCGCAGGCCGTCCAGCACTATCATGGCGGCACCGATGAAGATGAAGCTGTCGGCCAGGTTGAAGGCCGGCCAGTGGGCACGACCCCAGTAGAAGTCGAGGAAGTCGACCACATGGCCCAACACCAACCGGTCAAACACGTTACCAAGCGCCCCGCCGATGATGCAGGCATAGGCGATGCCGCTCCACTTCTGCTCGGCCGGCTGCTTGCGCAGCCAGTGGGTCAGCAGACCGCAGATGGCGAAGGCCAACGCCGCGAAGAACCAGCGCTGCCAGCCTCCCTGATCGGCCAGGAAGCTGAAAGCCGCCCCCTTGTTGTAGACGTGCACCAGGTTAAAGAAGGGGGTGATCTCCACCCCCGGGTAGCCATATGGCAGCAGCTTGACCACGGCGAGCTTGGTCGCCTGGTCAAGGATAAAGGCCAGGGCAGCCAGCCACAGCCAACGCAGGCCACTCTTTTGTTGCATCATGTCACCCATCAGGCAAAGGAACGGACTTCGCCGTCACCGTCGACGTTGGTCACGCAGCGACCACAGATCTGCTCATGGCCGGCAATGGTGCCCACGTCTTCCACATGGTGCCAGCAGCGCTCGCACTTGGCGGCGGACGATTGCACCACGCTGACCCAGAGGTCGTCACGCTCGGTTGCCACAGCCCCCTCGGCAGCCGCCTCGGCGGTGACGACGGTGGCCTTGGAGGTGAGCAGCACGAAACGCAGCTCGTCACCCAGGGCCTTGAGCTGCTCGGCCAGAGCCGGCTTGGCGTAGAGGGTCACCTCGGCCTGCAGGGAGCCACCGATGCGCTTCTCGCCACGGGCGGCTTCCAGCGCCTTGTTGACTTCACCACGCACCTCGAGGATCTCGGCCCAGAAGGTGTCGCCCAGTTGCTCGTCGGCCGCCAGACCAAACAGCCCCTGGTACCACTCCTCGGTGAAGACAAACTTGGCACGCTCACCCGGCAGCAGGGCCCAGATCTCGTCGGCGGTGAAGCTCATGATGGGCGCCATCCAGCGCACCATGGCCTCGACGATGTGATAGAGGGCGGTCTGGCAGGAGCGGCGGGCCAGGCTGTCTGCCTTGGCGGTGTACTGACGGTCCTTGATGATATCCAGATAGAAGGAGCCCATCTCGACCGAGCAGAACTGCATCAGCTTCTGGGTGACCCCATGGAAGTTGTAAGCGTCAAACGCCTCGACGATCTCCTCCTGTACCGCCTTGGCGCGACCCACGGCCCAGCGATCCGCGACCACCATGTCGGCGGGAGCGACCATGTCGGTGGCCGGATTAAAGCCGTTCAGGTTGGCCAGCAGGAAGCGGGCGGTATTGCGGATACGACGATAGGCGTCGGCGGAGCGCTTGAGGATCTCGTCGGAGACGGTCATCTCACCGGTGTAATCGGTACTGGCGACCCACAGGCGCAGGATGTCGGCACCCAGCTTGTTCATCACGTCCTGGGGACTCACCACGTTACCGATGGACTTGGACATCTTGCGACCCTGGCCGTCCACGGTGAAGCCGTGGGTCAGCACCTGGTTGTAGGGGGCCTTGTCCTTCATGGCGACACCGATCATCAGAGACGACATAAACCAGCCGCGGTGCTGATCAGAGCCCTCCAGGTACATGTCGGCCGGCTTGCCGTTGAACTCGGGGCGGGCGTCAACCACGGAGGCGTGGGTCGAGCCGGAGTCGAACCAGACGTCCAGGGTGTCGGGCACCTTGTCATATTGATCGGCATCGGCACCGAGCAGCTCGGCCTTGTCGAGATCCCACCAGGCCTGGATACCGGCCTGCTCGACCCGCTTGGCCACCTCTTCCATCAGGCGGACGGAGTCCGGATGGATGGCCTGGGTCTCTTTATGGACGAACAGAGCGATGGGCACACCCCAGGTACGCTGGCGGGAGATACACCAGTCCGGACGACCCTCCACCATGGCCTGAATGCGGTTCTTGCCCCAGGCCGGCACCCAACCACTCTGGCCATGCTCGGCGATACCCTGGGTCTCGATGCGCTCGATCTCTTCCAGGGCGCGCTTGCGCAGACCGTTCTGATCCATGCTGATGAACCACTGGGGGGTGGCACGGAAGATGATCGGGGTCTTGTGACGCCAGCAGTGCGGGTAGGAGTGGTTGAAGACTCTGTGGTGCAGCAGGGCACCGCGCTCGGTCAGCACATCGACCACGGCCGCATTGGCCTTGAACACGTGCTGGCCGGCAAACAGCTCGGTATCGGGCAGATAGACACCGTTGCTACCGACCGGGTTGGCCACTTCCAGACCGTACTTCTGGCCGACAACGAAGTCCTCCTGACCATGGCCGGGGGCGGTATGGACGGCGCCGGTACCGGCATCCAGGGTAACGTGATCGCCCAGCACCACAGGCACATCGAAGTGGTAGAAGGGGTGGTTGAAGCGCAGCAGCTCGAGCGCCGCACCCTTGGCAAAGCCCAGATTGTGGTAGTGCTCGATACCGGCACGGTCCATCACGTCCTTGACCAGCTCGGTGGCCAGGATCAGACGTTCGGGGTTATCCCCCTCGACCTGCACCAGGGCATAGTCGAGGTCGGCGTGCATGGCGATGGCACGGTTGGCCGGCAGGGTCCACGGGGTGGTGGTCCAGATCACGGCAGAGAGAGGACCGTGGCCGAAATGGCCTTCGGCGCAGTCAAACTTGGCGGCGACCGCCTCCTCGTCGACGGCCTTGAAGCGCACGTCGATGGCGGGGGAGTTCTTGTCGTAGTACTCCACCTCGGCTTCGGCCAGGGCAGAGCCACAGTCGGTACACCAGTGCACCGGCTTGGAGCCCTTGTGCAGGTGGCCATTGGCCACGATCCTGGCCATGGAACGGATGATGTTGGCCTCGGTGCCAAAGTCCATGGTCAGGTAGGGATGTTCCCAGTCACCCAGCACACCGAGACGGATGAAGTCGGCCTTCTGAGCCTCGATCTGGGTCTTGGCATACTTGCGGCACTCTTCGCGAAACTCGGCCGGGGTTACTTTCTCGCCCGGCTTGCCGACCATGCCTTCGACTTTGAGCTCGATGGGCAGGCCATGGCAGTCCCAACCCGGTACATAGGGAGAGTCGAAGCCGGAGAGGCCCTTGGACTTGATAATGATGTCTTTGAGGATCTTGTTGACGGAGTGACCGATGTGGATGTTGCCGTTGGCGTAGGGGGGGCCATCGTGCAGGATGAAGGATTTCTTGCCCTTCTTGACGCTACGGATGGTGCCGTAGAGGTCCTGATCGTTCCAGCGCTGCAGCATCTGGGGTTCACGCTTGGCCAGATCGCCGCGCATCGGAAACTCGGTTTCCGGAAGATTCAGGGTGTGTTTGTAGTCGCTCATCGATCCAGGGTTCCCTTCATAACTAAAGAGTCATAACTAAAGAGTCATCACTTGAGAGTGCATTAAATAGAGTGCGAAACGGTCATCCCGTCACCAGCCCGAACCAGGCCCGGGCGGTGCGGGCATCCTGTTCAATCTGTACCTTCAAGGCATCAAACGAGGCAAATTTTTGCTCTTCACGCAACTTGTGGCGAAGCAGCACCTTGACCTGCTGACCATAAAGATCGCCCGAGAAGTCAAACAGATGAACCTCCAAACGGGCCTGAGTGCCGTTCAGAGTGGGTCGCTGCCCCACATTGGCAACGCCGGGGAAAGTCTTGCCGGAACATAACACTTCCACCGCATAGACGCCACTGACCGGCGCCACGCGCCGCTTCAGGGCCAGATTGGCGGTGGGAAACCCTATGGTCCTGCCCAACTTGTCTCCGTGAGCTACCCGTCCGCTGATGCTGTAGGGGCGTCCCAGCATCAGCTCCACCTCGGCCATACGGCCGGCTCGCAGCGCTTCGCGTACCAGGGTACTGCTCACCCGCTGGCGGGAGAGGCTGAAACTCTGGGTGCTGATCACCTCGAAACCGAAGCGCTGCCCCGCCCCCTCCAACCGGTGGAAATCTCCCTCTCGACCCTTGCCGAAACGGAAGTCATCCCCCACCACCAGGTAGCGAACCCCCAACTTGCCTACCAGCAGATCCTCGATAAAGGTCTCGGCGGACTGCTCGGCAAAGGCGTGGTTGAAGCGAACGCAGAGCACCCGGTCGATGCCAATGCCTCCGAGGGCTTCGGCCTTCTCTCGCAGGCGAGTCAATCTGGGAGGCGCCTTGGCATCGGCGAAGAGCTCCAGAGGCTGGGGTTCGAACAGCATGACACAGGCGGGCAGGCCGAGGCTGGCCGCCTTCTCCTGCAGCCGCGCCAGCACGGCGCGGTGGCCGAGGTGCACCCCGTCGAAGTTGCCAATGGTCAACACGCACCCCCGATGACGGGGGCGCAGATTGTGGATGCCGCGGATAAGCTCCATCAGTGCCTTGTGTCTTGCTGCTGTCGAAATCGCCGGATTATATCTCAGCCGGGCCCTGCGATCAGCCCTCGCGTCCCGCTTTCAGATGACGAGGGCGGATCCCGCTGGCCAGCAGCACGGCACCATAGACCGCGCCACCAAGCAGCAGCAGCTTGGTCAGCTCCAACGTCGCCTTAAGCATGGACCAGGCTCCCCACTGGGTCAGGTCGGGTGAGAGCCAGGCCAGCAGCGCCGCCATGAGGCCACCGGCCACCACCAGCCGCAGCAAAAAGAACCAGGTCTCGCGGGAGATGGAATAGATGCCCCCCTTGCGCAGCCCCAGATAGAGCAGGATGGCGTTGAGGGTTCCCGAACAGGCGGTGGAGAGGGCCAGCCCCACATAGTCGAGGGGATAGATAAAGGCCAGATTGAAGCCCATATTGGCCACCATGGCGATGATGCCGATACGCACCGGGGTCCTGGTGTCCTGACGGGCATAGTAGCCGGGGGCCAATACCTTGATCAGCATTAGCGAGAGCAATCCCGAGACGGAGGCGAGCAGGCTGGCGCTGGACATGGTCACTTCGTGCATGCCGAACTCACCACGCATGAAGAGTACCCGCAGGATGGGTTCACGCAGCACGGCGATGCCCAGCATGGCGGGCAGCCCCAACAGCAACACCATGCGTACCCCCCAATCCATGGTGCGGGCAAAGTCCGCCGCATCCGCATCCACATGCTTGCGCGACAGGGCAGGCAGGATCACCGTACTAATGGCGACACCAAAGAGACCGAGCGGGAATTCCAGCAGACGATCGGAATAGTAGAGGTGGCTGATGGCTCCGGTAGCCAGGAAAGAGGCCAGCATGGTGTTGAGCAGCAGGTTGATCTGGCTCACCGAGACCCCGAACAGGGCCGGGATCATCAGGGTACGGATCTTCACGACCCCGGGGTGATGCCATCCCCATTTTGGCCACACCAACATATTGAGCCGGCGCAGGAAGGGAAACTGGAACAGAAACTGTACCAGGCCGCCGAGAAAGACCCCGATCGCCAACGCCAGCTCGGGATCATCGAGCAGGGGCGAGATCCACCAGGCGGCGGCAATCATGGTGATATTGAGGAAGATAGGGGTAAAAGAGGAGACCCCGAAGCGACCGAAGGTATTGAGCACGGCCCCCGCCATGGCGGTAAAGGTGATAAACCAGAGGTAGGGGAAGGTGATCTTGAGCATCAGGCTCGCCATCTCGAACTTCTCGGCCGCCGGCCCCCCGTGCAGCCAGTCCCAGAACCAGCCCCAGCCAAACAGGGCGGTCAGGACACCCGAAAAGAGCACCCCGAGCAGGGTGACCAGGGTGACGATACCACCCAAGGTTCCCGACACCACGGCCAGCAACTCGCGCACCTTCTCCTCATTCCCCTCCTTCTTGTACTCGGTCATGACCGGCACGAAGGCCTGGTTGAATGCCCCCTCCGCAAACAGCCGGCGCAGAAAGTTGGGTATGCGGTTGGCGAAGAAGAAGACGTCGGCCGCCGCCCCCGCCCCCAGCAGATTGGCGATGACCACATCGCGCACCAGCCCCATGATGCGGGACAGCAGGGTCATGAACGAGACGATCATGCCCGATTTAATCAATTTCTTGCTCAAGGAAGGCCTCGGGAACTGTCAGAAAGAAATGAATGCTGCTAGAATCGGCCGACAGTTTACCCGCACGCCCGCTGACACACCATCGGGGGTCGGTGCTTATTTGCACAAATCGTTTGACAAAATGTGGTTGCAAGGGCATATTCCTCGGCCTTTGCAATACACTCGCTAAGACAGTTTTAGGAGTTTAACTTGGCTAACATCAAATCTGCTAAGAAGCGCGCGATTCAGGCAGAGAAACGTCGTCAGCACAATGCCAGCCGTCGTTCCATGACCCGCACCTACGTCAAGAAAGTGATCGCTGCTATCGCTTCCGGTGACAAGGCTGCCGCCGTTGCCGCTTTCGAGAAGGCTCAGCCGATCCTGGACCGCATGGCCACCAAGGGTCTGATCCACAAGAACAAGGCTGCTCGTCACAAGAGCCGTCTGGCTGCTCAGATCAAGGCTCTGGCCTAATCTACGCCTCGCAGTTCGATCGAACGAAAAAACCGGCAGAAATGCCGGTTTTTTATTGCACCTCGCTGCAGTAGAGGCGATGGAGCAAAGCGATCACCTCCCGCACCTCGCAACTGTTGAGCGAATAGTAGACGGTCTGCGCCTGTTTTCTCGTCGCCACCAGCCCATCACGCCGCAACACAGCAAGATGTTGTGACAAGGCTGACTGACTCAGACCCAGTATGGTGTTGAGCTCACCGACCGACAGCTCCCGATCCAGCAGATGACACAGGATAAAAAGCCGACGCTCGTTCGCCAACGCCTTGAGCAGGGCTACGGCACGGGCCGCATTGGCTTCCATCTGCTCGAGTTCCATGACCCTCTCCGATTGGTGAAAGGGTTGTATCATACTGGGAGTGAGCGACTTTTAAAATCCGACCGTGGGGGGATGCAGGTTGTCGAGGTTTTCGACGCCGCTAAACAGTGAGGAGAAGTCGCTCTCGCAGATACGCTTCACCGCTGGGTGCTGGATCATCCGCTCGGCGAAGATGACATGGTACTCCTCCTTCAGATCCTGAGTCTCCCCCAGCAGAACCACCCCCTCGCTCTCCAGGATCTCCTCCCGATAGATAGAGGGCGCCATGAAGATCCCCTGGTTGAAGAAGCCAAAGGCCTTCATCAGGGCCGCATCGTCAAACTCCCCCAATATCTGGGGCGTCACCCCCTGCTCTTCAAACCACTGGGTCAGCTGACGCCCCATGGCGGTACGACGCCCCGGGATAAGCAGTTTGCGCTCCTCAAGACAGGCAGGAAACGGCAGCTCGGGCAGGGGGGCCTTGCAGAAGAAGCTGACCCCGCAGCCACCGAGCCGCTTGGAGAGCAGTCCCGCGTGCTGGGAAGAGTCCACCGGACAGTCAGAGAGGATCATGTCGAGCTTGTGCTCGCTCAACTGCTCCAGCAGCAGCTCGTGGGTCGACTCAAAGCAACGCAGGTGAATCGACCCATCGTTGGGGATGACAGAGAGCAGGACCCGACTGGCCAGGCGTTTGGAGAGGGCATCGGCGATCCCGACATCGAAGAGGATCTGGTTCTCTTTGCGATAGTTGACGATGTCGAGCATCTCATAGGAGAGGCTGAACATGCGGTCGGCATAGCGGTAGACCAGCTGGCCCAGCTCGGTGGCTTCGAGAGAGCGTCCCTTGCGCTTGAACAGCTTTCCCCCGAGACGCTGCTCGAGCAGCTTGATCTGACCGGTAACGGTCTGGGGAGTCAGAAAAAGGGCTTCTGCCGCCTGGGTGACAGAGCCCTTCTTCTGGGTCATCCAAAAATAGTATAGGTGGTTGTAGTTAAGGTGTGACATCCCGTTTCGATTCCGCTGCACGCTGCCGGCTGGGGCAGCTCATCTCTGCGGCCAGAATGTCGTACATGTCGCTGGTCGAGTCAACCTTGCCGGCCGCGAACTCCTCCCGCAGAACCCCCTTGAGATAGAGGGGGTCCGGTCTGCCATGGCGACAATCGCTGCGGCCGGTCTGCTTGATTCGCTCGCCAACCCGGCTGCTGAGCGCCCGCTCGCCGAAAGTCTCACCGAAGGTGGCACGAGCCTGCCGATCCCCCATCATGAGGGCACTGTCGACCACACCGTTGAGGTAGGTCGCGCAGGCCTGGGAGGCTGCATCGCTCTTGCAAGCATCGATCCCCTCCCCTTGAGCCAATACCGAACCCGAAAACAACACGGCCATCATCCACACGGATCTCATTTATCCCCTCCTTCCATTGGCTTGTTTTGTGGCAAGGCCCAACGCAGGGCGAGATAGCCCACTATGGCCGCCAGGGTAGAGCCGCTCAGGATGCCGAGGCGAGAGTAGCTGCCATAGTCCAGACCACCGTGCTCAAAGGCCAGCGAAGCGATAAACATGGACATGGTGAAGCCGATCCCGCACAGGATACTGACGGCGAAAATGTGTCGGAAGTTAATCCCGTCGGGCATCTTGGCAATACCGGCTTTGACCGCCAGCCAGCTGATGGTGAAGACCCCGATCGGCTTGCCGACGAAGAGCCCCAGCATGATGCCAAGCGGCACCGGCTTGAGCATATCGGCCAGCCCGATCCCGGCCAGCGAGACCCCCGCATTGGCAAAGGCAAACAGCGGCAGGATCAGATAGGCAGACCAGGGATGCAGGGCATGCTCCAGATGCTTGAGAGGTGACTCATTGCGTTGACCCTTGAGGGGGATCATAAAGCCCACCACGACACCGGCCAGGGTGGCATGCACGCCGGACTTCAAGACCGCAACCCAAAGCACGATCCCCACCAGCATATAGGCCGAGATGCGGTCGACACCGCGACGATTCATCCACCAGAGCGCACCAATGGCCACCAGTGCCACACCGAGGGCAGTGGTAGAGAGCTGACTGGTATAGAAGAGGGCGATGATGACGATGACCCCCAGGTCATCCATGATGGCCAACGCCAGCAGGAACACCTTGAGGCTCAGGGGCACCCGTTTGCCGAGCAGGGCCATGACACCGAGGGCAAAGGCGATATCGGTCGCCGCCGGAATGGCCCAGCCGGCCCGTGCCACCTCGTCGGAGTAGTTGAACAGGGTATAGACCAGCGCCGGAGCCAGCATCCCCCCCAGGGCCGCAATGGCCGGGAAGGTGGCCTGCTCGCGGGTCGAGAGAGCCCCTTCGAGCATCTCGCGCTTTACCTCGAGACCGACCAGCAGGAAGAAGACAGCCATGAAGCCATCGTTAATCCAGAGCAGCAGCGGCTTGTTGATATCCAGGGCGGCGATACGCACCTGCACCGGCGTATCCAGAAACGCCTGATAGGCGCCAGACCATGAAGTGTTGGCCAGCAGCATCGCCAAGGCCGCAGAGAGGATCAGAATGATCCCCGATGCAGACTCCAGCCGCAGAAATCTTTTGACCATTTCACTCATTTCGTTGAAACCTCGTTGTGCTTGATTTCTCCAGTCTAGTTAAGGCGTTCCCCCTTTAAAAATCGATTCTAACTACCTTTAAACTCGAAAAAACCGAAGGGTTGTCGATTGAACGCGGAAATTATGAGGAGATCCGAAATGAATAAGGCGCCTTTCGGCGCCTCTTGTCAAACGGCTACGGGAGCCTTGATACCGGGATGGGGGTCATACCCCACTATCTCGAAATCGTCGAAACGGTAGTCAAAGATGGAGTCGGGCTTGCGCTTGATGATCAGGGTGGGCAGGGCGCGCGGCTCACGGCTGAGTTGCAGGGCCGTCTGCTCCATATGGTTGGAGTAGAGGTGTACATCACCGCCGGTCCAGACGAAGTCACCGACCTCCAGGTCGCACTGCTGGGCCATCATATGGGTCAGCAGGGCATAACTGGCGATATTGAACGGCAGGCCGAGGAAGACGTCGCAGCTACGCTGGTAGAGCTGGCAGGAGAGCTTGCCATCTGCCACATAGAATTGGAAGAAGGCGTGGCAAGGGGCCAGCGCCATCTTGTCGAGCTCACCCACGTTCCAGGCCGAGACGATGATGCGACGCGAGTCAGGATTGTGCTTGATGTCGTCCACCGCTTTCTGGATCTGATCGACCACGCCACCGTCCCGGGTCGGCCAGGAGCGCCACTGAGCGCCGTAGACCGGCCCCAGATCCCCGTTCTCGTCGGCCCACTCGTCCCAGATACTGACGCCGTTCTCCTTGAGATAGGCGATATTGGTATCCCCCTGCAGGAACCAGAGCAGCTCGTGGATGATGGAGCGCAGATGGCACTTCTTGGTGGTCACCAGGGGAAACCCCTCGGCCAGATTGAAGCGCATCTGGTGACCGAAGAGAGAGCGAGTCCCGGTGCCGGTACGATCCGACTTGTCGGTCCCTTCGGCCAGGATCTTGCGCATCAGCGCCTGATAGACCTTCATTTTGCACCCTCCGCCTTCACGCCGAACAGGGCCGGCTTGCGATAGGCCGCCCAGATCATCAGCAGCCCGGCCAGAATCATGGGGGTGGAGAGGATCTGCCCCATGCTGATCTCGTTAAAGTAGAGACCGAGTTGGCTGTCGGGTTGACGCACAAACTCCACGATAAAGCGGAACAGGCCATAGCAGAGCAGGAACATGCCGGAGATGGCCCCGCGCGGCGGATGCTTGCGCCAGAAGAGGTTCAGGATGACAAACAGCACCACCCCTTCCAGGGCAAACTGATAGAGCTGGGAGGGATGGCGTGGCTCCGGGCCGGCCTCGGGGAAGATCATGGCCCAGGGCACATCGGTTACCCGTCCCCACAGCTCGCCATTGAGGAAGTTGCCAAGACGGCCGACCCCCAGACCAAACGGCACCAGCGGCGCCACAAAATCCGCCACCGTAAAGAAGTGACGCTTGGTCTTGTGGGCAAACCAGATCATGGCGGTAATGACACCGATGAGGCCGCCGTGGAAGGACATGCCACCGGTCCACACCTTGAACAGGTAGAGGGGGTCGGCCAGGAAGAGATCGAAGTTGTAGAAGAGGACGTAGCCAACGCGCCCACCCAGGATCACGCCGAGAAAGCCATAAAACAGCAGGTCGGAGACCTCGTCACGGGTCCAGCCGCTACCCGGCTCATCGGCACGGCGCCCCGCCAGCCACATGGCGAAGGCGAAACCGAACAGGTACATCAGACCGTACCAGCGAACCTGAAGCGGCCCGAGGGCGAAGGCCACAGGGTCAAACTGTGGGAATACCCAATATCCGTCTTGCACTTGCATAGGAGACTCTGTCACGTGAAATTGAAGAGCCGCATTGTCCTATCATTCCCCACCTTGGGCAACCTTGCAGGCCAATCCAGAGGTGATTGATTAGGCTGTCACCTTGTGGCCGGCCCGCAGAAAGCCGCCCATGCCGCGCTCCTCCAGATAACGGGAGAAGAGCCCGCGCAAGGCGTGGGGTGAATCGCTCCTGAGCCCCTCGGCCAGCAGGGGGACCAGCTCATCGAGGGAGGCGTTGCGCAGCACATACTTGATGCGCGGAATATTACGGGTATTCATACTGAAGCGGCGGTATCCCATGGCCAGCAGCACCAGCACGCCGATAGGGTCACCGGCCAGCTCGCCACACACCGACACCGGCTTGCCATAGCGGCGTGCCGAGTCGACCAGCAGCTGCAGGGCCCGGATCACGGCAGGATGGAAGGAGTCATAGATACTGGCCACCCGGGCGTTGTTGCGATCCACTGCCAGCAGGTATTGGGTCAGGTCGTTGGAGCCTACCGACCAGAAGTCGATGAGCGGCGCCATCTCGGGCAGGATATAGAGGGCCGATGGCACCTCTATCATCACCCCCAGCGGGGGGTAGTGCAGCGTCCCGCCCCGGGTGGCCACCTCCTGCGAGACTTCGCTCCACGCCTGATCGAGCAAACGTCGGGCAGCCCGGATCTCGCCCACGCTGCTGATCATGGGCAACATCACCGCCAGGTTATCGAGCCCCTCGCTGGCGCGCAGCATCGCCTTGAGCTGCACCAGGAAGAGCTCGGGATGATCCAGGGTGAGGCGGATGCCACGCCAGCCGAGAAAGGGGTTCTCTTCGACGATGGGGAAATAGGGCAGTTGCTTGTCTCCCCCCACATCCAGAGTACGCATGCAGACAGGGCGATTGCGATACGTCTCCAGTATTCCCCGATAACGGGCGGTCTGCTCCCACTCGGAGGGAAAGCTGTCGTGCAGCATGAAGGGGATTTCGGTACGGTAGAGCCCCACCCCGTCTGCCAGTTCATTGATGGCGATCTCGGTATCTGCGCTGAGACCGGCGTTGAGCAGCAGGGAGACCTTGACCCCGTCCAGGGTCTCGGAGGGCTGGCCATCGGTACTGTGGACCAGTTGGTCCAGCGCCTGCTCTTCATGGAGCAGTTGGCGATACTCGGCCAGGATGGGCTCTTTCGGCTCGACGAAGAGATCGCCGCTGTAGCCATCCACCACCAGCATGAGCCGGTGGATCTCGGCCAGAGGAAATTCGACCCCCATGATGGCCGGTACTCCCATGGCCCGTGCCAGGATGGCGGTATGTGAGTTGCTCGATCCCTTGATGGAGACCACCCCGGCCAGGCAGTCTCGCGGCACCTCGGCCAGTATGGTGGCCGTCACCTCCTCCGCCACCAACACCACCCGCTCGCTGATGGCCAGATGCTCAGGCTCATCCTGCACCAGGCGGCTGATGAGGCGCAGGGCAATATCCTTGATGTCGGTGGCCCGCTCCCTCAGGTAGGGGTCCTGCATGGACCCGAAACGCCCGATCAGAGTCTCGCTCACCAGCTTGACGGCGCTGATGGCCGTCCACTCCTCCTGCTCGATACGCAGACGAATGGGCTTGATGTAGCTGGGGTCGGCCAACAGATGGAGGTAAATATCGAAGATCGCCACCGAGTCCTGACTCGAGGACTCGCGAAAGCGCAGTGCCAAGGCTTCCAGCTCATGGCGCACCGCCTCGACAGCCTGATCGAAGCGACCCAGTTGAGCGTCAGGATCATCCGCCTTGCGGGGCACTATGGCGGCCAGCTCCTTGCGTGGCCGCCATACCCAGGCCCGAGCGATGGCCACCCCCGGGGAGCCGGCCACACCGCGCAGGGGCTTGCCCCAATCGGTTCGGGTAAGCTGGCTACGCGCCTGGGCATGGGCGATACGGGCCGCCAACTGTGCCGCCAGGGTCACCAGGAAGGACTCCTCCCCCTCATCGAAGAGACGGCTCTCCTTCTGCTGCACCACCAGGATGCCGACCACCTGGCGCTGATGCATGATGGGCGTCCCCAGAAAGGAGCGAAATGCCTCCTCTGCCACATCAGGCAAGAGCTTGAATGCGGGATGGGCAGAGGCATCGGCCAGGTTGATCAGCTCCTCACGCTGCCCCACCAGGCCGACGATCCCCTCTTCAAAGGGAAGGAAAGCCTTGCCGACTGCAGACTCCGCCAACCCATCGGTGGCCGCCAACCTGTAGCAACGTCGCTCCGGCTCCGCCACATAGACAGAGCAGCAGTCGACCTGCATCACGTTGCGGGTCAGATGCACCAGCGCCTGCAGTGCCTGCTCGAGGGAGGCAGCCGCCGTCATGCTCTCGACAATATGGCGCAACTGGGTCAGCAATCGGGTTCTCCTTAACGTGGGCGGTGACGCCTGTGTTCCTTCTTGGGTTGCGCCGGCTGCGAGACCGGCATGGCGATGGGGGCAAATTCCTTCATCACCCGGCGGTAAACTTCGCGTTTGAACGAAACAACCTGCCGGACCGGATACCAAAAACTCACCCAGCGCCAGTCATCAAACTCGGGATGGCCGTGGCAGCCAAATTCGATACGCGACTCCTTGCTCTTGTCGAGCTGGAGCAAAAACCATTTCTGTTTCTGGCCTATGCAGACCGGTGAACTGTCCCAGCGAACCAGGCGTTTGGGCAGACGATATTTGAGCCAGTTCCGGCTGGTAGCCAGCACGGTGACATCTTCCGGCTTGAGACCGATCTCTTCATAGAGCTCTCGGTACATGGCCTGCTCTGGGGTCTCGCCATCATCCACGCCCCCCTGGGGAAATTGCCAGGAGTGCTGACCATAGCGTTTAGCCCACAACACCTGCCCATCACGGTTACAGATCACGATGCCGACATTGGGACGAAACCCGTCACCATCTATCACGTGATCACCTTAACAAGGCTAAATCTGATTTAGGGATGATTGTTCCACATTCGTCCTATGGCAGCAAACCGCCGACGGCGAGGAAGAATCATGGATAACTTCAGTTTTCAAGCAAAGTTATAAACATTTTTCTGCGACAGGCATCGCAAGTTTCCCACCTGTTCTGTGGAAAAAGCTTGGGATATCTTGGTATAGCTCCCGATCCTGTCACCACGCAGCCGTGGAACTGAGAAGCATAAAAATGAAGTTATAAGATAATAAATCATTTAAAAACATAATCATATATCAAACAGAAGGATCCTTTTTGCGGATCGGGATCCTGGTTGGATCGCCTCCTGCTACTGTGAACAAGTTTGCCTGATTAAAGATCGAGCTAACTCAATTTATCCACAAAAGACGCCCAGATTATCGACCGGTTCGGCAGCAAAAATGCGCGTATAGCAGAGAATTTTCTCTTGCCACGACTATTGAGAGAGAAAAACGGGAGTTATCCCATTTTTTTGTGGATAAGTGTGTGCAACAGATCTGCCCAACCCTTGGACAAGCGGTTGGTGATTGAAGGCGGTCAAGATACGCCGGGAAAACCAAAACTAAACCTATTAAAAACAGATAGTTATATAAGTATCATCGGAGCAGTCCAAGCATGATGCGCCCCGCCAAGTCATGCTCAAAAAACAGACAGCACCATGACGAAGTGGATCGGGTAGAATGGCCCACCATGAAAGCGCCTCTTCCCCCCGACTCGCTCGACCGGCTACTGAGTCGAGCCCATGACATCGCCGGCCTCTCTCTGGCCGAATTGGCCCATCGGGCTGATCTGCGTGTGCCCAAGGATCTGAGACGTCACAAGGGTTGGGTCGGCCAGCTTATCGAGTGGCACCTGGGCGCCACCGCAGGCAGCAAACCCGAGCAGGACTTTCCCGAGCTCGGCGTCGAGCTCAAGACGATCCCTATCGATCCGCTCGGCAAGCCGCTCGAGACCACCTTCGTCTGCGTCGCCCCGTTGGTCGGCCTGACGGGCCTGTCATGGGAACACTCCAACATTCGCAACAAGCTCTCCAGGGTGCTCTGGATCCCGGTCGAGGGCTCCCGTGATATTCCGGTGGCCGAGCGCCGTGTGGGTATGCCCCTGCTGTGGTCTCCCTCGCCGGAGGAGGAGGCGCTGCTACGCCAGGATTGGGAAGAGCTGATGGACATGATAGTTCTGGGGCAGGTCGAACAGATCACCGCCCGCCACGGTCAGGTACTGCAATTGCGTCCCAAAGCGGCCAATGGACGGGCTCTCACCCGGGCCATCGGTCAGGACGGCGACCCTGTGCTGACTCGCCCCCGCGGCTTCTACCTCAAGATCCCCTTCACCCACGCCTTGCTACGACACTATTACGCCTGCTGATGGCAATGACAGGTAACACCAATATCAACAATTGGTGTAAAACTAGCCTTATGGAATGGAATTCTATTCATCACTCAGAGGAGCCAGTCATGCCGTTGTCGAAGCAATATCTCAAGTCCAAGCCGGAGGTGAAGGTGACCTTCGCGGTCGATAAAGAGGCAGCAAACGATGCCGATCACGTGTTCTTGCTCGGCGAGTTCAATCAGTGGGAACCACTGGAGCTGAAGAGGATGAAGAGCGGGGAGTTCAAGACCACCCTGAACCTGCCCACCGATCGGCAGGCACAGTTTCAATACTGCTACCGACTGGTCAATCCGGAGGGGGAAGAGCGCTATGACAATGACTGGGCAGCCGACGACTATGTGCCTGGCCCTTTCGGTCGTGACAACTCGGTAATCCGGGTACAGTAGTCACCAACCCAACGAAAAAGGCTCGCCATTGGCGAGCCTTTTCATTCCTGTCGGAATTAGTTGAGCTTCTCTTTGATACGAGCAGCTTTACCGGACAGGTTGCGCAGGTAGTACAGCTTGGCGCGGCGAACGTCACCACGACGCTTCAGCTCTACGCTGTGGATCAGCGGAGAGTGAGTCTGGAATACACGCTCAACACCTTCGCCGTTGGAGATCTTGCGAACGGTGAAAGCAGAGTGCAGACCGCGGTTACGCTTGGCAATAACAACGCCTTCGAAAGCCTGCAGACGCTCTTTACCACCTTCTTTAACGCGAACTTGAACACGCACGGTATCGCCCTGGGCGAAAGCCGGGATATCGGTACGCATTTGCTCTTGTTCAAGCTGTTGAATAATCTTGCTCATTGTCTTTTCCTACCTAGGGTTAACTGATAACTCTACTTAACGATGTCCTGCTGTTCGCGAACATACTCGGCAAGAAGTGATTCTTGCTCGTCAGTCAGAGCTAGGTTGTTAATAAGTTCCGGCCTTCTCAGCCAGGTCCGTCCGAGAGACTGCTTCAGTCGCCAGCGCCGAATCAGCGCATGATTACCACTCAGCAGCGCCTCTGGCACCGTCAGCCCATCCAACACCTCGGGCCGGGTGTAGTGGGGATGATCCAACAGGCCATCCGTGAAGGAGTCCTGCTCGGCGCTGGCCTGATCACCCAAGACCCCGGGGACCAGACGCGATACCGCGTCGATCAGGGTCATGGCAGGCAGCTCGCCGCCACTTAGCACGTAATCACCGATGGACCACTCTTCGTCGACCTCGGTCTGGATTACCCGCTCGTCGATACCCTCGTATCGACCGGCCACCAGAATCAGCTTCCGGTTGACCGCCAGCTCGGTGACGCCAGCCTGTGTCAGCTTGCGCCCCTGCGGTGAGAGATAGATGACTTTCGCCCCGTCACCTGCCGCCTTCTTGGCCGCGTGAATCGCATCACGCAGCGGCTGAACCATCATCAACATGCCGGGCCCACCACCATAGGGTCGATCATCGACCGTGCGGTGTTTGTCGTGGGTAAAGTCCCGGGGGTTCCAGCACTCAATCTGCAGCAGGCCATTCTTGACGGCCCGACCCGTTACCCCGTGTTCGGTAATGGCTCGGAACATTTCCGGGAAGAGGCTGATTACCCCAATCCACATATGAAACCTCCGACACCGAATGTCAGGGAACTAGAAACCAGGATCCCAATCAACTTCGATTGTTTTGGCAGCGAGATCGACATTGAGGATCACCTGCCCTTCCAGAAACGGCAACAGCCGCTCCTGTTTGCCAAAGGCATCTTTTACATTCGCCTTGACGACCAGCACATCGTTGGAGCCGGTCTCCATCAACTCAGTCACCTTGCCGAGATCATACCCCTTGGTGGTGACTACGGAGCAACCGATAAGGTCGCGCCAGTAGAACTCCCCTTCGGGCAGTTCCGGCAGCAGTTCCGGATTGACGCCAATCTCGAGATTGGTCAGGGCGAGGGCTTCTTCGCGCAGGTCGATACCGTCCAGCTTGCAAATCAGACCCTTGTTGTGACGTTTCCAGCCGGAAACCCGGATTTCGCGCCACTCCCCGTTTTGCTGAATCAGCCAGGGGTTGTAATCGAAAATCGCTTCGGCAACGTCGGTGAAGGAGTTCACTTTGAGCCAACCCTTGATACCGTAAACGGTACCGAGTGTGCCCATGACTACAGGTTTTTCCACCTCGGGACTCCTTACCTTACAGACTGATTAAGCAGCCTTGCGGGCGTCTTTGATCAGCTTGGCAACGCGATCGGACACGTTGGCGCCAGTGGCAACCCAGTGGTCGATGCGAGCCAGATCCAGGTTCAGCTTTTCAGCCTGACCGGCGGCGATCGGGTTGAAGAAGCCTACGCGCTCGATGAAGCGGCCGTCACGGGCGTTACGGCTGTCGGCAACTACTACCTGATAGAACGGACGCTTTTTCGCGCCACCACGCTGTAAACGAATGGTTACCATATCGTCCTCATAAACATCAAATGAACAAGGCCCGCAAACACGCGGACCCTAGCTTAAAATAAGCCGCATAATTCTACTTGGATTCGGAACAAATGCAACCGAACCTGCCATTTTTTGCCCAATAGAAACGCAGAGGGCTCGCCGTAGCGAGCCCTCCCGGTCGGGTCAGAATCCACGACCACCGCCGAAGCCCGGCGGCATCATACCGCGCATCTGACTCATCATCTTGCGCATACCGCCCTTGCCGGACATCTTCTTCATCATCCGCTGCATCTCGGTGAACTGCTTGAGCAGGCGGTTCACATCCTGCACCTCAACCCCGGCACCGGCCGCGATACGGCGCTTGCGTGAGCCCTTGATAATGTCGGGATGGGCGCGCTCCTTGCGCGTCATGGAGCCAATGATGGCCTCCATACGCACGGTCAGCTTGTCATCCATCTGATCCTTGACGTTATCGGGCAGGCCGGACATACCGGGCAGCTTGTCGAGCAGCCCCATCATGCCGCCCATGTTACGCATCTGGGCCAGTTGCTCGCGGAAGTCCTCGAGATCGAACCCCTGTCCCTTCTTGACCTTCTCGGCCAGCTTGGCGGCCTTCTCCTTGTCGACGCTACGCTCCACCTCCTCGATCAGGGAGAGTACGTCACCCATGCCGAGGATACGGGAGGCGAGTCGGTCCGGGTGGAACGGCTCGAGGGCGTCGGTCTTCTCACCGACACCGATAAACTTGACCGGCTTGCCGGTGATGTGGCGCACCGACAGGGCGGCACCACCGCGGGCGTCACCGTCCGCCTTGGTGAGGATGACACCGGTCAGGGGCAGCGCCTCGTTAAATGCCTTGGCGGTGTTGGCGGCGTCCTGACCGGTCATGGCGTCAACCACGAACAGGGTCTCGATGGGCTTGATGGCAGCGTGGAGATCCTTGATCTCCTCCATCATCTCGCCATCCACATGAAGACGACCCGCGGTATCGACGATCACCACGTCATAGAACTTCTTGCGGGCGTGGTCGATGGCGCCGTTGGCGATATCGATGGGTTTCTGGGTCGCCTCGCTCGGGAAGAAGTCGACACCGATGTCGCTCGCCAGGGTCTCGAGCTGCTTGATCGCCGCCGGACGGTAGACATCGGCACTGACCACCAGCACCTTCTTCTTGTTACGCTCTTTGAGGAATTTGGCCAGCTTGCCCACCGACGTGGTCTTACCGGCACCCTGCAGACCGGCCATCAGTATGATGGCGGGGGGCTGGGCCGCCAGGTTGAGCTGCTCGTTGGCCTCCCCCATGACGCCGACCAGTTCGGCGTGGACGATCTTGATGAAGGCCTGACCCGGGCTCAGGGACTTGGCGACCTCCTGGCCGACGGCCCGCTCCTTGACGCGCGCCACGAAGTCACGCACCACGGGCAGCGCCACGTCGGCTTCCAGCAGGGCCATGCGCACTTCACGCAGGGTCTCCTTGATGTTCTCCTCGGTGAGGCGGCCACGGCCACTGATATTGCGCAGGGTGCGCGAGAGTCGATCTGTCAAATTCTCAAACATGACGCGTTCCGAATGTCTTGGCGTTGCAAATTGGCGGCATTATAACCCAGCATCGGCTGCGGCACGATGGCAGGCTGGGTCCGATGAGCCGGATATGGGGGCAGGATCGGAATTGCACAACTGGCGAGCAGGGCGCCGCAGAGGGTATACTGCCTATCTTGACCACAGAAGAGCTTGCTCGGCAACGACTTACCTATGATCGTCCTCTCCGTTCTGGCGCTGGCCTTTTATCTGCTGGCCATCATCGCCTCCCTGCATCTGCTGCTCTCTCCGGGAGCGCAGGGACACAGGCAACTGTTTGCCTGTGCCGGACTGGCCCTGCTCTGCCATCTTTTCTCGCTGACACAGGAGGTGCTCACCCAGTCGGGGCAGAACCTGAGCCTGCTCAATGTCGCCTCTCTGGTCAGCTTCATCATCAGTGCCTTCATGACCGGTGTGACCAAGCGCTTCAATGGCTGGCTGCTGCTTCCTGTGGTCTACGGCTTTTCGGCCCTGCTTATCGTGGCAGACACCCTGATCCCGAACCACTTCATCACCCACCTGGAGTCACACCCCCAGCTGCTGCTTCATATCGGGCTGGCCCTCATCGCCTACTCCGTGCTCTCCATCGCCAGCCTGTTTGCCCTGCAGCTGGCCTATCTCGACTATCGCCTCAAGGCGCGCAAGCTGACTCACCTGCCAGCCATGCCCCCTCTGATGACGGTCGAGAAGCGACTGTTTCGCCTCATGACGGTGGGCCTGTTCCTGCTCACCCTCTCCATCGCCTCCGGCTTCTTCTTCCTCAGCGACATGTTTGCTCAGGGCAAGGCCCATAAGGCGATCCTCTCCATCATCGCCTGGTGCGTCTATGTGTTCCTGCTATGGGGGCATCACGTCCATGGCTGGCGGGGTCGCAAGGTCGTCTGGCTGAGCCTGTTGGGCAGCCTGATCCTTACTCTCGCCTATTTTGGCAGCCGCTTCGTCAAGGAGATCCTCCTGAGCTGACGATGGCCGCACTCTATCAACCAACCAAGGGAGTCCTTTTTGGATAGCATATCGACGGGCACACTACTCATCGTTCTGGTGCTGCTCATCCTCTGTTCCGCCTTCTTCTCCAGCTCCGAGACCGGCATGATGTCACTCAACCGCTACCGGTTGCGTCATCTGGCCCAGACCAAGCATCGTGCGGCCCGTCGGGTCGAGAAACTGCTCGAACGCCCCGATCGTCTGCTCGGCCTCATCCTCATCGGTAATAACCTGGTCAACATCCTCGCCTCGGCCATCGCCACCGTGGTCTGCATTCGTTTGTTCGGAGATCTCGGGGTCGCCGTGGCCACCTTCGGCCTGACCATAGTCGTGCTCATCTTTGGCGAGGTAACACCGAAGACCCTGGCGGCCATGTTCCCCGAGCGGATCGCCTATCCGGCCTCCATCGTACTCAATGCCCTGATGGTCCCTCTCTCCCCCTTCGTCTGGATGATCAACGGGGTGACCAACCTGCTGCTGCGGATGCTGCGCCTGCAACCGGGTTCGGATCACTCCCTCAGCCCCGAAGAGCTGCGCACCATAGTCAACGAAGCGGGTAGCCTGATCCCCCAGCGCCACCAGGACATGCTGCTCAGCATCCTGGATCTCGACAAGGTGCTGGTCGAAGACATCATGGTGCCGCGCAACGATATCTATGCCATCGACATCAACGACGACTGGAAGAGCATAGTGCGCCAACTGGTGCACAGTCCCCACACCAAGGCACTGCTCTATCGGGATAACATCGACGATGTGGTGGGCTTTCTGCATGCCCGCGATGCCCTGCGACTACTGGCCAAGGAGCAGTTCAACAAGTCGAGCCTGCTGCGGGCGGTCAAGGAGATCTACTTCATCCCCGAGGGCACGCCCCTCAATGTGCAGATGGCCAAGTTCCAGCGCAACAAGGAGCGCATCGGTCTCATCGTCGACGAGTACGGGGATATCCAGGGGCTCATCACCCTGGACGATATCCTCGAGGAGATCGTCGGTGACTTCACCACCTCCATGGCGCCGACACCGAGCGACGAAATTCACCCCCAGCCCGATGGCACCTATCTGGTGGAGGGGTCGGCCAACATTCGCGAACTCAACAAGGAGATGGGCTGGCATCTGCCCACCGACGGACCGCGAACCCTCAATGGTCTGATCCTCGAATACCTGGAAGATCTGCCCCAGCCCAATATCAGCCTGCGCCTGGCCGGCTATCCCATCGAGATCGTCGAGGTGGAACAGAACATGGTGAAGCTGGTGCGTCTGATGCCCGCCCTCTATCGCCGCGAGCGAGAGAACGAACACTGATGAAAAGCAGGGGCGGCCAACTGGCCGCCCCCTTACTCTTCGGGCTCCTCTTCCACCGTCAGGGTGGGAATGAGCTGACCGAATACCTGTTGCAGTTCACTGCGATTGGCGAGGAGATCCTCCAGGGTATAGTTGTCCATCACCCCCAGGAAGGCGTTCATCGCCTCCTTGAGCGCCCCCTTGAGCAGACAGACAGAGACGATGTGGCAAACCGGAGAGCCACAATCGATCCCGTCGAGATTCCCTTCCAGCTCACGAATTACCGCCCCCACGTTCACCTCGGCAGGCTTCACCGCCAACCAGATCCCCCCGTTCTTGCCTCGCTGGGAGCCCAGATAACCCAGCTTCACCAGCTGGTTGATCACCTTGACCATGTGGTTGCGTGAGACGTCATAGAGGGCCGAGACCTTGCCCACACTCGACAGCTCCCCCTCCGGCAGGGTGGCCAGATAGAGCAGGGCTCTCAGTCCAAAATCGGTATAGCTGGTCAGTCTCATAATGGGTGCTTGCTCTCAATGGCGATGAAAGATTGATCTGAATCAAATAAACATTTAGGATGCCACTTATGTAAGTGACATTTTATATGTTTAATTAAAGCGGAGATCACCATGCTGGATCAACAGACGATTGCCACTATCAAGAGCACCATCCCCCTTCTGGAGTCAGCCGGCCCCGCTCTGACCCGCCACTTCTACCAGCGCATGTTCACCCACAATCCCGAACTCAAGGATGTCTTCAACCTGGCCCACCAGCACTCGGGGGGTCAGCCGGTGGCACTGTTCAACGCCGTCGCGGCCTATGCACGCCATATCGACAACCTGTCGGCCCTGACCGGCGCCGTCGAGCGCATCGCCCACAAACACACCGGCTTCCTGATCAAGCCGGAACAATACCACATAGTAGGTAGCCATCTCTTGGCCACGCTCAAAGAATTGGGGGGCGAAGCGGTCACCGATGAGATTCTGGCCGCCTGGGAGAAGGCCTATGGTCTGCTCGCCTCCATCTTCATCGGCCGCGAGGAGCAGATCTATGCCGAGCGGGAAGAGGCCACAGGTGGCTGGCGCGGCACCCGCCCCTTCGTCATTCGTCAGAAGCGCATCGAGTCCGATCTCATCACCAGCTTCGTGCTCGAGCCCAAAGACGGGGAAAGCGTGGTGGACTTTATTCCTGGCCAGTACCTGAGCCTGCAGCTGAGCCACCCCGACCTTGCCCATACCGAGATCCGGCAGTACTCCCTCTCCGATGCCCCCAATGGCCGCAGCTATCGTATCTGCGTCAAACGGGAAGCCGGTGGTCAGGTCTCCAACCTGCTGCACGATCGCCTCGAGGAAGGAGACGAGCTGGCCGTGATCCCGCCGGCGGGGGATTTCTTCCTCAATGCGACCACCAATACGCCGATCGTCCTGCTCTCCGGTGGCGTGGGGCTCACCCCCATGCTGGCCATGCTCAACCAGCTGATCGTCACCGGTCATCAAGGGGAAGTTCGCTGGCTGCACGCCTGTGAATACGGTGGCCTGCACGCCTTTGCAGATGACATTGCCGGCAAGGCTGCCCGTCTCCCCAACCTGGAGGCGAGAACCTGGTATCGTCAGCCACGCGCCGGGGATGAGGGGAAGTTCGACTTTGCCGGCCAGCTGGATCTCGAGCAGGTTAACGAGCTGCTGCCGGCGGGAGCCCACTACTACTTCTGCGGTCCGGAAGGGTTCATGAGAGAGGTGAAACGCCAGTTGAGTGAACGCGGAGTCGAAGAGGGGCGCCTGCACTACGAGTTTTTTGGCCCCCATCAGAGCCTGTAACCAGCAAGGGGCGTGCCTGGCACGCCCCTCGTTTTAGTGCATCGCCTTGGCGCGTGTCACCACATTGTCGGGCATCTTGCTGGCAAGACGCGAGAGCAGTGAGGCCGCCTTCTGGTGCAACTGCTTGTCACCAATCACGGCATTATGGAGCCAGCGATAGGCGCTCTCGTAGTCGAGCGGACTACCGTGACCCGCTACCAGAAATTCCACCCATTCGATCTGGGCCTTGGTAAACCCGGCCCCGGCCGCCTCACGCAGCATCACCTCGGCACGTTGCAGATCCTTTTGTACCAGGATCCCCTTCCAGTAGTAGCGCCCCAGCTGTTCCAGCGCCGGAGCCAGCCCTTGATCGGCGGCCTCTCGCAGGTAGGAGATACCCAGTTCGGCATTGCTCCCGGTGCAGACGCCCCAGGCCAGCATGTCTCCCCACAGGAATTGATAGGCGGGGATCTTCATCACACTGGCACGGGCCTCGATATCCTGGGTCAACTGGCACTTGTCATCTTTCACCCGCTTGAGATGGGTTCCCTGCTCGATCCAGGTGAGCAACTCATCCTGGCTATAGAGCTGTACCGCCTCCATCGGCGCCTCACTCCCCGCCGGGGCACGCACTACGGGGATCGCCTCGGCCCCCCAGGCGAAGGCCGCCATACCCCACAGGGACAAACAGAGCATCTTCTTCATACCACCTCCTGCTGTTCCTGTTTATCGGCCGCCGGGCGGCACACTGAAATGCAAAAGGGGAGCCTGGGCTCCCCTTCTTCTCGCGGTCGACTTACTTGACGAAGTCGATACCGAGCTGGATGTCACCCTTGAGGGTATCCAGCATGCTGTCCATGGCCTGCTGTTCGAAGGCACTCAGGGCACCGTACTCCAGCACGGCTTCGACACCGTTCTTGCCGAGCAGCACCGGCTGGGCGAAGAAGGTGGCGTGCTCGCCGTTACCTTCCACATAGGCACACTCGATGACGTTGGCGTCGCCCTGCAGGCCCTTGATAAGGGAGAGGCCGAAGCGGCAGGCTGCCTGACCCATGGAGAGGGTGGCAGAGCCGCCACCGGCCTTGGCTTCCACCACTTCGGTACCGGCGTTCTGGATTCGCTTGGTCATGGCAGCAACCTCTTCCTCGGTGAAGGTAGCCCCTTCAACCTGGGAGAGCAGCGGCAGGATAGTGGTGCCACTGTGACCGCCGATCACCTTGACGCGTACATTGTCCACGTTCAGCCCCTTGGCCTCGGCGACGAAGGTCTCGGCACGGATCACGTCCAGGGTGGTGACACCGAACAGACGGCGCTTGTCATAGACACCGGCCTTCTTCAGTACCTCGGCAGCGATGGCGACCGTGGTGTTGACCGGATTGGTGATGATACCGATCAGCGCCTTCGGGCAGGTGGCCGCGCACTTCTCGATGAGGTTGCGAACGATTCCGGCGTTGATGTTGAACAGATCGGAGCGATCCATGCCCGGCTTGCGAGCCACACCGGCTGAGATCAGCACCACATCGGCACCGACCAGAGCCGGCGTCGGATCCTCACCACTGAAGCCCTTGATCTTTACATCGGTCGGGATATGGCTGAGATCCACGGCGACACCCGGGGTCACCGGGGCGATGTCATAGAGGCTCAGCTCGGAGCCGGCCGGCAGACGGTTTTTCAGCAGCAGAGCGAGGGCTTGGCCGATGCCACCTGCGGCACCCAGTACGGCAACTTTCATGATCAACTCCCTGTTTAAGCGTAGGTTTAAGGCACTATGTTCTTGTGCGCCTCACCTTACTGGATCACCCCCGAAAAAACAATCTGATAACAGGCTCAGCGTCGGGTTCTGTGAGGCACCGGGCAAGGGGAGAAGATTGTCACGGGAAAATACCTATAAGTAGATACAAGACACGGTTTTTTCCCATTTTTATGCTCATTCGACCCCTCACAGCTGAAAGCGCAAGGCCCGCCGCTCCAGGATTCTGAACATGACCGTTAACAATCCATTCATACCCAGGTAGAGGCAACCGGCCACCCCGAACACCGCCAGGGTGTCATAGGTCTGGGCGTTGAGGCGCTGGGCCAGCCCCATGATATCCATGATGGTGATGGTGCTGGCCAGTGAGCTCCCCTTGAGCACCAGGATCACCTCGTTGGAGTAGGCCGGCACCAGACGCCGCGCCGCATGGCGTACCTTCATCCAGAGGGTCTGCCCCGGGCCCATGCCCAACGCCCGACACGCCTCCACCTCCCCGGCCGGGATGGCATCGAGGGCCCCCTTGAACAGTCGGGTCGAATAGGCGGCGGTGTTGAAGCCGAGCGCCAGCATGGCACAGAACCAGGGCTGTTTGAGCCAGATCCAGAGCCAGCTCTCCTTGAGCCAGGAGAACTGCCCCGGCCCGTAATAGATGAGGAAGATCTGCACCAAGAGTGGCGTGCCGGTGAAAAGCAGGAGCCAGACCTGCACCAGCTGGCGCACCAGAGGCACCCTGCGCTCCAGCACCCAGGTCATCAGCAGGGCCAGGGTGACCCCCAGCAGCAGGCTGGCCGCCGTCAGGCCGAGGGTGGTGCCGAGCCCCTCGAGCAAGGTGGTGAGATAGGCGAGCATGACTAGCCTCCGTAGCGGCGGGTATAGCGGGCGGCCCGTCCCAGCAGCCCCTCGCTGCACAGGGAGATGACCAGGTAGATGGCGGCCGCGCTGGCGTACCAGGTGAAGGGCTCATAGGTGCTGGCCGAGGCGAGCTGGGCCTGACGCATCAGGTCATTGACCCCGATGAGTGACACCAGGGCCGTGTCCTTGAGCAGCACCAACCACTGGTTGCCAAGCCCGGGCAGGGCGTGACGCCAGGCCTGGGGCAACACGATGTGCACGAAGGTGTGCACACGCCCGAGGCCGAGAGCCCAGGCCGCCTGCCGCTGTCCCATGGGCACCGCATTGAGGGCGCCACGCAGGGTCTGGCTGGCGTAGCTGGCAAACAGCAGAGAGAGGGCCAGTACGCCACAGGCAAAGGGGCTGAACTCCACATACTCCCCGCTGATGAGAAACAGCACCTGGGTCGAACCGAAATAGATGAAGAGCACGACCAGAATTTCGGGCAGGCCACGAATGAGCGAGGTGACCAGGGCCACCGGCCAGGCCAGGAGGCGTCGGCCCGAGAGCTCGGCGGCACTGAACAGGATAGCCAGCAGCAGGCCGCCGAGCAGGGAGGCCAGCCCCAGACCGAGGGTCATGAGGGTGGCCTGTAACAGCAGATTCAACATGGATCAGTGAGCGAAGTACTTGTCATAGATCTTCTGGTAGGTACCGTTGGCCTTGATGGCCTTCAGACCCGCGTTCAGCTGGGCGAGCAGCTCGCCATTGCCCTTGGCGACGGCCATCCCGAAGCCGGTACCGAAGTACTTGGCGTCGGTCACCTTGTCACCCAGCATGGCGTATTCCGGGTGCTGCTTGAGCCACTCGGCCGCCACGGCGGTGTCGGCAAACACGGCATCGATACGGCCGTTGAGCATATCGAGGAAGGCGTTCTGATAGCTGGCGTAAGGCACGCTCAGCACCCCCTTGCTGTTCCAGTTATCCAGCACATAGCTCTGATGGGAGGTACCGTTTTGCACGCCCACCGTCTTCTGGGCCAGCTCTTCGGGGCTCTTGAGGCCACCCTTCCTGGTCACGAACACGGCGGTGTTCTCGTAATAAATGTCGGAGAAGTCGACCTGGGCGGCACGCTCCGGAGTCACGTCCATGGCAGCGATGGCCACGTCGTAGCGACGGAACTTGAGACTCGGGATCAGGCTGTCAAACGCCTGGTTGTGGAAGCTGCACTCCAGCTTGGCCTCGCTGCAGATGGCACGGGCCAGATCGATGTCGAAACCCTGGAACTCGTTCTTGTCGTCGATAAACTCGAACGGCGCATAGGTCGCCTCGGTGGCAAACTTGATCTCCTTGGCGACCACGGCACCGCTCATCAGACCCAGGGCAGCAAACAGCATGACTGCTTTTTTCATGACATCTTTCCTTATCAATGCATCAGAAATTGAGCGAAACGCTCGGTACGGGGGGCAGTGAAACACTCGGGCCCTCCCATCTCAATAATTTGGCCACGCTCCAGGTAGATCACCTGGCTGGCGATGCGGCGGGCAAACTCCACCTCGTGGGTCACCACCACCTGGGTGATGCCGGTACCGGCCAGGGTACGGATGATCTCGGCCACCTCCTTGGTGATCTCGGGATCCAGGGCTGCGGTCGGCTCGTCAAAGAGCAGGATCTCGGGATCCATCATCAGGGCGCGGGCGATGGCCACCCGCTGCTGCTGGCCACCGGAGAGGCGGGCCGGCCAGGCATCCTGCTTGTCCCCCAGCCGCAGCTGGACGAGCAGATAGCGACCCTTGTCGATGGCCTCGGCCCGGCCCATTCCCAGCACCTTGACGGGCGCCTCGATGAGGTTCTCCATCACGGTGAGGTGGGGCCACAGATGATACTGCTGAAACACCATGCCGACCTTGCGACGCAGGGCCTGGCTCTGACGGGCAAACTCGGCAGCCCCGAGGGCATACGGGAAAGAAAATTCAGCGCCCCCTATCTGCAGGGTGCCGCTGTCCGGGGTATCGAGCAGGTTCATCAGGCGCAGCAGAGAACTCTTGCCGGCACCGCTTGGGCCCAGCAATACCAGGGTCTCACCCGGTTCGGTACGAAACGAGACATGCTGCAGAATGGGGTGTTCCTGCCAGCTCTTGACCACATGGGACAACTCAATAGCCATACAGAGATAATGAATAAGTTTGCAGAAGGAAGCTCCAATTCTAGCCTTAGCGTTGGCCAAAGCAAGCCAAAATTGAATCAATATGCACTACAAATCGCTCTTTCTTGCAAAAAGCGGGGGCCGAATGCAGAATAAGCGGGCTAACACCCCTGCCGCCTGGGCACCACAGGCATCCTTACGCTGAGACCAAGATGAAACATAACGACAAGCAAGAGAAGCTGGCGAAGGCTTTCAAGGCCTTGCTCAAGGAGGAACGGTTTGGCTCCCAGGCGGAAATCGTCGCCGCCCTGCAGGAAATGGGTTTCGAGAATATCAACCAGTCCAAGGTATCCCGGATGCTGAGCCGCTTCGGCGCGGTGCGCACCCGCAACGCCAAGATGGAGATGGTCTACTGCCTGCCGGTCGAACTGGGCGTGCCCACCACCTCCAGCCCCCTCAAGAACCTGGTGCTGGATATCGACCACAACGGCGCCCTGGTGGTGATCCACACCAGCCCGGGTGCGGCCCAGCTGATTGCCCGCCTGCTCGACTCTCTCGGCAAGGCGGAAGGGATCCTCGGCACCATCGCCGGTGATGACACCATCTTCATCACCCCGACCAGCGATACCGAGATCGAGGAGCTCTACATGTCGGCCCTCGAGTTGTTCGAGCAGACCCCCTGAGTCTGACCGCCCAGAGACAACAAACCCGGCCTCGGCCGGGTTTGTGCATTGTGGGGCTCACGCTCCCTGACGCGCCAGGAAGTCGCTGCTCGGGGCGAAGAAGGCGGCGCCGGTCACGGCCCGGGTGAAGCGCAGCAGGTGGTCGAAGTGGCCACCCTCTCCCTTGTACATGCTGGCCAGCATGGCATTGAAGTGGAGCGGAGTGCGGCAGCAGGAGATGAAGTAGAGCCCCTGCTCGCTCATGGAGCCCCAGGGCATGCTCTGGCGCAGTATCTCCATCGACTCCCCCTTGGGGGTCTTCAGGTTGACCCGCTTGATGTGGGCGGTGAGCGGCTTGTCCACCGACTCGTACTCGATGTTGTCGACCTTGGTGCGGCCTATGATGTCTTCCTGACTCTTCAGGGCCAGCTTCTCCCAATCGCTCATGGCGTGAACGAAACGCTGCACATGCAGGTAGGAGCCACCGGCGAACTCGCCGCCCTCGACCAGCGCCACCTCGGGCCTGTGATCCCCCTGCGGGTTCTCGGTACCATCCACGAAGCCGGTCAGATCCCGGCAGTCGAGGTTGCGAAAACCGCGCTGCTCCTCGGCGATCGTCACCAGACCGGCGAGCAGGGCCAGCAGTCGATGACCGGCGTGGTGCAGCACATCGACCCGGTCGGCACGCAGTTGGACGAAGAGATCGAACGGGGTGTGGGGCGCCTCGTGACCGTTGGCAGACTGGGCCATGAAACCACGCAACTGCTCGGGACGGGCGACAGGGTAGAGGGAGTCCCACGCCTCGGAGCCGATGGCCACCAGGCCGCTGAAGCCGGCATCGGGAAAGTCGGCCTGCACCGACTGCCACAGGGCCGGGGTCCTGGCCAGGCGGGCCGCCAGCTCGCCGGCGTCACCGCAACGGTTGAGCATCAGGTAGAGTGCGTGCAGGTTCGGTTCGGCACAGACGCCTTGTTGGGCTTGCATATCCTATCTCCCTCATCGAGTTGAGCGGACCATTATAGGCTCGTCGGGAGCCCGATCCTTGCTCGGGAACAAATCAGGGTTCAAACAATACCAGTGGATGGGGGGCCACCTCCACCCTCACCGCCCCCATCGGCAGCGGCTCGGCGCAACTCGCCTCCAGCGTCAGATCGCCGCAGGCGATGCTCACCTTGCAGTGGTGGCCGAGAAACTGCTGCCCCACCAGGGGCCAGCCTGCCACATCCGGCTGCAGATGCAGCTGGCGCGGGCGCAGCATCAGGGAGAGGCGGCGGCCGGTGGCGTGACCATGGGGCTCGCTGCCGGTCACCTCACCGAGCGGCGTCATCACCCGACGCTCGTCCAGCACCTCGGCCGGCAGGTAGTTGACCGCCCCGAGGAACTCGGCCACGAAGCGGTTCTCGGGTCTGCGATAGAGCCGCTCCGGCTCCCCCACCTGCTCGATGTGACCACTGCGAAACAGGGCCAGCCGATCGGCGAAGGCGAATGCCTCTTCCTTGCTGTGGCTGACAAACACGGCTCCGATGCCGCGACTCTTGAGCAGGGCACGGATCTCGGCGATGAGCTTCATCCGTACCTGGGTATCGATATTGGAGAAGGGCTCGTCGAGCAGCATCAGGCGCGGCTGGCAGACCAGGGCCCGAGCGATGGCGACCCGTTGCTGCTGCCCCCCGGAGAGCTGGTGTGGATAGCGGTCGGCCAGCCCCTGCAGGTTGACCAGCTCGAGCACCCTGGCCACCTCGGCAGCCTGCTCTCCCTTGGGGCGTTGGCTGATGCCAAAGGCGATGTTGCCCGCCACCGTCAGGTGGGGGAAGAGGGCATAGTCCTGAAAGATCATGCCGATCTGGCGCGCCTCAGGCGCCACCATGACCCCCTGTCCCTCCAGGGTCTCCCCCCCCAGGCGGATGGTGCCCGCCGCGAGGGGCAGCAGGCCGGCGATGGCCTTGAGCAAGGTGGTCTTGCCACAGCCGCTCGCCCCGAGCAGACAGACGATCTCGTTCTCTCCCACGGTCAGGGAGAGATCTTCCAGCACGTTGTGGCCATTGTAGCGGCAGCTCACCCGCTCGACCGAAAGCACCGACATGGGCGACTCCTTGGATTCAGTGGCCCTGGCCGTCGAGAGAGCGGTTGACCCAGATGAGGGGCAACAGACCGACCAGGACGATGACGATGGCCCCGAGCGCGCCGCGCTCGAGCATTTCGTCGGAAACGAATTGATAGACATGGGTGGCCAGGGTCTCGAAGTTGAAGGGGCGCAGCAGCAGGGCCGCCGGCAACTCCTTCATCGACTCGATAAACACCAGCATGGCACCGGCCAGCAGACCGCGCCGCACCAGAGGCAGGTGCACCCGACGCAACATGCCGACACTGCGCTCACCCAGGGTGCGCGCCGCCATGTCGAGGCTGGGGGCTATCTTGCCCATGCTGCTCTCTACCGAGCCGATAGCGATGGCGCAAAAACGCACCAGATAGCCGAAGACGATGGCGGTGAGGGTGCCGGTGAAGAGCAGGCCGGGGCCGCTCATACCGAGCCACTCGGCCAGATCGTTGATGGCAAAGTCGAGGGAGGTCAGGGGCACCAGCACACCGATGGCGAGTACGGTCCCCGGCAGGGCGTAGCCGAGGGCCGCCAGTCGCAGGGGGACCAGGCTCTTCACCCCGCCGTCGAGGCGGCGGGTGAAGAGCAGCAGCAGGGAGAGCGCCACCGCCAGCAGGGCCACCAGCCCCGAGATCATCAGGCTGTTGCCGGAGAAGCGCACGAACTCCGGCGTCCAGGAGGGGCCGGCGTAGTCGATGGCATAGTCGAGCAGGATGGCAAACGGCAGGGCGAAACCCGCCAGCACCAACCCCCAGCACCAGATAGCCGCCAGGGCGCGCCACAGCGGTGAGAGGGGATAGCAGAGGGGGGGCTCGTGACCCATTCCCTTCTGGAACACCTGACGCCGACGGCGACTGAGCCGCTCCAGGGCGATGAGTGCCGCCACCCCCACCAGCATCAGGCAGGAGAGGGCCGAGGCCGCCGATAGGCTGCCGTAGCCGAGCCAGGTGTCATAGACCGCCGTGGTGAGAGTGTTGACCGCGAAGAAGTGCACGGTGGCGAAGTCGGCCAGGGTCTCCATCGCCACCAGGGAGGCAGCCACCATGATGGCGGGCCGGGCCAGCGGCAGGCTGAGGCGACGGAAACTCTGCCAGGGGCTGCAGCCGAGCAGCCGACTCGACTGGATCAGGCTCACCGACTGCTCGAGGAAGGAGGCCCGGGTCAGCAGATAGACATAGGGAAAGAGCACCAGCGCCAGCATCCAGGCCGCTCCGCCGAGGGAGCGGATCTCGGGCAGCCGCAGCTCGGGCCCGAACCAGGTGCGCAGGGTCGCCTGCAGGGGGCCGGAAAAGTCGAGCAGATCCGTATAGACGTAGGCGACGATGTAGGAGGGCATCGCCATGGGCAGCATCAGCGCCCACTCCAGGGCACGCCGTCCCGGCACCTGGCACATGGCCACCAGCCAGGCGGTCGGCACCCCGAACAGCAGCGAGAGTGCCACCACCAGCACCATCAGCAGCAGGGTATTGGCCACGTAGGTGCCGAGCACCGTATCGACCAGATGCGAGATCACCGCCCCGTCGGCAGACGGGGCGGAAACGAAGAGGGCCACAATGGGCAAGGCCAGCAGCAAGCCCGTGAGCCAGCTGCCGGCCATCCAACCGGAATACTTCATCGGTTTCCTGACACGGGTGGGGAAAACCCCCACACCTTACAGATCGAACTTCACTTCATCCAGCAGCGTCAGGGCATCCTTGCGCAGTTTTGCGTAGTCGCTCACCGCCAGGCTGTCTGCCTTGAAGTCACCCCAGGACTTGACCAGTGCCGAGCGCTCCACCCCGACCTTGACCGGATACTCGGTGTTGAGCTCCGCATAGAGGTGCTGGGCCTCGTCACCGGAGAGGAACTCCATCAGCTTGACGGCGGCCTCCTTGTTCTTGGCGTACTTGGTCATGGCCATGCCGCTCACGTTGACATGGGCGCCGCGGTTCTGCTGGTTCGGGAAGTTGATGTAGACGGCGTCGGCCCAGGCCTTCTGGGCCGGGTCGGCCAGCATCTTGCCGAGGTAGTAGCTGTTGCCGAGCGACAGGTCGCACACCCCGTCCTTGATCGCCTTCACCTGATCCCGGTCGTTGCCCTGGGGCTTGCGGGCCAGGTTGGCCTTGACCCCTTCCAGCCACTGCTTGGCCTCGGCCTTGCCGTGGTGGGCAATCATGGAGGCGATCAGAGCCACGTTGTAGTCGTTCTTGCCGCTGCGCACGCAGATCTTGCCCTTGTATTCGGGCTTGGCCAGATCCTCATAGCTGATGGCGTCCAGCTTGCCGAGACGCTCCTTGCTGGAGTAGATGGCCCGCACCCGGGTGGTCAGGGCGAACCAGCGATCGTCAGGATCGCGCAGGGAGGCGGGGATGTTCTCCTCCAGGGTCTTGCTCTGCACCGGTTGCACCAGGTCTTTGTCCACCAGCTCGGTCAGGCGGCTGATGTCGGTGGTCAGCATCAGATCGGCCGGGGTCAGCTTGCCTTCGCGCTGCAGGCGCTCGGTCAGCCCGTCCTTGGCGAACACCAGGTTCACCTTGATGCCGCTCTCCTTCTCGAACTGCTCGATGATGGGCTTGATCAGCTCATCCTGGCGGTTGGAGTAGACGTTCACCTCTTGGGCGGCGAAGGCCGCGGGGGTCGCCACGGCAGCAAAAAACAGTGCCAGAAGAGTCTTTTTCATGATTTTGTTCCTGGATCGTTGGCGCAAGTAGCAATTATTCTCGTTTGTATTTTGCATACTCCTCTTCCCGATACAAGCCCATCCCCTTGCTGGAACCCTCTTTTTCAATCGACGACTCAATAAAACGATGACGGAGATCAAGAAGTTCGACCCGCCTCCTCCCAGGCATTACAATCCCTTCCATTCGAACAGAGCCGCAAGAACCCATGCTGATCCTCTCCAGCCGTTGCCACATCCCCGATCAAGAGCTGCAATTCCAGACCATGCGTGCCCAGGGGGCCGGCGGCCAACACGTCAACAAGACCGACTCCGCCGTCTGGCTGCGCTTTGACTACCGCGCCTCCCCCACCCTGCCAGACCACTACAAGGAGGGGCTGGATCGCCTGCGCGACAGCCGGGTACACGACGGCTTCATCCTGATCCGAAGCGAATGCCACCGCAGCCAGGAGATGAATCGCCAGGAGGCCAGAGAACGGCTGCTGCTGCTCCTGAAGAAGGCGGCCGAGCGCCCCAAGGCACGCCATGCCACCCGCCCGACCCGCGCCTCTCAGGTGCGCCGGGTCGACGCCAAGAAGCGCAAGGGGGCCATCAAGGCAGGCCGCCGCGCCCCCATGGGTGATTAAATGACCAGCTTTCAGACCCTGCTCGCCCTCGCCCAGCTGCTGGCCCTCCCCCTGCTGGTGTTGAGCCGTCACCTCCCCCTGCCGGTCGCCCTCTTCTACGTCGCCATGAGCCTGCTCACCTTTCTGGTCTATGGCTGGGACAAACGGGCCGCCCGCCTCAAGCGTCAGCGCATCCCCGAGCAGACCCTGCACACCTGGAGCTGGCTGGGCGGTTGGCCCGGCGCCCTGCTGGCACGCCAGTTCTTGCGCCACAAGTCGAGCAAGAAGGAGTACAGGCTGCCCCTGTGGCTGAGCGTGGCCGGCAACCTGCTCTTCTTCGCCGCCCTGCTGTGGTGGTGCAACCCCTGAAAACAGAAGAGCGTGGCCGGTGCCACGCTCTCTCGTCTCAGAAGATCCCCTTCTGCCTCACCTTCTGCATCTTCTCGGTCGGCGGGGCCATCTCGGCCAGGCTCAGCTCCTCGGTGGTGCTGCCCCGACTGCTCTCGACCGGGGTCGCGACGGCGCGCCCGCTCAGCCTCAGTTGTTGCAGTTGCAGCGCCTGCTGCTCGGCCAGGGCGCGCAGCCGCTCCAGCTCGCCATGCAGCCGGGCAAATTCTGCCTGTTGCGCCTCCAGCAGACTCTCAAGCCGCGCCTCCTGCGCCTCGCCGGCCACCTCCCGCTCCGTCTCCCCGCTGGCGCGGGTATGGCTCAGCAGCAGCTGGATCTGCTCTAACTGGCGGGGGGAGAAGCTCGCCTCCGGCTGTTCGGCCTCCATCCCGGGGACCCGCGGCAGCAGCTCGCAACGGAGCAACTCGGCGGTGAGCTCGGCCAGGGTCAGGGGCTCACGTCCGATAGACTCGGCCACGTGCTGACAGAGGCGCGGGCTCAACAGGTGGAGCTGCAAGCCGGCCAGGTAGACGCTGCGATGGAAGGTCCGCATGGTCATGCTGACGTCGTCCCGCTCGCTGCCACTCTGGCGCAGGCCCAGATACCACTGCTGCAGCGCGCCGGCAGCCCGCTGATCCGCCGCACTGTGCGCCGGATTGAGGTAGAGGGAGAGGTTGAGCTTCTTGCCCGGGTTCATCACTCGACCTCGAGCAGCATGGGCTCGGCCAGATCGATGGTCACCTCCTCCGCGTGGTAGAGGCAGATCTCCCGGGAGAGGGCGCTCTGGGGATTCTCTATCATCATCACCCGCTCACCCAGGGTCGGGTACGCCTCGCGGATTGCCGCCTCGATAAGGGGGGCGCCACCGCCGACCAGATAGACCCGGTTCGGATTCTTGGCGAACTTCTTCGCCTCGAAGGCGACCTGATCCCCCAACTCCTGGATCTTGGTCTCGATGCGGCGCAGGATCTCCGGGATCCGCGACTCGTCGTTGACCACGCTCTGGACGAAGGCGCTGTCGTGGCGGCGCTTGATCAGCTCGTTGGCCACCAGGTAGCTGGAGTCGCTGTCGGCCGCGGCGAGGGACTTGCGAGCGGCATCGGTCACCATGGAGACGCCGATCTCGTTGTTGCCGTAGATGGCCGAAACGTCGTCAAACTCCCCCACGATGATCCCCATGTCGAGGGTGGTGCCGCCACAGTCGATCACCAGAGACTTGGTGAACTCGTTGCAGTTGGAGTCGAGCAGATGGGAGAGCACGGCCGGCAGGCTCTCTGGCATCACCTCCACATCCACTATGCTGAACAACTCGCCCTTGTTGAGGCTGATCTCGCGCATCAGGTTGTGGCGCTTGGCCTCGATCTTCGCCTCGTTACGCTGGCAGTCATCCGGGTTGTAATACTCGGTGATGGGCAGGGTCACCACCACGCTCACCGGCCCCGGAACCAGCCCGGTCTGCAACAGGGCGTGGTGTACCGCCAGCAGGTTGAGATCGTCGTACTGATACTCGATATGGGTGGTGGAGAGGGCCTTGTCGGAGGTGGCGTCATAGGTGTACTTGGTGGTGCCTATGGTGTAGTTGAACACCTTCTGGCCCCGCAGCAGCGCCGCACTCTTCCAGTCCTTGCGAAAGGAGTTGGGAGAGACCACCGTCTTGAGCACGCCCCCTTCGATCCAGCTGACTTTGACATTGGTAGAGCCATCGTCGATGGCGAACTTGATACGGGCTTGGTTCATCGGAAGAATCTCGGCAGGTGAAATGGCGCCAGGGCGGCTTTATCGGCTACAGCGACCAGAGCGTCACTTTTCTTGAATAAAAACAGGGGGCGCAGTCTCCCGCGCCCCCTCTCGTACTCTCTCGGTGTTATTCCGCCCGAAGACGGAAGCGGACCCGCCGGCGCCGAGCCGCTGGCGGGCCGGGATCCTTACTGCAGACTCAGGGCCAGGGTCGGGTGTTCCTTGTCCTGGGCCTTGAGGGTGAAGGTGAAGCGACCGGCCTGACCCAGCTCGACGGCCAGATTACCGCCGTTCTTGCACAGGGTGACCTGCTCACCGGCCTTCAGGGTCGGGGTGTCATCGCACTTGCCGTAGTTGAGGCTGCCCCAATTGGCATCAGCGACCTTGGCCTCGGTCGTGCCCACCTTGTCGGCCGCCACCTCGGTGGCAAACTGATAGGCGTAGTTGCCGCCGAAGGCGAACTCGTTGACCGCATCCCACTGGCCCAACAGACCACGCAGATAGACCTTGGTGTTGCCAAAGGGCGGCACGGTGGCGAGATCCACCTTCTTGCCCACCGGCAGACCGCTGCGCTCGGCGCTCTGGGGCTTGACGAAGAGGGCAGCCGACCAGGGAGAGACCTTGACCACGCTCCCTTCAACCCGGGAGTCACCGGCGATGCCGGCCACGTTGTGCCTGTCGCTGAGCACCAGGGTCGAGAGGTCGATGGGCTGACCTTCGCTATCCACGAAGTTACCAACGCTCTGCTCGCTGTTGGTGGCGTTGATCACCACCAGCACCCCGTCGGCGGAGGCATCCAGATCTGCGCCGGCCTTGCTGCCGTCGTCGATGGTCATGGCGATCAGCCCAGGCACCTGACCCGGCCCCGTGTTACGGAAGTCGACCCGCTTGATCACCTCGTCACCACTGCCCAGACGCAGCAGGGGAGTGGAGTAGCGCAGACGCACCAGCTCCTGATAGAAGCCGTTGACCCGCACCATGTCGGCACCGCTCGGCTTGGCGTGCTTGGCCAGCACCTGTTCGATCAGGTCGTAGTTCCCCTCGTCCTTGTCCTTGCGCGGCAACCCCTTGTCGAAGTTGTTGTCGGTCAGGGTGTAGTCCACCTTGTTGTACCAGTCACCCGAGTCGTAGCTGTCTCGCTCCATGGACTTGGAACGCAGCAGCTCGCTGCCGGCGTGGGTGAAGGGAATGCCCTGTCCCAGCAGCACAGTGGCCAGCGAGACCCCCTGCATGCGCACCAGATCCGCCCCCTCTGGCGCCTTGTAGGCGAGGATGTCGAACAGAGTCTGGTTGTCGTGCTTGGAGACATAGTTCTGGATCTCGACAGGATCCTGGGCATAACCGGCCGCCTGACCGTTGTAGTCGATCTCGTCACCGCGCTTGGGCAGGCCATCCTTGTCGGTCAACACGAAGGCCTTGAGGTTACCGGCCATGCCGAGACGGGTCAGATCCGCCAGGTGCAGGGCCTGCTCCTTGCTCACCTTGCTCATCTCGTTGGGGTAGACGAAGGCGCCGTTGCCGAAGCCCTGGCTCTCGCGCAGGCCGTTGCCACCGTCGAAGGGGCTGCCGCCACGCACCGAGTCGCGCAGGCGATCGGAGAAGGAGCCGATGCCGGTGCCGGCCAGGTGTTTCTGGGTCGCCTGCTCAAAGCGCTTGTCGTCCCCCACCTCACCGAAGTTCCACCCCTCGCCGTAGAAGTACATCTCGGGGTTGACCTTCTTCACCGCCGCCAGGGCCTCCACCATCTGTGACTTGGGATGGTGGCCCATGAGGTCGAAGCGGAAGGCATCGACCTTGTACTCCTTGGCCCAGGTGACCAGAGAGTCTTCGATCAGCTTGGCAAACATGGCGTGTTCCGGCGCCGTGTTGGAGCAGCAGGTGGAGTTCTCGACCGCACCGGTTTCCGGATTGAGGCGTTGGTAATACCAGGGGACTATCTTGTCGAGCACCGACTTGGAGCCGAGCCCGGCCTCATTGGTGTGGTTATAGACCACGTCCATCACCACGTTCATGCCGATGTTCTGCTTGATGGACTGCACCATCTCGCGGAACTCCTTGATGCGGGTCGTCCCCTCGGCATTGGTGGCATAAGAGCCTTCCGGCACCGTGTAGTGGTAAGGGTCATAACCCCAGTTGAAGGAGTCCACCCCGCGCACGTAGCCGTAGAGGGCCTGCACCTTGGGCGAGGCCTTGCTGTCGCTCCCCTTGAGGCTCTCCAGCACCTGGCCGACGGTCTGGCCGCCCGCACAGTAGCCGGCAAACTCCGAGCTCGTCACGTCCGGATTGACCTGGCACAGCTTGCTGAAGGGATCGTCCAGATTGGCCACCTTGGCCGGATCCTCGTTGACGGTGGCGATGTCGAACACAGGCAGCAGATGAAGGTGGCTGACCCCGGCCTCGGCCAGGGACTTGAGGTGCTGCACCGGCACCGAGTTGGCCTGGGTCAGGCCGACAAACTTGCCGCGTTTGGCGGCATCGGTAGAGGCATCGTTACCGGTCAGATCCCGTACGTGGGCCTCATAGATGGTGATATCGGCCGGCTTGCTCTGGCTGTGGGGAGCCTTGAGGTCGTCCCAACCGGCAGGCTTGAGGGCCGGATCCTCGAGATCCACCACCTGGCTGAACTCGGAGTTCATGGAGAGGCTCAGGGAGTAGGGGTCCGTCACCTCATAACGTTCCAGCTTGCGGCTGATCGGGTGGTAGACCTCCATGGCGAAGCGGTAGAACTTGCCCACCAGCTCGCTGCCCCCCTGATAGCTCCAGCTGCCGCTGGCCGCGTCATAGTTCATGACCTGCTCGCCCAACGCCTGATGATTGGCGTCGTAGAGTGCCAGCTTGACCGACTTGGCCGTCGGCGCCCAGAGGCGGAAAGCCACCTTGCCATCCTTGACCTGGGCACCGTACTCCAGCCCCTTGGCGTTGCCCGCATAGAGGGCATCGAGGGCACCGGCGCTCTGCACCAGGGTCGCCCCCTGCAGTATGCCCTCGCCATCGGTCGCCAGGGCCACCAGTTCCCCCTTGAGCAGCGGCTTGAGATCCTTGCCGGCCGGCAGGCGGAAGGCCGCCTTCTCCTTGAGGTGGGGATACTTGGCCTTCTGGGCCTCGGTCAACTCGACCGGCGTCAGGCTGATATAGGGGAAGACGAACTCGCCCTTTTCGTTGGCCTGGATCGGGCCGCTATCGGAGTAGTAGAGGCGCACCAGCCCCTTATCCTTACCCCCTTCCCAGATCAGGGTCTCACCGTCGATGAGGTGGGCACTGGCCCCCGCCACCCCGAAGGCGGCGGTGAAGGCCTCGGCACGGGTGCCGTAGATCTGATCCTTGCCGGCCACGATAGCGACGGTGCGATCCGGATGCTCCGCAAACTGTACCTTGAGGTCGTTGCTCAGCTTGCCAAGGTTGCCGTCACGGGCGATGAAGTTGATGCACCCCTCGACCTTGGCCAGGGGGATCACCCAGGCCGGACCGAAGTTGTCAGACTGGATCGGGGTCTTGGACTTGTCGTTCCAGTCGCTGTTGAGGCCGGCTGGATCGGTGGCACTGCAGGCATCGTTGTTCCACAGGTGCATGCTCCAGTCGGTGTAAGGAGCATCGGCACTGCGGGCGGCGGCACGCTGGGTATCGACCAGGGCGATCACCGCCTCGTTCTTGCCGGCGGTCACCAACTCACCGGGAGGGGTCACATTGGGCAGACGGGCCACGGGACCATCTGAGGGGGGCACCACGGGAGCCGTGGTGGAGTCATTGCCGTTACATCCGGACAATAGGGCAAGCAGTGACACTGTCGCCAGTGCCACTTTGGTCTTCTTCATATCCATATTTTTATTATTCCCGCTGTAGTTTGTCTCTGGACCTGTGTGTCCATGGCCCGATGGCTCGGGCGACGACATAGTAATCAGGTGATGCGGGGGATGACCGTGATCTCTTTGGCAGAAAATCCTTTTCTATCAGCTGGATGGTGGCTTTTATCCGAAATTTGGAGATGGCTCACAGACGCGCATGAAGCGGGAGAGTTGAACTGAAAGGGTCCCTCATCCAAGGAGTGAATATGAACAGGAGCAAGGAGCAGGCGCTGCGACTGGATGAAGAGTACAGGAGTCTGTTGCGCCTCTTTACCGACTTCTGCCAGCAGGCTGGTGCCCTGGCAGAGCAGTTCGGCTTCTTCGGCTGGCCCGACTACGAGGATGCCCCGCCCCACACCCGGGACTTCACCCTGCTGGGTGAGGAGCGCACCCTGGAACTGCACTGCCATCCGGGCCCCAACGGTGAGCTGATCGGCCACATCAAGGTGCGCGATCCCAGGGGCCAGGTGCACGCCGCCCTCAGCTACCGCCCCCAGGGGGCTCTGCTGCTGGAGACGGGCCATCTGCTGGACGACCCGTCGGATCTGCTGCTCAGGCTACTGCTGGGCGCTGTCTATCACGAAGGACAGAAGGGGTGATCTCCACCGTCACATGGACCAGCTCCTCGTGGATGGCGAGCCGCTCGCGCATCTGATCGGCACTCAGGGCCTCCTCGGTCCAGAGGGAGAGCATGCAGGCATAGCTCCCCTGCCCCACCCGCCAGACGTGGAGATCCCGAATGGTGGCCCCCTCCGGGGCCTCGGCCACCAGCTCGCGGATCTCCTCCACCACGGGAGCGTCCATCTCCGCATCCAGCAGCACCCGCCCGGTCTGACGCAGTAGTCCGATCGCCCAGACCCCCACCAGGCCGGCACCGACGATCCCCATGACGGGATCGAGCCAGCTGGCCCCCCACCAGAGGCCGCCACACAGGGCCAGGATCGCCAGCACAGAGGTGGCGGCGTCGGCCAGCACGTGCAGATAGGCCGCCCTCAGGTTGAGATCCTGGTGATGATGGTGACCCTGGTCGTGATGATGCCCATGGTGGTGATCGTGGCCATGATGATGGCCATGGTGGTGATCGTGGCCATGATGATGGCCGTGGTGGTCATCCTTGAGCAACCAGGCGCAGGCCAGGTTGACCATGAGCCCCAGCACGGCGATGGCGATCGCCTGCTGGTAGTGGATCTCGCTCGGGTTAAGCAGCCGCTCGGTGGACTCCACCAGCATCAGCAGGGCGACCCCGATCAGCATCAGGGCACTGGTGAAGCCCCCCAGCACCTCTATCTTCCAGGTGCCGAAACAGAAGCGGCGATCCCGCGCGAAGTGACGGGCCGCCCGATAGGCCAGCACCGCCAGCCCGAGCGCCAGCGCGTGGGAGCTCATGTGCCAACCGTCGGCCAGCAGGGCCATGGAGTTGAACCACCAGCCGCCACCGATTTCGGCCACCATCATCACCAGGGTAAGCAGCACGGCCCAGCGGGTCTTGCGTTCGGCGAGCGGATTCCCCTCGTTGACCAGAGGGGCGTGACAGGGGAAGGGGTGGGACGACATGGTGGCTGCTCCTGCAAAGATGAAATATACTCCCCCCCAGTATATAGAGCATTGTTCGGAGCGCCTAGATGTCCCACACGATCCACGACAAGAAGAAGCTGCTGGCACGAGTACGCCGCATCAAGGGACAGGCCGGTGCACTGGAGAGCGCGCTGGAGCAAGAAACCGACTGCGGCGCCGTACTGCAGCAGATTGCCGCCATCCGCGGGGCGGTCAACGGCCTGATGCTGGAGGTGCTGGAGGGGCATCTGCGGGAACACCTGGGTGCCGAAGAGAGCACGCCGCAGCAGCGCCTGCAGGATCTGGAGAGCGTGAGCCGGGTGCTGCGCTCCTACCTGAAGTAGGGGCGCAGCACCCGCTTAGTCAAACTCCCCGTAGGGGGTGAGAGGACGGGGAGGCATGTCGAGATCCCCCTGCCAGGGCTTGAAGCTGTAGCGCAGGAAGAGGGTCCCGTGACTCGGGGCATAGTCGTCGGCCTGCTGAATATCGATACGTGCACCGATGCGCCAGTGATCGGTCAGGCGGTACTCCACCAGCCCCCCCAGGGTGTAGCCAAATCCGCTGCTGCCACCGCCGCGCTCGATGGCGTCCCGATCCGGCAGGGCTGGTGGCACCAGGCCGGAGATCGGGTAGCGTTGCGTGTCGTCACTGCGGGAGCGGGACCAGGAGAGGGAGCCGTTGACCTCCCACGACCAGTCGCTGCTGCGCTGGCGATAGCTCACCGGCAGGGAGAGGGAGAAATAACGCTGGGGGCTGTAGTAACCCCCCTGCCCCAGGGTATAGCCCCCCAGATCCCGCTGATAGTGCCACAACATGGTATTGAGACCCACGCTGGCACGCCTGTGCTCCTGATGGATGAACTTGTAGTAGCCGCCCCCCATCAGGCGGGTCCGCCAGTTGTCGGGCACATTCTCCCCGGTCAGCAGGTGCTGCTGCAGGCTGCCCCAGTAACCCACGGCCCCCCCCAGATCGTGGCTCAGATCGAGGCGAGCCCCGTTGGCCCGCACACCCCCCCACACAGTACCGGTGCCGGGATCCATGGTGCCGGCATAGGAGAGCAGGGAGCTGGTCACGGGGCGCCGGGACAGGGTGAAGGTCCACCCCAGATCCCCGAGATCGCCCTGCACCGAGGCCCCGCCGCTCCAGTCCACCACCTCGAAGCCAAGGGGGGTCGTCCCCAGATCGAAGGCCCAGCGCCCCTTGTGCCATCCGGCGGCGACCAGGGTCCCCTGAGCCTGCTGATCCCCGGGCGTGCAGAGACGCTCGACGCAGGTACCGAACTTCTCCTGCCCCGAGAAGTGACCCGCATCCATGTCAACCCGCTCTATCCGGCCAAACAGGGTGCCTCCCGCCCATGGGGTATCGAGCTGCAGCATCTGGGTGAGGGCCCGCAGATCGGACGTTCCCCCCGTGCCACTGGAGCCCCAGTAGTCGCTGTCAAACGAGACGGTGGTTTGGCTCTGGCGATAGTGGCGATCCAGATCGGCACGCAGGCTGGCGGCAAGCCACTCCTCCCCCTCACGGGCACGGGTCGCTCGCGTCAGATCCCCCTCATTCACCCCGGCATCCGGGATAAGGCCGGCGGCGGCCATGGCCTTGCGATCCAGCTCGATGGCCTGCCCGGTCTGCCCGGTGGCAAAACGCTGGCGAGCCCCGTCGCGCCAAAACAGCGCACTGTCGCGGGAAGAGGCCTGCGCCATCGACGGGGCATAGGCGGTGAAGATGGCCTCGGCCCGGGCGCTCTCTCCCAGGGCCTGATAGAGGTTGGCAACCTCGCGCCACCCCCCCGCCTCCCCAATCGGCGGCAGGGTGTCAGGCCAGGGGGGCAACCACTCTCTCGCCGCTGCCCTGTCACCACGGTCCAGCGCCAGCTCGGCGAGGCCGATACGCGCCTCAAGACTGCCGGGCTCGACCTCGAGCAGACGCCGGTAGAAGGCATCGGCCTCGGCCCCTTCCCCTCGCTGTGCGGCCCAACCGGCCAACAGCAGGAGCGCCTCGGGGTCGGGCAAGAGGGGGCGCAGATGCGCCTCGGCAGCGGCCAGCTGCCCCTCCTGATGCAAGCGTCTGGCCTCGGTCAGGGTCTGCTCTCGCTGCAACCGCCGATCCAGGGCCCCCATCTCCTCGCTCCACTGGGCTTTGGGCAGGCGCGCCAGCACCCGCCGCCCCTCCTCTGGCCTCTCCTGGCCCGAGAGATAGAGAGCCAGGGCCCGATACCAGGCCGCATCCCGGGGGTAGAGAGCAAGACCACCGCGCAACATCAGCTCGCCGCGACCGGCCTCCCCCTGCTCGGCCAGCGTGCTGGCCACCCGGTAGGTGAGCCAGGGGTCCTCCGGCGTCAGGGTCAGGGCCTGCTGGCGCAGGGCCTGTGCCCCGCTCTGCTCTCCCTGTTCTGCCAGGCTATCGGCCTGCTGCTGAAGGAGTTCGCTGCGCAGCCGCTTCCCTTGGGCGGCCAACGCCGGCGACCCCTCGATAAGGTCCAGGGCTCGCTCGGGATCCCGGGCACGATAGAGTGCAAACAACTTGAGCAGGGGACGGCTATCCCCCGGGACCAGACGGCGGGCCTGACCATAGGCCTGCTCGGCTGCCGCTTCGTCCCCCAGAGCCAGGTTGGCATCCCCGAGCCCGAGCCATCCCTCCGCCTCTTTGGCGTCGAGCCGCACCGCCTGTCGATAACGCTTGGCGGCGAGCGAGGCCTCTCCCCGTTCGAGGGCCCCGTCGGCCTGCTCCAGCAGCAACCAGTAGCGGTTGGTATCGAGCAGCCCCTGCCACTTGGCCCGGTCATCGAGACCCGGCTCGCGCAGCACCCTCTCGAACTGGGCGATGGCCAGGGCCCGCTGGTTGGCGCGGGAGTACGCCTGCCCAAGGGCACCGATCAATGCCACATCGTCGGGATTGGCGGCCAGCGCCCGCTTCAGTTCGGCCAGGCTCGCCTCCCCGGCCAGGGCTCGTTGCCGGGCCCGGAAGGCGGGTGAGGCCCACCGGCTCTGTTGCTCCTCCAGCATGGCCAGGGCCGAGGTGACCTCGTCGCCGCTGCCGAAGACGGTGATGAAGCGCTCCAGGGCGGCGATACTCGACTCCCCGACCGGCATATCCCGGATCGCCCCGAGCCAGAGGCTGGCCGCACTGCCACGGGAGAAGGGGCTCTGAGCCATCTTCTCGAGCAGGGTGAAGGCCTCCCGCTGCCGACCGTCGGCCAGCAGATGGTCGGCCAGCCCGGCCTGCAAGGCCGGCTGCCCCGGATAATCCCGGTTGAGCCGCACCAGCTCGGCCATCCCCTGGCGATGGAGCGAGGGGATGCTTGCCTGCAACAGGGCATATTCCACCGCCAGCTCCAGATTGGGGGCCTGCCCCTCTACCAGCAGGGAGCGATAGAGAGAGAGTGCCTCATCGAGACGCCCGGCCCGGCTCAGCAGGCGAGCCTGCTGCAGCTGCTGCCGTTTGGCCGGCTCGTTCAGGGCCAGGTTGGCCATCCCCTGGCGATAGAGGGGGGAATCCGGTGCCAGCTTGCCCAGCTCGCCGAGCAGGCGGCGCGCCTCATCGACCTTGCCCAATCGCAGGGCCTGGCGGGCCTGGGCCGCCAGCAATTCGCCTCTCGCCCCCTCGATCAGCGAGAGGGAGTAGAGGGAGTTGCTCACCAGATCTTCCCGTCCGGTCGCCTCCCCCAGCCGGATCTGTCCAAGCAGCCAGCTGACCGGCTCTACCTCGGCCCGCACAGACGTGCTGCCGAGCAGTGCCCCCAGCAGGCAGAGGGCACTCAGGGCTGACATGTGCCGCTCCACGCCGGTTGCAGGGTGCCGTCCGCCGCGAAGCGATAACGCCCCTGATCCCAACCCAGCCCAAACAGGGTGAGCACGCTGCCGTAGTAGGCATCGCTCCGGCTCGACTCACGGCTCGCCCGGGCACGCAGAGCCTCGGCACCCGGGGTGCCCCGGGCCAGGGGCAGCAGGGCAGCGGCGAATCCGCTCCCGCCCCGGCTCACGACCTTGCCGCTTTGCACCTCGACCCGCTCCGGCGTGCCGGTCGAATCAATGGCCTGCAGCATGGGGGAAAAATGCGCCACCAGGGCGGCGCGGGCGGGGTCGTCTGCGGCCAGCATGCCAAGCCATAGATAGACGCGGATGGCGTCATAGCTGCCCATGCCACCCTTGCCCTCGCTGGCCTGCCAGTGACCCGCAACCCAATCGACCCAGTCAGGGGCGAAGCCCTGCGGGGCGCTGCCGGTGAGGAGGGCGGGCAGGGTCTCGTGCAGCCCCTGCCAGGGCCCCCGGAAGGAGGCGAAGCGAGCCAGCAACTGGGGGGGCAGATAGCTGGGGTTGAGGGTCCAGCGCTCTCCCTGGTTAAAGCCGGTGGGGCCGGGCAACAGCACGGGACCCAGACCCGGCAGGGTAGCCACCTCCTCCCGGGCGATGCGCCTGAGTAGCATGGTACCGATGGAGGAGTAGCTGTGGTTATTCCAGAGGCGCCCTGCCTCGATCAGGCTGTAGGCGATCCAGAGATCCGAGTCGGAGGCGCTGTTGGCGTCGAGCACCCCCAGGCTGCCATCCTCCCGCTTGCCCCAGAGCCAGGCGGGCAGGAAACCGGTCAAATCCCCCCTGGCCAATTGCAGCTCTGTCCACTCCAGCAAGCGGGCGAAGGTCTCCCTGTCGTCGTTGACCAGGGCGAAGAAGAGGGCGTAACTCTGCCCCTCCGAGGTGGTGATGCGGCGCGGGTCGGAGGGATCGATCACCCGCCCCTCCTCCAGATAGCTGGCCTTGAAGTGCTCCCACTCGGGCCAGTCGCAGGCGCCCCAGGCGGGCATCATGGCAAGGCCCCACAGCAGCAGGGCACTACAGATTCGTCTCATCGCACTCATCCCTTACTCTTCCTTCAGGCGGCGGCGGCTGACACCGGCCAGCAGCAGTCTCAGGCCCCAACCCAGCAGCAGCATGCTGACCAGGCTCAGACCGGCCAGGCGCAGGGGGTGATTGGCAAAGAAGTGCCACAGGCGCTCCCACCAGGGGATATAACCCACCTCGTAGCGCTCGCCCACGGTCAGGCTGCTGACGCCCGACTCCCGGATGATGGCCACAGAGCCCCCTATCTTGTTGCGCTGGGTGGGATCCTGCAGGGCCTTGTTGAGCAGCTCGACCCCGGCCTCTCCTCCCGCCAGCAGGGCCACCAGACTGCGCTGCTCGTGGCGCGGCGACTGCAGCCCCAATATGGCGGCGATGGCGCCGTTACCGCTCATGGCGATCCTGGCCTCCGGTTGACGATCCTCGAGAGAGGCCAGCAGATCCCCCTGTGAGGGGCGACGCGGCTGGTTGACCCAGCTCTTGCCCGCCGCCAGCAGGGCATTGGGCTCGGCATCGTCACCCAGCTCCCCGGGCAAGGCACCGATGAGCAGGGTATCGAGATCTGCCTCCCTGGCCTGCTCCCAGTCATCCACCAGGCGCACCGAGAGCGCCGGATACCCGGTCTCGGCGCCGATGGCCCCCAGGATATCGAGCAGAGTAGTGATCTGCCCCGGCAGGGGTCTGGCCGGCATCAGGATCTGGCTCTCGGAGAGATCGGCCAGACGGCTGAAGGGGAAGCCGGCCCCGGCAAACACCTTGAGGTTGGGCATCTCGATGAAGTGGCGATAGCCGGTGAGATCCAGGGTCGAGCCCTCGTCGATCCGCACCCGCTGGGGGGGCGGCACTATGGTGTCGCAGCGGCCGTCCGAGTTCCCCCCGATGACACGATCGGCGTATTGAAACACGAAGTTGAGCCGGTTGGGCTGGGCCACCTTGAGACCCGGCATGCGCAGGGCTCGGGCATCATCGTCTCCGGCCAGCCAGAGGGGCAGGGTCAGCATCTGCTCCCCCTTGAGCGCCTCGGGCTCGAGGGCATAGGAGCGGATGAACTGATCGTTGACCGCCAGATCCAGCCGCGAGCCATCCCGACTGAGGGGGGCCGTGTTGTGGTAGCGCAGATCCATCTTGATGCCGCGGCTCGCGAGCAGATAGAGGTCCGGCGGCAGGCGCAGGGTCAACGCGAGAGGCCAGGGCTGTGCCCCGCTCGCCTGCAACTGCCCCTCATATTCGACCAGCTCGCCGAAACGGACCGGACGATCCAGCCTGAGCCAGTTGGGCGCATCGTAGGGCTGACGCGGCGCCAGGGGAGTCAGGTAGTCGACCCGCACGCTCTGGCCGCGCAGCAGCACATTGCCCTGAGCGATGGCCCGACTGGCGGTGAGCAGATCCTCTCCGTGGCGCCCGAGCACCAGCAACAGCTTCACATAGGGGTTATCCGGCGAGCTGATCATGTCGATGGTGGGCCCATCCACCTTGGGGTAGTCGGCCAGGAAGGGGGGGCGCTGCTCGTTGGTGGCGAAGATGACCCCGTTTCGCTCGGGCAATTGGTCGATCAGCACCGGAAAGTGCTGGCCACGCCAGTCGGCCCGGGTACCAAACCAGGAGGCCAGCACCCCGGCCGCCTGCTGCTCGATGAGGGGCACGGCACCGCTGAAGACCATGGGGAGCACCAACTTGCCCTGATCCCGGGTATCGAGGAAGGGCATGGGAAAGAAGGAGAGCTCGTTGCGCACCGGCAGGGTCTGCAGGGTGAGGCTCAACTTGCTGTCCCGGTTGACGTTGAGCCAGAGGGCGCTGCTCGCCGGGTTCTCGCACACCTTCTGGTAGTGACCGATAAAGTCAAAACGGAGACGGTTGAAATCCTTGGCATAACGGGGATCGAGCGGGATCCGCGCATGACTGCGCTGCCCCAGCTGCTCCTTCATCAGGGGGGTGACCCCCATCAGTTCGTCATTCAGGTAGACCTTGACCTGGGAGAGCAGGGGGAGCAGCGAGGGAGAGGGGGTGTAATCGAGATCCAGCGTGGCACCGGTCACCACCTGATCCCGGCGTACGGTGAAATCGGCCAGCCCGTCGGGCCGCGTACCCAACAGGGAGAGGGTTCCCGGGGTCGCGGCGATCTGCTTCAGGGTCAGCTCCCGTTGCTCTACCGGTGGCGGCACCTGGGCCTGTGGACCGATGGCGTCGGCCCGGGCCGGCCCGTGCATAAGCAGCAGTAGCGGGAGGAGATAGGCTTGTCGGTTCATCATCCTTTCACTGTTTCAAGGGTCGGAGCCTGAGACCGGAAATCCGGCGAGACGCGACGGGGCAAGAAGGAAAATAGCCAGCGAACCAGTTTTTCGCTGGCGATGCAGAAGGGGGCCAGGAAGCTGCTGCGCAGCAGGCGCCAGTAGGCACTCCACCCGAGCCGGGTAATGTCGATCAGGCTGTGCAGGGGGCGATCCCGGCCGAGTCGCTCCTGCCAGAGTGACCAGGTATCGGCACGGGCAAAGGTGCACTGGATAAAGGCGATATGCTGCTCCCGGGTCATGGGGGCCAGCTCCAGCCCCAACTTTTTCCCCATCACCCGGCGCACCCGGGCGGCAAAGAGCGACTCGCGCAGGCCGTTTCGCAGCAGCAGCCACACCGCTTCACGACCGTCCAGAACAAGCTCGTGCTCCAGCTCCAGACCGACCCCACCGTTGGAATAATCCTTCAGGACGCAGGGATAGAGGTGTCCGCTCGCCAGCCGGATCGCCGCCGGCATCGCCATCTCGACCCTGGGATTGGCCCGCACCTGACGCGACTCGAAGGCCACCGCCAACGCGCCGCCCAGTATGGTCATGTTGTAGAGCACCCAGAGCATGCCAAGGAGCAGGGTCGGTATCTCGCCGGGCAGACCGGTGGCGATACGCCAGACCCCAAAGCCGAGGCCGCAGAGGTTAAGCAGCACCAGCAGCAGGTAGGGACGAGAGACCTCCAGGTCCAGGTAGACCTCGTCGGTCATCCCCCCCTTGGCGGTCACGTTGAACTTCCCCTTGTGGGGGGCGAACAGGGCGACCGTGGTGGGACGGGCGATATACCAGGCCAGAACCGTCTCGTACACCTCTCCCCAGAAGGAGTGGCGTACCTTGCCCTGCAACCGGGAGTTGGTGAGGGCACTGTGGAAGATGTGCGGCAGCATGTAGAGGGCGATGGCCCCGGCCGGTGCATAGATGATGTAGGCGTGCAGGATGAGGAACGCCAGCGGTGCCGTCAGGAAGATGAGGCGCGGGATCCCCGACATGAAGTGGAGCATGGCGTTGAAATAACAGAGCCGTTGCCCCAGGTTAAGCCCCTTGCCAAACAAGGGGTTATCCAGACGCAGTATCTGTACCATGCCGCGCGCCCAGCGGATGCGCTGGCCGATGTGGGCCGACAGACTCTCGGTGGCGAGCCCCGCCGCCTGGGGGATGCGGATATAGGCCGAGGTATAGCCGAGACGGTGCAGCCGCAGGGAGGTGTGGGCATCCTCGGTCACCGTCTCCACCGCGATGCCGCCGATCTCGTCCAGCGCCGAGCGTTTGATAACGGCACAGGATCCGCAGAAGAAGCTGGCATCCCAAGTGTCGTTGCCATCCTGAATGAGGCCGTAGAAGAGCGCCCCCTCGTTGGGCATCTTGCGAAAACGGCTCAGATTGCGCTCGAACGGGTCGGCCGAGAAGAAGTGGTGGGGCGTCTGCACCAGGGCCAGGGAGGGGTCCTTGAAGAACCACCCCACCGTCATCTGCAGGAAGGAGCGGGTCGGCAGGTGGTCGCAGTCGAAGATGGCCACCAGATCCCCGCTCGCCTGCTTGAGGGCGTGGTTGATGTTGCCCGCCTTGGCGTGCTCATGGGTGGTGCGCGCCACATAACGGATCCCCGCCTCCTCGGCGAAGTCGCGAAACGCCGGGCGATCCCCGTCGTCGAGCAGCCAGATGGTGAGCTTATCCCTGGGCCAGTCCAGCGCCAACGCCCCGTAGACGGTCCCCTTCACGATGGCGAGGTCCTCGTTATAGGTGGGGATCATCAGATCCACCGAGGGCCACAGGCTCTGATCGAGCGGCAAGGGCGCGGGCGGCCGATGCAGGGGCCAGGCGGTCTGCCAGTAGCCAAGCAGCAGCACCACCCAGGCGTAGGTCTCGGCGAAGAGCAGCAGCAGGCCGCAGCCCAGGCTGACCGGGTCGAGCCAGTCCAGGGTCGAGGTATAGCGCCACCAGATGTAGCGGCAGGAGATGATGATAGAGAGGATCATCAGCATCAGCATGGGGTAGCGACCGGGGATGGCCCGCAACACCAGGGCCATGGTCGCCAGCGACAGCACGAACACCAGCTGGGCCAGGGCATCGAAGGGTTGGGTGATGCAGAGCAGGCTGAGCAGCCCGGCCAAGGTGCAGAAGAGGCCGGCCTTCCAGCGGGCGACCCTGGGCCCCTCCACGGCGGCCGAGACCCCCTTGCGCTCGAAGCGGGCCAGATAGCGACCCAATGCGCCGGTGAATGCCTGCCAGGCCCGCTGCCACGATGACGGCCAACGCAGTGGACGGGAGATGGGGCGGCGCACCAGCAGCCAGCAGAGCTGGATCAGGGCGCGCAGGGGATCCCCCGAGCGGGGGCGACCGAGTTGGGGAAAGAGAGCCGTTCTGTGCCGGCGCAGCCACTGCCAACCGGGGCGCTCAAGGGGAAACAGGCTCCAGGCGAGCAGCCCGAGCAGGGTGAGCAGCAGGCTCCAGCTGCGCGAGGCCCCCTGCTCCCGCCCATGCCGGTAACGCTGCCGGCACCAGAGCAGGGCATGGGGCCGAAACAGCAGCCTCAGCACTGTGCCCCCTCGGGGCTCAGGCACCACTGTGCCAGCGCCGTCAGCTCCCGGTTCACCAGGCTATCCGGGGCATGCTCCCCCACCGGCAGCTTGAGCGCCATCGCCTCGGCCATCGCCTCATCCCGGTGTAGCCGCATGTTGAGCAGGGGCAGCTTCGCCTGTTGCCACAGCTCCATCAGCTCCTGCTGCAGGGCCCGGCTACTGTCGAACTGGGTGACCAGCAGGCGTTCCGTCGCCTCAAACTGATGCTGAAACAGGCGCACATGGCAGTTGGCATCCCCGTGGACCAGGGTCAGTCGGCGATCCGCCGCCGCCACGCCCCCCACCGGCAAGTCGAGCAGCAACAGGTCATAGCCCGAGATGGCCGAGAGCCAGGCCGGTGAGCCCTGCTCGCCCCCCTGACCGCGGGGCAGCAGGTCCAGTCCGGGTTGCCAGGTGTGCAACGCCTGTTGCCACTGGCTGGCCGGGTCGGCGAGCGAGCACCACCCGGCAGTGTCGATGGAGAGACCAAAATGCAGCGCCAGCTGATTATTCGGGCACAGGCCCAGGGCCAGCACACGGCGCCCGGCCTGCCAGGCCGCATGGGCGATCCCGGCCACGGTCGCGCTGGTTCCCACTCCGCCACGCAGGCCATTGAGGGCAATGGTGATCACCGTCTATTCCTCATATCCAGCTCTCCCAGCAGGGGGTAGCGACGCCGCAGGGCCTCGAGCCGCTCCTCCTGCGCCACGTCGTGATAATCCAGAGAGACGCCAAAGGCCTCCTGCACGATGGCGATGTCTGTGATGTGATCCCCCTCGACCGTGACGCCGAAGGGGGAGAGGGGTCGCCCCTGCATAGAGACCTCCGTCAACGGGGATAGGGGACCCACTCCCCCTTCCCGAGCTTGATGTAGTTCTTATCCTGATACTCGATCACGGTAGCCCCCTGGTTCTCTGCAACCCAGGGAGTCTCTGGCAGCCCCTTCAGCAGGGTGCTCCAGTCGATCTTCTCCTTGTCGAACCAGTTGTCCCCCACCAGACGGGAGACCAGTTCCGAGACGGCCAGGTAGCTGCTCGGGGCGTCGACGTAATGGACCTCCTGGGGGCGTTCACGGGTCCCGATCAGGGCGACACCCACGGGCACCCGAGTGATGGCGGGGCTGGGGATGTCCCGCAGGCCCGACATCTGCATCCGATCGCCGGTCAGGGCGGCACCGTGCTCCGGCACCAGTAACACGACCACCTTGCGTCCCGACTGCTCCAGCGCCGTCAGGAAACGATCCAGTTGATCGAGCATATTTTTGAGCCTGGCCTTGTAAGGAGCCGGCTGACGGTTGGCTGCATAACGATTGCCGTCGTGCAATGCGATCAGATTGAAGAAGGTGACATTGCGCTTGGCCTGGCTCCCGGCCCGTTGATCCAGCCAGCGCTGGAACAGGGCATCGTCCCGATAGATGGGCTCACCGTCGAACGAGGTCAGGTCATGGGGCAAGCCATCCCGTTTCATGGGGGTCACCTGCAAGCCAGCATACTCACTCAGCTCCTTGAGGTAGTTGCCGAAGGCGCCCGAGTGATCCATGGCCACCTGCTGCTCGAATCCGAGAGCGGCCAGGTTCTCCATCAGCAGGCACTGGCGGGGAGCGGCGCCGTAGAGATCCGAGTGAGCAGGTTGGCCACAGCTGGCACGCAACAAACGGATCGAGGCAGGTCCGCTGTAGGAGGTGGCGGAGTTAAAGTGCTTGAAGAAGATGTCGAAGTGGCGCCCGACCGGATGTGTGGTCAGATCGCTCGCCTCCACATCGCTCCAGGCGAGGGAGCAGATGTTGATGATGAGCACGTCGAAGGGGGTGGCATCGCTCGGCAGGCTGGTCGGAAAGGTCACCCGCCGCCCCTGCTCCTCCGCATAAAAGCTGTTGAGATAGGCGCCGAGGTTCTCGCTGGTAGGGGGCGCACTCTCGTCGACCTGCAGTTTGATCCCCTGCTGCTCGGTAGATTCAACCTTGTCGGCTGACTGAGCCACCACCTTGCCGGTCGCGGGCCGGGTAGGAAGTTGAGGCGCCAGCCAGAGCCAGCCCAGAGCCAGCACAATCCAGGGGGTAAAGCGCAACCATTGGGCCAGGAAGAGGTAGGCCACTCCCATGACGAACCCAATGCCCACCATATCCCAGTTGATGAAGCGCCCCAGCAGCTCCATCAGGTAGGCAAACGAGAACGAAAAGAGCTGCCCCCCCTGACTCATGATGCTGTCGATGCCCGGCAACCAGGTGTCGTGGTAGAGCAGGACAACGCCAAGAGGCAGCGCCAGCCAGTGGCGAACCCTCCGCCAGGCCGGTCTCGACAGGGGCAGCAGCAGAAAGGCCAGAAAGACCAGGTTTGGCAGGGGGTGATAGTTGAGATAGCCGGCCCAGAGCAGCGCCAGCTTGCCCATGAAGTAGAGGTTCCATCCCCCCAGACCTTGCCACTCCTGCCAGGGAGACGGAGGGAAGTGCGTTTGTCGAGTCATAAGGGGAGGGTCACCTCTCGCTGGCCGGCCCGAAGTGGGCAGAGACAGGTTGTGTCGTGCCTATGGATACATGAGTCATCTCATTATGCCTGTTTTTATCAATATCATCAGATTGTTATGGAGTAAGAGTGTGAGCCGTGTCTGCGATATTGGCAGACTTGTGACCGGCCCGGGATTACGCCATGATGTCAGCCCCGGCCGGAGGCCGGCGAAGTGAACAGCCACAGCAAGGACCCCCCATGTTTGAACACGTCGATGCCTACCCGGGCGATCCCATCCTGACCCTGGTCGAAACCTTCCACAAAGACCCCCGTGAGCAGAAGGTCAACCTCGGTATTGGCCTCTACTATGACGAGCAGGGGCGTATTCCTCTGCTCCCCTCGGTGCAGCAGGCGGAGGCCCGGCGTGCCGCTGCTCCGGCCCCGCGCCCCTACCTGCCGATGGAGGGGGCCGCCAACTACCGGACCGCCGTCCAGCAGCTGCTGTTCGGTGCTGACCATGAGGCGGTCCAGGCCGGCCGTATCGCAACCATCCAGACCATAGGTGGCTCCGGTGCCCTGAAGATCGGTGCCGACTTCCTCAAGCGCTACTTCCCGGGCTCCGAGGTGTGGGTGAGCGATCCCACCTGGGACAACCACAAGGCCATGTTCGAGGGTGCCGGCATCAGGGTGCACGACTACCCCTACTATGATGCCGACACCGGTGGCGTGCGCTTCGATGCCATGCTGGCCTGCCTGGAGAGCCTGCCGGTGCGCAGCATAGTGTTGTTGCACCCCTGTTGCCACAACCCGACCGGGGTGGATCTCACTCGCGAGCAATGGGACAGCGTCATCGCCCTCATCGTTGAGAAGAACCTGATCCCCTTTATGGACATCGCCTATCAGGGCTTCGGTGATGGTCTGGAGGAGGACGCCTACGCCATCCGCGCCATGGCCGACGCCGGAGTCAGCTTCTTCGTCAGCAACTCGTTTTCCAAAAACCTCTCCTTCTACGGCGAGCGCTGTGGCGGCCTGTCTGTGGTCTGCCAGGATGGCGACGAGGCCGCCCGGGTGCTGGGCCAGATGAAGGCGACCGTGCGCCGCAACTACTCCAGCCCCCCCACCCACGGTGGCCAGATCACCGCGGCCGTGATGACCCAGCCCGACCTGCACGCCCTCTGGGTGGACGAGGTGACCGAGATGCGCACCCGCATCAAGGGGATGCGCGAGAAGCTCTACAGCGTGCTCAGCGCCAGGGTACCGGGACGCGATTTTGGCTACTTCATTCGCCAGCGCGGCATGTTCAGCTACACAGGGCTCACCCCCGAGCAGGTGGATCGCCTGCGCGAGGAGCACGCCGTCTATCTGGTGCGCTCCGGACGCATGTGTGTGGCGGGGCTCAACAGCGCTAATGTGGAGTACGTGGCCGACGCCATCGCCGCCGTACTGAGCTAAGCCCCCTGACCCCGCCCCGGCGGGGTCTTGCTTTCGGAGCACCCATGGATCTCATCGCCCTCTCGCGCCTCGGAGTGCGCCACCTGGTGGCCCTGCACATGCTGCTCGACACCCGCAGTGTCACCCGGGCCGCCGAGCGTCTGTGCACCAGCCCGTCGGCGGTGAGCAAGACCCTGGGGCAGTTGCGCGAGACCCTGGGAGATCAGCTGCTCTATCGCCAGGGCAACCAGCTGATCCCCACCGCCTTCGCCGAGCGCCTCGGCCCCAGCCTGCACCGGCTGCTGGTCGATCTCAACGCCCTGCTCGGGGAAGGTGAATTCAACCCCGCCAGCTGGCGGGGCCGTCTTCGTATCGCCCTGCGCGAGAGCTCCCTGGCCTGGTTGGGCAGCCCCCTGCTGGGGCGCCTGATGGAGGAGGTGCCCGGTCTCGAGCCCGAAGTCTGGAGCAAGGAGGCCCGCGGCCTCGATGCCCTGGCCCAGGGGCGACTCGATTTCGTCATCCTGCCCCACGATCAGAGCCAGCCCCGCCACCCGGGCCTCGAGTGGGAGACCCTGTGCGAGGACCGCCTCATCTGCCTGCTACGCCCCGGCCACCCGGCTCTGGCGCAGCCCTGGGGGCTGGACACCTACCTGAGCTGGCGCCATATCGCCATCCGTGACGAGGAGCTGGCCATCCCCTTCTTCGAGCAGCAACTGGCCCAGCTCCAGGTGCAGCGCCGCATCGGTGCTACCCTGCCCGACTTTGGCAGCGCCGCCGCCCTCTGCCGCCACAGCGACCTGGTGCTCACCTGCTCCCAGGGCTGGGCCGAGGCCTGCGCCGCTCACCTGGGGCTGGTCAGTCGCCCGGTCCCCTTCGAATACGGCGCCGTCACCCACTCTCTGGTATGGTTTGGCCCGGCCGGTCAGGATCCGGCCATGGGCTGGCTGCGCCGGCGTCTGCTGCAACTGGCGAGCGAGCTGACGACCCGATAAAACGCGAGAGGGGCTCGGGGTGACCATAGAGGTAACCCTGCAGCAGCCCCACTCCACGCTCTTGCAGGAAACGCGCCTGCTCCTCCCGCTCTACCCCCTCGGCCACCAGGGCCAGACCGAGCCGCCGGGCCAGATCGATCACGCTCTCCACTATGTGGCCAGAGAGGGATTCACTTCCCATGTGGCGCACGAAGGAGCGATCGATCTTGAGATAGTCCACCCTGAAGCGCTGCAGGTAGGCGAGGCTGGAGTAGCCGGTGCCGAAGTCATCGATGGCCAGCCTGACCCCCATGGCGCGCAACTGTGCAAGCACGCTCAGGGTGTGGGCGTCATCGATCAGCTCCTCCCCCTCGGTCAGCTCCAGGATCAGGCTGATGCGGTCCGGCTCGAAGCGGTCGAGAAGACGCCGGCAGAGCTCCGGCAAGGCACTCTCCTGGAAGTGGCGGGGAGTGATATTGACCCCGAGGTGAAAACCCCGGGGCAGCTGGTGCTGGCAGTGGGCGAGCGCCTCACCGACCCGCTCCATCAGCTGTGCCGTCATGGGGACGATGAGGCCACACGCCTCGGCCTGGGGAATGAATTGATCCGGTGGAATGATCCCCTCGGCCGGGTGACACCAGCGCATCAGCACCTCGGCGCCCACGACTTGCCCGGAATGGCTCTCCACCAGGGGCTGCAGATAGGGGACAAACTCCTGGGCCCGCATGGCCCGCGCCAGCTCCCCTTGGGGCGAGCGGGGGCGCCCCAGCAACCAGTAGGTCAGCCAGGCCATGGCGCACGAGAAGGCGAGTTGCAGGAGCAGATTGAATCGCCGCTGTTTCCAGAGCGCCGACCAGAGGGGCTGCGCCGGATAGCCGGCATACAGGGTGAAGGGATAGCGCCGTGACGGCGTCTGGCGCTTGCCCCATCCGGCGAAGGCGAGTGGCGGCACATGGAAGAGGTGCACCCCGTCAAACCAGAGATCGCCCACCCGCATCCACAGCTGCAGCTCATCCCGGGCGGCCTGCCCCAGCATCTGCCGCACATACTCCCCGTCGATGGTGCTGAAGACCGATCGCTCCCCTCGCCGCTCGCGCAGCACCAGCAGGGGTCTCGACTGAAAGACCCGCTCCGCCGGGAGCAGGGAGAGGCGCGCCCCCTCCCAGAGGGGGGGATGATCCCTCACCCCAACCATGGAGGTACACCCCAGCCCCCTCTGGTTGAACCCCAAGGTGCGCACAAAGGGTACGGCAGCCACCTGGGTATGTAGCCAGCCCTGCACCTTGCGGCTACAGGGAGTAGAGGGGGCGTCGAGGAGAGAACGGTTGGTGACGTTGGCGTAGGAGAGCATGCGATCCAGCAGCCCGATGGCCTGACGGGAGCGCGCCTCCAGGGTCTGCTCTGTCTCTGCCAGATAGAGACGCAGCTGCAAACCGCTGCCCGCCAGCAAGCACAGCAGCCACACCAGCAAGGTGATGCCACCCCTGGCCCGGGGCAGGGAGAGGTCTCTGGGCAACAGTGTCAGGGCGAGGCGGTGGCAACTCATGGGGCGGCACGGTAGCACAGCCCCGAACCGGCACAACCGGTAATGACAAACTAATCACTGAACGGTGGGTTAGAGGGCAGGCAAGGCGATGGGGGAGCGACAACCCCTGTCTCGCAACCCCTGCGCCAACTGCTCCAGTTGCTCCTGCCCGGCACGGGGCCACTGCCTCGCCTCCCCACGCACTCCGTGGTGGCGAAAGCCGTTGATGCGCACCGGCACAGGCCCCAGCTCGGCCAGCAGGGCGGCCAGCTCGGCGCAGTGCTCATGGAGATCGCTCCGCCCCGGAATATGCAGCAGCCGCACCTCGGCCAGCTTGCCGGCCCGGGCCAGCAGGCGCAGGGAGTCATGTACCCGTTCACGGGAGCGGCCGGTCAGGGAGAGGTGAACCGACTCCTTCCATCCCTTGAGATCGACCATGACACCATCGCAGACGGGCAACAGTCGCCGCCAGCCCGCCTCGGCCAGGAAGCCGTTGCTGTCGACCAGGCAGGTGAGGTGAGCCAGATCCGCCGCCCCCTTGATGGCGCCAAAGAGCGCCACCAGGAAGGGGAGCCTCAGGGTCGCCTCCCCACCCGAGACGGTGATCCCGGTGAGCAGGGGCGCATAGCGGCGCACCACAGCCACCACCTGCTCGACCGACATCTCGCTGACCTTGGGGCTGGCACTGCGTGGGCAGATATCGAGGCAGGCGTCACACCGGGTGCAGAGCGCCTCATCCCAGACCACCCTCTCCCCTTGCCGACTCAGGGCTCCGCCCGGACAGACCGCCAGGCAGTCACCGCAGTGATCGCACTCCCCTATGGTGTGGGGATTGTGACAGGCGGGGCAACGAAAGTTGCACCCTTGCAGGAAGAGGACCAGGCGATTGCCCGGCCCATCCACACAGGAGAAGGTGAGCAGGCGACTAACGCTGACCCGCAAGCTGCTCATGACTCACCACCCTGGGTTGGCGCCCCAGTATGCCGGTGTTCTCGGCCGCCTCGGCCCCCAGGGCCGTGGTGTTAGTGCGCGATCCCGACTCTGCATGGCTGCCGATGTCGGAGAGCTTCACCATATAGCCGGTGACCCGCATCAGATCGTTGCCCTGTACGTTGGCGGTGAACTCCCGTAGCCCCAGGGCAAAGCCCCCCTTGCAGAGCTGCACCAGGGCCCGGGGATTGCTGCGTATGGTGGGATCCAGGGTCAGGATCTCGCTGATCCCAGAGGGGTAGTAGCCGTGGTGCGGGGCCAGGGCCAGCAGGTGGCTGGCGGGATCCGGCTCCTCCCCGTAGGGGATCCGCACTCCGGGCGTGGTACCCGTGTCAACGCTGAGCCCCCCCTGTGCGTGGAGCAGAGCCCGCCCCTGCCAGGCATGGGTAAATTCGCGCCCCTGCACGAAGCTGGCCAGGGTGGCCGAGATGCGGTGCCCCAGCCGGTTGGCCCCCTCGTCCTGACCGTAACGGCCGGGCAAGCCGCACTGCTCGAGCAGCAGGTTGACCGCCTCGGCCATGGCGTAGATGCCGAACATGGGCACGAAGCGATCCTCGCGGATCAGCCCCTCGCTCACCAGGAAGCTTTCGAAGAAGCCCGATTCTTGATGCAGGAAGTGACTGCGAGCCTCGATGAGCCGGGACATCAACTCGCAGTAGCGGGGCAGCTGCTCACCGATGAAGTGCTCCAGATCCCGGCTGCGCTCGGCCACCGCCTTGAGATTGAGGCGCACCAGGGTGTTGGCACCACCGGCGATGGGCAGGGCGTTGTAGCAGCTGACGATACCCACGCCGAGCCGATCGAAGGCCCCCCGATGGAGGGGATAGTTGGCGATATGGGGCTTGCCGGTGGTGGTGATGTTACCGGCGGCCTGCAGCAACAGGGAGTCCGGCGTCAGTTCAGGATCCCAGAAGAGGGTGAGGTTGGGGGCCACCTGGGCCAGCTCGCCATCGATGCGCAGCAGCAAGCGGCAGACGGGGTTGTCGTCGGGGCCGATATTGACGTGCATGAAGGCGTCGGGGAGAACCCGATCCAGATAGATCCAGAAGGCCTTCAGCTTGCGATAGAGGGTCTCCTCATCGATCCCGCCGATGAAGGGGAGCAGCAGCCGATCGAGTCTCCCCAGCCAGACCGGCATGGCGGTGACCGAGGGGACGTGATGATAGAGGATCCGCAGGGCCTCGAGTGCCTCGTCAAAGTCCTTCGGGGGGGAGAGCTCCAGCCAGCGGGAGCCCTGGGCCAGGAAGCGCTCGTAATCGGGCAGCACATAACGGGGCTTGTAGGGGGCGTGCCCCTCAAACATGTCGCAGATGACCCCCTCATCCCGGGCGATCCTGACCTGCTCGGGCAGATCCGGATAAGGGAGGGCATTCTCCGCCTCCAGCGAGAGCAGACGGGCCTTCTGGGCCGCAGAGAGATGAGGATCGCGCACGATGCGCCGGCACTGCTCGATAAAGGACATGATACGACTCCCGCAGTTGGAACCGAGGTATCCTCTCTCTTTGTATGCCTACTATGAAGGGAAAAGGTGTCAATGGCGGATTTCACAGAAGGAAATCCGCCATCCTGGATCACATCAGGGGTAGATGACGATGGGAGTACCGGGCTGCACCGCGTTCCACACCTCATCCATGTCGTGGTTGAGCAGGGCGATACAGCCATTGGTCCAGTTGGAGCGCTGCACCGCCGGGCTACCCCAGCTGTTGCGCTGGCCGTGGATCATGATCATGCCACCCGGGCTGATCCCTTTCTCCTTGGCATTGGCCAGGTCGTCCAGGTTTGGATAACTGACGTGAATCGCCTTGTAGAAACCGGAGTTGGTCTTCTTGTAGTCGAGCAGATAGCGCCCCTCGGGAGTACGCTGATCCCCCTCGCGCTGCTTGTGCCCCACCGGCGCCGGGCCGAGGGCGATCCAGTAGCGTTTGACCTCCTTGCCATCCTTCATCAGGGTCAGGCTATAGCGGGACTTGTGGACCACCACCATGTCCGCCGACAGGGAAGCCATACTCAGGGCCGGCCACAGGGCCAGCAGACACATCAATACTGCTCTCATTCCATCCCTCGGGCAGCCTCTTCACGGCTGCTCTCTCAATGATCATCCAAATCGCGACGCCAGTCAGGGCGCGGCGTGCGACATCATATTTGATCGCCGCCAATACTCAATACGGGCGCGTGAACAATTCCTCAGGCGGGGGGAGCCATGCTCACAATAGAGTTATAAAACAATAAGATAACTTCAACAAGTCGGGGTGGAAGCCGGCCTTGTGAGTGGGCCATAATGACCGGTGAATGTCCCTCAAGGAGCCAGCATGTTTTCGTTGCGAACCCTGCCACTCACCCTGCTGCTGTGCGCCGCTGCCGCGCAGGGTGCCGATCCGCTCTGGCTGCGCCAGCCGGCCCTCTCCCCGGATGGCAGCCACATCCTGTTTACCTGGCAGGGGCGCCTCTTCATCGCCCCCGGCAGCGGAGGGGCGGCCACCCCCCTGACCGGCAGCGACTACCTGAGCCACTCCCCGGTCTGGTCACCGGATGGAAAGCAGATCGCCTTCGCCGCCGATCTCTACGGCAATGACGATGTCTATGTGATGGCGGCCGCCGGCGGCCCCATGACCCGCCTCACCGTCGACTCCCGTGCGGACCGCCCCCTCACCTTCAGCGCCGACGGGCGCGAGGTGGTGCTCACCTCCCAACGCCCCGGCCTGCCGGAGCAGGATTTCTATGCCCTGGATGGCGGCTTCGGCGCCCTCTATCGGGCCCCCGTCGGCGGTGGCGCCCTCACGGCGGATCTTCCCCTTCCCGCCCTGCAGGCCCGCTATCGCGGCCAGGATCTGGTCTACCAGATGCCCGGCGCCGACCAGCCATGGCGCAAGCACCAGCACTCCTTCGCCGTCTCCCGCATCTGGCTGCAGCAAGGCGGTGAGCAACGCCAGCTGAGCGAGGATCGCATCGCCGCCAGCGACCCCTGGTGGAGCCCGGACGGCAAGGGGATCGTCTATCTGAGCGAGCGCAGCGGCGACTTCAACGTCTGGCGCCACGATCTCGCCAGCGGCAAGGAGCAGCAGCTCACCCACTATCGCGGCCATCCGGTGCGCCAACTGACCCAGGCCGACAACGGGGATCTCGCCTGGTCCTGGCAGGGGGAACTCTATCGCCTGCCCGCCGGTGCCACCGAGCCACAACGCCTCGCCTTTACCATGCAGGCAGGACTCCCCCCCCTGCGTCGCACCCACCTCCTCACCCAGGCGGATGAGGCCGTGGTGAGCCCACAGGGAGAAGAGGCGGTACTGGTCGCCGGGGGGGATCTCTTCGCCGTCGATCTCGGCAAGGGGAGCAGCCGCCCCCTCACCCGCACCCCCAGCGAGGAGAGCGCCCCCCTCTATCTGCCGGATCGTTCCGCCATCCTCTTTCTGAGCGAACGAAACGGAGCCGCCGCCCTCTATCGCCTCGAGAGCGCCGAGCCCGAGCGCCCCCTGAGCGCCCCCGGCGCCCTCCACGAAGAGGAGCTGCTGAGCCTGCCGGGACAGGCCATCAGCCGGCCCACCCTGAGCCGCGATGGCAAGCGGGTGGCCTTCGTGGTCGACGGTCAGGCAATCTGGCTGCTCGAGCTCGAGAGCGGGAAAAAGAGGGAGCTGCTCGGTCCCGAGGCCAACCCGTTCAGACACAGCATCAGCCTCGCCTTCTCCCCCTCGGGCCAGCAGTTGGCCGTGACCCTGCAGCCGGACTCGGCCCAGCAGGAGGTGGCGGTGCTGGACCTCGCCAAGCCCGGAACCAAACCGGTCAACGTCAGCCAGAACGGCTATCTGGACGAGGAGCCGGCCTGGAGCGAGGAGGGAGGCATCCTCTATTGGCAGTCGGCCCGCTACGGCCTGCTCGACGCCGACGGTGAACCGGTCGGCCGCACCCTGCTCGGTCTCTACAGCAGCCGCGAGGCCCGTGCCGATGCCCTGGCCGAACGAGAGCCGCCCAAGCAGGGTTACCCCTTCGACAGCCAGCGCCTCGACCATAGAGAGGCCTTGCTGCACCCCCTCTCCGGCACCCTGCTGGCCAGCCAGCTCAGGGGGGGAGAGCTGCGTTACATCACCGAAGAGTATCTGGATGGTCCGGATCCGGTGATCCGTGGCTACGCCCTGGATATCGCCTCCGGGGAGCGCCACCCTCTGTTCGAGGATCAGCCGGGCCCCGCCCTGGCCAGCCTGGACCGGGAAGGAACCCACGCCATCCTGATTGGAGATGGCACCCTCACCCGCATCCCCCTCGACTCCGGGCAAGCGGAACAGATCGGCTTCACACTGCAGCAGGAGCAGGAGTGGCAAAGCCTGATGAGCGCCAGCTTCGATCAGATTGCCCGCCTCACCCGCAGCGAGTTTTACGACCCCGCCATGAACGGGGTGAAGTGGGACGACTATGTGCGCGACTATCGCCGCTTCCTTCCCTCCATCGGTAACCCGACCGACTTCGCCACCCTGCTCGGAGAGCTGGCGGGTGAGCTCAACGTCTCCCACACCTGGGGCATTCCCCCGGCCCCGGCCGGCGGCGACGAGAGCGCCAGCCTGGGGGCCGTGTGGCGTGAACAGAAGCAGGGGTTGGAGCTCGCCGCCCTGTTGCCGGGCGGCCCTCTCGACATGGAGAGCGAGGTCGCCGTCGGCGATCGTCTGGTGGCCATCGACGGTGTCGCCATCGAGAACCTGCCGGCCCTGGATCAGGCCCTCAACCACAGGGCCGGACAGCGGCTGCAACTGACCCTGCAGCGTGGCGAGGAGCCGCTGCAGGCCGAGGTGACGGCCATGGGTCTGGAGCAGGAGATGTCGCTTATCCTGGCCCAGTGGGGCGAGCGACGCCGGGCCTATGTGGAACGTCAGAGCCAGGGCCGCATCGGCTACGTCTATGTCCCCGAGATGAATGCCGCCGTCTATGCGGATGTGGTCGCCCAGGTGTTGGGACGCGAGCGCAGCCGCCAGGCCCTGATCGTCGACGTGCGCTTCAACAAGGGAGGCTATCTGGCCAATACCCTGGTGGAGTTCCTCTCCGGCAACGGGGAGCAGCAGGGGATGGCGAGCAGCTGGCCGCGTGCCGGCAAGGGAGCCCCGGACTCGGCCACCCGTCAGTGGACCAAGCCGAGCCTGGTGCTGGCCAACGCCGCCAGTTACTCGGAGGGCTCCGCCTTCCCCCGCTACTACCAGGCCCTCAAGCTGGGTCCCGTGGTGGGTGAACCGATACCCGGCACCGGCACCATGGTCTACAACCACAGCTCGCGCCTCATTCCCGGGCTCGAATACGGCATTCCCAGCCTGGCCCTGCGCGCACCCGACGGCACCCTCTACGAGAATCGGGAGCAGGAGCCGGACCGGCTGGTGCGCTATACCCCGGCGGATCTGCTGGCCGGGCGCGATCCCCAGCTCGACGCCGCCATCGAGGAGGCTCTGGCCCTGCTCAGGGGAGAGCCCACCCCCTAAAACGAGAAAGGGGAGCCCAGGCTCCCCTTCTACTATCCGGCGTCCGATCAGGCGGTCGCCTTCTCCCCGGCCTTGGCCTGTGCCAGCTGGAAGCGGGTCTCGGCCAGATTCAGCGCGTTGCGTGCCTGCTCCAGTCGGGTTTCCAGCGCATCCATCTTCTGGCGCTCCTGGTTCCGGTTACGCGCCAGCTGGTTAAACTCCTCCACCTCCCCATTGAACTGGGCGACCAGGACATTAAAGCCGGTGCTCCGCTCCTGAGTCAGCCGCTGTGCCTCGTTCAGACGAGGCTGCAATGCCTCGTATTGCTTGATCAGCGCGGCGCGGGTGGCACGATCCCGGGCCCGGTTGATGCGATCGACCAGGGCGTTGGACTCGTTGACCAGGGCATTGGAGGCACGAATGGCGTCGTTCAGCTGCTGGCGCGCCTGCTGCAGGCCTGCCTGCTTGCCATGGTAGCCATCCTTGAGCTGCTGATAGCGCTGCTCCTTGGCATCGAAGGCCTCACGGGCGGATTGATAAACCTTCTGCTCGTCGGCCAACGCCTGGCGCAGGCGGGTCACCTCCGCCTCCAGGGCAACCAGATCCGGCGCACTCTCGGCGATCATGGTGGGATAGAAGGCGGCCACCTGGGGTATGGTCACCCTCAGGGCGGCGACCGCATCGGCCTCGTTGGGCTGACCGATGGGCACACCACAGGGACGCCCCTTGCAGGTGAGCGCCGGGGAGGAGAAGGTGTATTCGCTGTTGCGAACCCCAAACTTGTGGGGATAGGCCATCACGGTGGAGAAGATCCCCTGCTCACCGTGCCCCAGTGCGTGGCTGAAGGTGCCGCCCCCCTCGCCATCCTGCAGCCAGGAGTGGTTGAGGCCCATGTTGTGGCCCAGCTCGTGCACCAGCGTGATGTCGGGACAACCTTGTACGACCACATGGCTATACATGCTCTCCTTGAAGCTGGCCATCTTCCCTTCGGTACGACCGCTGGTATAAGAGCCACCGACCCATCCCAGACCACAACTCCCCTTGTAGGCAGGATCCTCCGGCCTCAGCAGGGTGACCACATCGGCCCCGTAGCGGGTTCGCAGGGCCGAGACTTCCTTGAACCCTTTGTGAGTGCGGTCGGTGAGGGCATCCAGCGCCACCTCATCGCTCCCCAGATCCGGATAGGTCACCTGCTGGTTGTGAACCAGGCGCAGGGTCACATCCAGGCCGCTGTTGGCATAGACCTGATTGGCCACGTTAACCAGATGCTGGGCCCGGGTACCGGCATCTCCGTTGTAGAGCTTGGCGACCCCCGGGGTGTGCAGCACCATCAGGTCGACGGTCACCGCCGCCGCACTGCCACTGCCGAGCAGGGCCCCCACCAGGAGGGCCGTCATTGTTTTCTGCATGTGATGTTTCCTTCTTGTTGTCGTCATGAACGGGGCGGCAGCGCATCCGTGTGGCTGTCGTCCAGAGGCGGGGTCATATATATCCATCCCTGGCCGCGCAGGGTCTCCAGGGTGAAGCTGCCCTGCGGCGTACCTATGAACCCGAATGCGGTCTCTTTGCCAAAGGTGAAGTTGACGGGATAGGGCTCGCCTTCCACCTCCACCTCGCCCTGCCAGTTGCGGCGCCCACCGGCCTGCAGCGCCGTGCCGGTCACCCTGGCCTGCAGGGTGCGCCCGTCCGGCAGGCTCAGGCTGACCACGTCTCCCGGCTGAGCCTGTCCCAGGGCGTCGTCGGTCAGGGCAATGGCACGAATGAACTCGATGTCGCTACGGGCAGGGCGAGTGAGAGGGAGATCGCTGCCCGGCTCGGCCTCTTCCCAGGGGGTGTCGATATAGTGGCCACCTCCCGGGGTCAGCGTGGTCGCAACCGGGGAAGGGGCCAGGGAAGACGCGGGGATAGCCTTGGGCTCGGGGAGGGAGAGGCTCTCCTCCGAGACAAGGGGAGCCGGCAGCACTATGGGGAGTTCATCCTCCTCCTGGGGAGGCGTCACCGGGGCGGGACGGGTGTGCCACCACCAGAGGGTAACCAGGGCAAGGGTGGTGCATGAGAAAACGGCTATCTTATTGATATTCATCGTACTATCCCAAGAGAGAGCTCAAGCGAGACTCGTATTTAGAGAGCGACCGACTCTCGAGGGAAGCACAGCCCCTACCCCCATCTGGGGGTAAGAGGTCCAATCTCTTTCAGATCAATATCTTGATGAATTTATAGAGTAAGCGAGGGGCGACAGGGGATGTCTTGAATGGAGAAAAGGGAGGCAGCGCCTCCCTTTATCGACAGTTATTGATTGGCCTCGGCGAATGCCTTCATCACCTCGGCATGCTTCACCATGCCGTCGGCACGGGTGGCCAGATTCTTGACAAACTCGGCCTTCTTGGCGGGATCCTCGATGCGATCGTAACGCTGTTGCAGATGGGCCTGGATCTGCTCGGGGGTCATGTTCTGCATCCGCATCATCTTGTCGTGGCGCTTGCCGTGGTGCTGGCCACCCATCATGCCGTCCATGGGGCAGGGGGCGGTGGCCGCAGAGGTTGGCTGGGTTGCTACCGCCTCACTGGCGGCCCAGGCGCCGAGGGGCAGGCCGAGGATCAGGGTGGTGGCGAGCAGGGTCTTGGTCAGGCTTTTCATAAGGCTTCTCCTTCTTGGGTCAATGAGTGCAAGGTGCGTCCTTGCCTGACTCCATTACAGCCCCGCCACTTGTCTCAAGTGTGCCAGCCCACCCCCTTTTTTGTAGCAGAGTGTGGCACCCCCCATCACTTCAACGAGAAGAGGGCCCGCAGGCCCTCTCTCCCTATCAAGGTTATTGATGCTGTGATACGAACTGCTGGATCAGCCGGGCATGCCGCGTCATCAACTCGGCCCGGTCGGCAAGGTCCTGCAAGAAGCGCTGCTGCGCCGCGGGATCCTCCAGGCTCTGATAGCGCTGCTGCAGTGCCGTCTCCATCTGCTCCGGGCTCATCTGTTGCATCCGCATCATCCGCTTCCCTCCCTGCATCCCCATGCCGCCCTGCATGCCCTGGCCTTGCATGCCAAGCGGACAGTCAGGATAGAGCAGAGGCTGGGGATCGGCCGCCCAGAGGGCGCTGGAAACAGAGAGAGCCGAGAGGAGCAAGATCCGTTGCAGATTCTTCATGGTGCATCTCCTTTGGGCGCCACGACGGGGCTTCCCCCGCAGGACTCTCCCGCCCGGGCCACTTTTTTGTAGCAGAGTGTGCGCCGGCGCCCCTTTGCCACACTTTGACACAAACCGGGCCCCCCTTTTCCGTATACTCGCCCCAGAACCGCAAGAGAGGCAGTCATGAAACAGGATACCCCCCATATTCTGGTGGTCGATGACCACGGCGAGATCCGCGACCTGCTCAAACGCTTCCTGGAGCAGCACGGCTTTCGTGTCACCTGCGCCCGGGATGGACGCGAGATGAAACGACAGCTGGAGGAGCGGGAGATAGACCTCATCGTACTCGATCTGATGATGCCGGGGGAGGATGGATTGACCCTCTGCCGTGAATTGCGGGTCAGATCGAGCGTCCCCGTCATCATGCTCACCGCCATGGGGGAAGAGACAGACCGCATCATCGGCCTCGAGATGGGGGCCGACGACTACCTAGCCAAACCGTTCAACCCGCGCGAGCTGCTGGCCCGCATCAAGGCGGTGATGCGCCGTACCCATGCCGAACCGGCCAGGGGGGGCAGTGAACTGCCCGATGAGATCAGCTTCGACCGCTGGCGCCTCGATCTCAACCGGCGCGAGCTGGTCGACGAGGAGGGGGTCGCCCACAGCCTCTCCACCGCCGAGTTCGACCTGCTCAAGGTCTTTATCGAGCGCCCGCAGCGAGTGCTGAGCCGGGATCAGCTGCTCGATCTGGCCCGCGGTCGCGAGGCCCAGGCCTTCGATCGGGCCATCGATACCCTTGTCAGCCGCCTGCGTCGCAAGCTCGAGCGCGACCCCAAGAACCCCGAACTGATCAAGACCATCTGGGGCGGTGGCTACCTCTTCTCCGCCGAGGTGAGGGATGCGTAAGCTGTGGCCGGGCAGCCTGGCGGGCCAGATCATCCTGGTCGCCCTGTGTGGCCTGCTGCTGATCCAACTGCTCTCGGTACAGATCTACCGCTCGGATCGGGAGGAGGCGCTCGGCTTCGTCAACAGCCGCAACGCCATGCAGCGTCTCTCCTCCGTGGTGCGCCTGCTCACCCTCTCTCCCCCCGAGCTCTCCGGTGAGATCCTCAAGGCCAGCCGCAGCGAGACCCTGTTGCTACGGATCTCTCCCGACCCCCTGTTACCCGATACCCGCAGCCCCGCCTTCGAGCAGTTGCTGCGCAGCCGTCTCGACTACCCCTCCCAGCTGCGCATCGAGATCAGCGCCGAGCTCAAGGAGGAGTCCCAGCGCAGCCGGGCCTGGCGTCACCATGCCCGCATGATGGGAGAACGTCCCGGCCGCTTGCCGATGGACATGCGCCTCTACGGCTCCATCGAACTCGGTAACGGTCGCTGGCTCCATTTCAGCTCCCTTATCGACAGCGAAGGCACCGGCTGGTCCCTGCGCACCACCCTCAACCTGCTGCTGGTCGCCACCCTGGTGATCGGCCTCATGGTCTGGCTGCTGCGCCGCGCTACCCGCCCCCTCAAGCAGCTGGCGGCCAGTGCCGAGCGGCTCGGGCGCGGTGAGGACATAGACCCCCTGCCCGAAACGGGCCCGATCGAGGTACGTGGCAGCATAGTGGCGTTTAACCGGATGCAGACCCGGCTCAACCGCTTCGTGCAGGACAGAACCCGCATGCTGGCGGCCATCTCCCACGATCTGCGCACCCCCATCACCAGTCTGCGGCTGCGCAGCGAGTTTCTGCCCGAGGGGGAGGACAAGGAGCGCATTCAGCAGACCCTGCAGCAGATGGAACAGATGCTGGCCGCCACCTTGAGCTTCGCCCGCGAGGAGGGGCTGCAGGAGCCGACCCGGGAGCTGGATCTGGTGAGCCTGATCGAGAGCGTGTGTGACGACTATGGGGACATGGGCGAACAGGTCTTGTGCCAGGCAGGGGGCAAGCTGGTCTATCCCTGCCGCCCCGGCTCCCTGCGTCGGGTGCTGCAAAACCTCATCGGTAACGCCATCAAGTATGCGGGCAGCGCCGAGGTGACCCTGGAGCGGGAGAAGGGGCAGATCCTCATCTGCGTCAGTGACGAGGGGCCGGGCATTGACGAGCAGCAGATCGAGGAGGTGTTCAAGCCATTTGTCCGCCTCGACGAGGCGCGCAACACCGAGAGTGGCAGCGTGGGTCTGGGGCTGGCCATCGCCCGCACCCTGATCCACCAGCACGGGGGGGAGTTGACCCTGCACAACCGCCCCCAGGGGGGGTTGGAGGCCCGCATCACCCTGCCGCTGTGACGTCTCCGATTTGCTCCCTTGCCCAGGCGATCGCCGCCGCTTCATCCTCGAAGTAGCAGAGCGCCTCGAAGGGGAGCTGGCTGAAAATCTGCTCGGCCATGTAACGCTTGAAGCCCCCTTCCAGCACCACCGCCATATAGCGACACCCTTGCTCGGCACACCAGGCAAACTGGCGCCGGAAGCGGGCGATCACCTCGGGGCCGGCGGCTTCGAACTCGGTGGCGACCTCGACGATGGCCCACCGGGTGCCGACCAGGGGCGCGACCTGTTCGAAGAAAAGGGGCTCATAGGCCCTGGCCCCCTTGAGATTGAAAGGACCGCTGGGCCGACAGATGACCAGTGCTCCCTGCCGGAGCAGGGTGAAGTGACCGTGTGGCTGCATAGACATTCGAAGATTTGATTTATTTCGCCAAGATAATGAATGCCTTAGCCAGTGTCGAGCCCTTGTTGCCAAGATGCGGCCTTGGCGTTAACCACCCGTTGTCAGTATGATGCTGCCCCAACCTTACCCTTACTGACACCTTTGGAGCCTATCGTGCGCAATAGGGACATTGCCTTCTACCAGCGCGCCTGGCGCTGGCACTTCTTCGCCGGCCTGTTCGTCGCCCCCCTGCTGATCCTGCTCTCGGTGACCGGCATCATCTATCTGTTCAAGCCCCAGCTCGACGATCTCATGTATCCGGATCTGCTCATGGTGGCCCCGGTCGAACACCCCATGGCCGCCGACCCCATGGCCATCATGGCCCAGGCCGAGATGCCCCACGCCGCCCTCACCAAGTACCTGCCGCCAGCGGCACCGGATCGCAGCGCCCAGTTTGTGCTGCGCGACGGGGAGCAGGAGTGGACCCTCTTCGTCAACCCGGCCAACGGCGCCGTGCTGGGGGCCCTCGACAACCACAACAACCTGCAGGGGATCGTCCGTGCCCTGCACGCCGAGCTGATGCTGGGCCAGGCCGGTGACGCGGTGATCGAGCTGGCTGCCGGCTGGACCCTGGTGCTGCTCTGCTCCGGCCTCTATCTGTGGTGGCCAAGGGAGAAGGTGGGCATGCAGGGGATCCTGGTGCCGCGTCGGGAACGCCGCGGCCGCCTCTGGTGGCGCGACCTGCACGCCGTACTCGGCTTCTGGGGCGCTGCCGGCCTGCTCTTCTTCGCCTTGAGCGGCATGACCTGGACCGGCATCTGGGGTGAACGCTTCGCCGATTTGTGGAACCGCTTCCCGGCCGCCATGTGGAACGAGGTGCCGAGCTCCAACCCCCTCACTCGCAGTCTCAACCAGGCACACGCCCAGAGCGTCGCCTGGGGTGCCGAAACGCTGCCGATGCCGAGCTCTCACCACGGCGGTGCCGACCACGACATGACCCCGTCAGCCGGGCGCCTCCCGCTGCAGCGGGTGGTCGAGATCGCCCGCGAGCGCGCCGTGGCGCCGGGCTATAGCATCAACCTGCCCAAGGGGGAGCGCGGCGTCTTCACCATAGGCCTGTTTGCCGACGACCCGCGTAGCGACGCCACCCTGCACATCGATCAATACAGCGGCCGGGTGCTGGCCGACGTGCGCTGGCAGGACTATGGCCCGGTCGCCAAGGCGGTGGAGGCTTCGGTCATGCTGCACATGGGCAAGATGTATGGCTGGCCTCATCAGCTGCTGATGCTGCTGCTCTGCCTCATGGTGCTCGGCTCCTGCCTCTCGGGTCTGTGGATCTGGTGGCGCCGTCGCCCGAGCGGAGCCCTCGGCATCCCGCCCCTGCCCGCACAGCTGCCCGGCTGGCGCGGGGCCGCCCTGCTGTTGCTGGCGCTGGGACTGGCCTTCCCCCTGCTGGGGGCGTCACTGCTCGCCATCTGGCTACTCGACACCCTCTGGCTTTGGCTAGGCCGCCGGGCACAGGCGCACGCCTGACACCCGCAACGAGTGAGGCCCCGGAAGGGGCCTCACTGTTTCACGGCAGGGAAGGGCTATCGCGCCAGCAGGAAGCGACCGGTGAGGGGCGCCACCTCGATGGCCTGGCTGCCACCGCCGAGCAGGATCTTCTCGCCGCTCAGCAGATCTTCCAGGCTGCCGGCGCTGCCCAGCTTGCCGGCCGGCAGGGTATAGCTCAGGGGGGCTGTGGAGAGGTTGAGCAGGTAGAGGATCTGCTCCCCGTCCGCCGACTTGATGTCACCGTAGAGACTCCCCTCGGCCACCAGCTTGGTCCGCTCACCCCGATAGAGGGCCGGATGGGCGGCCCGCAGGGCCATCAGCTTACCGAGATAGGCCTTGAGATCGCGCTGGTCGGCATCCGGGCTGAAGGTGGCCGGTACCTTGCCGTCGCTGCGCGCGACATGATCGTCGCACAACCCCTGATCGGCGCACGCACCCGACACCTTGGCGGCGAAGCCAGGCACCTCATCCCCCCACTCCTCACCGTAGTAGAGGGTGATGGGGCCGGAGCGGGCGGCGAGGAAGCTGAACGCCGCCTTGTGACGCTGCCAGTAACTCTCGGGGGAGAAGCCGCCGCGCTGCAGCAGATCCCCGAAGCGCACCAGATCGTGATTGCCCAGCATCAGGTTGGGCATGGCGTGAGGCGGGTAGTTCTCCACCCGGTTCCAGCTGGCATCGAGCACGGCGGCCCCCTGCCCCCCCTTGCCCGACTCCTCCACCGCCAGGGCCTGCATCAGGCCGTAGCGCAGGGGGAAGTCGAAGGCCGACGGCAGGGCCGGCGCATCGGCCGGGCCATAGGCGGTGCGGCTGATGGCATCGGCCCCGTCCCACACCTCGCCCACCAGATAACCCAGGGTGCCCCAACTCTCCCCTCTGGCCTTGCGGGCGGCGCTGGCAGCCTCGACCGTCTTGCGGATGGCGCGCCAGCTCTCGAGATCGAGTTGATAGGCTTGATCGAGGCGCCAGCCATCGATGCCATACTGCTCGACCCAGTGGCGAGCCACCTCCTGGAAATAGGCGAGGCTCTGGGGCTGGCTGAAGTCCACCAACTGCCCCGGATAGTCGGCACCACCGCTCTTGAGAGCCGGCAGGCGGCCCTCGGGGGAGGGCTGACTCACCCCGACCCGATTCACATGGCCGAACACCCCGTCGAGGATGACGTAGAGCCCCTTGGCGTGAGCCGCGTCGATGAGCGCCTTGAGCTCGGCGTTGCTGCCGAAGTTGGGGTCGACCCTGAAGTAGTCGCAGGCGAAATAGCCGGTGGCATTGAGCCGTTCGTCCCCCCCCTGGCCGGCGCAGGGGTCAAACACCGGGGTGAGCCAGAGGGCGTTGACCCCGAGGGAGGCGATATGATCAAGATTCTGGCGGATGCCGGCCAGATCCCCCATATGACCCGAGGGACCGTAGCCCACCCCGTAACCCCGGCGGGTGTCCCCGTCGACGAAGGCCTCGACCATCACCTGATACATGCGCAGGTTGCAGGCCGCCTGACTCTGGCCATAGCAGGCCCGGGTGGCCGTCTCGGGTTTGATCTCGGGATTGGTGGGGGGCGTGGGGGAAGCGGTTCCGCTGCTGCTGCCACCGCCGCCGCAGGCGGCGAGCCAGAGCGCAGCCGCGACCAGGGTCGCGGCGCGAGTCCATCCGTGTTTCATTGTTATATTCCCGCTGTGGAGTAAAAAAGCATCGAATCGGGCCCCATCATAGCGGGGATGAGGGGGCCCTTGCCGTGACTGAAACCGTTACCGCACTACAGTGCCCCGGCACTGCGGAAGCGGTAGTTGACCCCGAGCCAGAAGGTGCGACCCGGCTCTGGGATACGCCCGCTCTGCTCATAGCCGATGTCGGCCTGGCTGGCGTGTACCGACTTGGAGAGGTGCTCGTAGTAGAAGGTGTCGAACAGGTTGTCGATCCCGCCGGAGAGCTGCCACTCGGGGGTCAACTGCCAGGCGGCGCTCCAGCCCAGAGTGGCAAACCCCGGGGTTTCACCCTGATCCTGGCCGGCCACATTACCGGCCCCCACGTCGACCCTCTCCTGACTCGCCACGGCGCGGCCCACCAGGGTCGTGCTCCAGCGCTCCTGAGGTTGCCAGGTCAGGGCCAGCTTGCCATCCAGGGGCGGCATCTGGGCCAGGGCCCGCTGTTCGCTCCGGTTGATGCCGAAGGTGTAGGCCACCCCGCCGTCGAGACGCCACTGCTCGGCCAACTGCCAGCGCAACTCCAGCTCACCGCCCCGGGTCTGGGCATCCACGTTGCGCATGGCCGGCTTGCTGCCAGGACGGGCGGTGTAGAGCAGGTAGTCATCGATGTCGGCGGCGAACAGGGAGAGGGTCACGTCCAGATCCCGGGTACGCCAGGCGAGGCCGGCATCCCACTGGCGGCTCTGCTCGGGTTTGAGGCGAAAGGGAGTGGTGTCGCGGCTACGCTCCCAGAAGTCGGGGGCCCGCTCGGCCTGCCCCCAGGCCAGGTAGCCGGTGAGCGGCACGCCGAAGCGGTACTCGTAGCGGGCGAAGGCGCTGTCGAGGCGATCGACCACCGCCTCACTCACCCGCTCCTGCTCATAGGCCTCTGTCTTCACCCGATCCCGGCGATACCCCGTCTTGGCACTGTGGGCTCCCCACTCCCCCCCCAGCTCAACGAAACGCCCATCCTGCTCGAAGGAGAGGGTCTGCATACGCGGCTTGGTGGCGTAATCGACCCCGCCGCGCCCCCTGTGGTGATCCCGGTTGGTGTCGAGACCCGCCGTCAGGGTCAGGGAGCCTGGCAGGGCGACGTCGTTGGCCCAGCGTCCTCCCCGGTTCTCCCGATCCGGGTTGGAGAGGCGCTTCATCCCGTCGTTGGGGCGCAGGGAGAAGTTATCCATGATGTGATCGATGTCGTTGTCCCACAGGGTCAACTCGCTGCGCTGCCACCAGCCATTGATCTCGAGCTGGCGCGCCTTGAGACCGAACGACTCCCGGTCAAACATGGGGCCGTCCATCATGCGATCCGCATAGGCAGCCCGGGCGTTGCTGCGCTCGGCGGTCAGCTCGACGAGGCTCTGCGCTGTGGGCGCCCAGCCAAGCTGGGCCGTGGCATTTTCACGGCGGTAGAAGGAGCGCACTCGCTCGCCGTGGCCATCCTGGTAGTCGCCCGCGTCGGAGTGGGTGAACTGGGTTCGCAGGTAACCCGTTTCGGAACCCAGGGTGCCATCAAGCATCTGGTCGTCCCGTCCGGCGCTGCCCACCAGGGCAGCGGCATCGAACATCAGACCGGGTTCAGTGAAGAGGGGCTGATCCCGCTCGAACAGGACGGTGCCGGCCAGGGCGGCGCCGTGCTCCAGAGACTGGGGCCCCTTGAGCACCCGGATACGATCGAACGACTGGGGGAAGAGGTAGGCGGTCGGCGGATCCATGCGCCCACCGCAGCCGCCCGCCAGCATGCCACCATCCACCTGCACATTGAGGCGGGACATGCCCATGCCGCGCAACACGGGATCGCCACCCAGCCCCCCCTTGCGCACCATGCTCATCCCCGTGATGTTTTTCAGATAGCCGGCGCCATCGGCCGCCGGCATGGGAGAGCCGGGCTTTTTCGGATCCAGGGTCACCATCAGGGTATCGGCGGGACGAGAGGCGACCACCACCATGGGCTCGAGTACCTGGACCTCGGCCGCGTGAAGAGGGAGGGCCATGGTGACGGCCAGGGCCAGGAGGCTGCGCGAATAACAAGCCATACACTTTCCTTATGCTTCTGTTTTTATGATGTCGTGCCATCTGCCACCAAGATTACCCCTGGGGAAAGGTTTGCGTTCGGAGCGCAAAAAAGGGCCTCATGAGAAGACGAGAGACCCTTTGGAAACTGGTTGGCAAAATGTTGCGCAGGTTTTACGCCCTGGCAGGGAAAAATGCAATCACCCTAACCTTTCCGTAACGGTAATCTTGTTCAGGATCACAAAACCGGATCGCCAAAACGAAGTCCGGTGGCGATGAGGTGATAGACATCGTGAGCCGAGATGACGCAGCCGCATGGCCAGCTCAGACGATGGTGATCATCCAGGCTGACCCGGGCAAAACTCCGTTCGTCATCGATCCCGGCCAGCAGCGGCTGAGTACGCCAGGGGGCCAGATCCAGCTCTCCCGTGGTGCCGTCGGAGAGCACCACAAACAGGCGCCAGGGGGCGAGATACTCCACATCGATAAAAACCGGCATCCTTGACAGCTCCCATGATGGATTTGCGCCCATTATAGGGAGTCGCAGCGGGAGCGACATCACCGGGGATTTCCCCTCTCATACCCAAAGGAGCCACCCGGCTGTAAAGGAGAAGAGACAGCCGACCTAGGAGCGGGGGAAACAGGGGAGAGAGCGGCTGAATCTGTGCTCAAACACCAGGGAGGTCTCGAGGTGCACCACCTCTTCCCGAGAGGTGAAGTGATCGAAGACGAAGTTGCGCAGGTGGTCGGTGTCGGGTACGCACAGGTGCACCAGAAAATCATCCTTGCCCCCCATGTGGAACAGGCTGATCACCTCGGGCAGGCCGATGATGGCATCGCGCAGTTCGTCGATGATCTGGCGGCTGTGACGGGCCAGACGCAGGGAGACCATGGCCTGGATATGACCACCCAGAGCCTGGTGATCCACCTCGCAGTGGGCCCCCTTTAGCACCCCCTCACCCTGCAACTTGCGCACCCGCTCCAGGCAGGTCGAGGGGGCAACGCCGACCAGGGCGGCCAGATCCTTGTTGGTCATCCCGGCGTCGCGAAACAGATGAGAGAGGATATCGAGGTCGAGTTGATCCAGGTTCTTCATTCCTTGGCTTCCTGCTGCTTGGCTACGACCCCAGAGTGCCCGTTTGCGCCGCCAAACTCAATCGCCGGGCGAGAGGGCCAGCAACAGGCACTCATCCTGCCCCATCATGACGCGTCCCTGCAGGCGCAGGCCGAGCCGCTCCAGCAGGCGGATGGAGGCGTGATTCTCCGGGGTAACCACGCCCAGCACCTGCTCGATGCCGAGACGGCGACGGCCATCTTCCAGCACGGCCCGGGCCGCTTCGAGGGCGTAGCCACGGCCGCGAAAGGCCGGCAGGAAGGCGTAACCTATGTCCACATGCTCCAGATGATCCCGTTTGACGAAGCCACAGATCCCCATGGGCACACCATCGCTGCGCCCCTCCACCATGCCGAGCCCGAAGCCGTGGCGACCATAGCTGACCCTGGGCCCCTGCTCGATATAGTGGCGCGCCTGCTCCAGGGTACGCACGCCCCGATCGCCGATGTAACGGTGAAAATCCCCGTCGTTGAGCAGCTCGAGAATAAAGGGGGCATCGCCGGCGACCAGCTCGCGCAGGCGCAGGTGTTCGGTTTCGATCAGCATGGGGGACTCCTTGGCAAAGGAACAGGGTGCCGGAGAGGAGGGGGAAAAGGCAAGGGCGGTCTCCCGCCCCTGACTCAGGCCGCCAACAGGGAGGCGAAGGCGTTATCCTGCTCCCGCGACTCCAGCAACACCCGGGCGCAGCGCTCCCAGACCAGGCCGACGCGGGCCGAGATCTCCCCCGGCCACTCGGGGGGAGGTGCCTCACTCACCTCACTCTGGGCTGACAGCACCAGGGCCAGGTGGATGAGGGCAGCCTCCTGGGAGAACTCGGGCGCCTTGATGGGGTTGTAGTGGTACTCCACCGCCCGGCAGATGAAGTCAGGGAAGTGCCACTGGCGAGCCAGTTCGGCCCCCACCTGGGCGTAGTTGAACCCCACCACCAGCGCCTCGGCCTTGGCACGCCCCTTGGTCGGCTCCAGATCCACGATGTGATGGATGGTGTGCTCCGGCAGCCCTGCGTGCATGACCAGGCGGCCCAGATCATGGATCAGCGCACAGGTGAAGACCTCTTCCCCGTTGCGCCCCGCGGCAGCCGCCAGGCGGCGAGCCAGCTCGGCCACCTCGAACACATGGCGCCAGTAGTGGCGCAGCTCGATACCGGGTATCTCTCTCATGGCACCGGTCAGGCCACTGGCCAGCACCATGTTGCGCACCACCGCCAGCCCCAGCCGCACCACGGCCTCGTTGACGGTGGCTATCTGACGATTGCCACCAAAACGGGCCGAGTTGGCCACCCGCAGCAACTTGGCAGAGATCACCGGATCCTTGGCGATATGCTTGGCAATGGTCAGCAGGTCAGGCTCACGCTCATTGAGGGACTGGATCAGGTCTCTCACCACCTCGGGAATATTGGGCAGGTTCTGCGTCTCGTTGAGCAGAGAAGCAATGCTAGGCATCTTGAATGTCCTCACAGGAAAAAGGGGGTGCCCCTCGCCAGCAAGTATGAATTCAAATCCTCCCGCACAGCTCCGACACAAAATAAATGCACTTTTCCGCCGTGATATACTACCGCTCCATCCATGAGGAGTTCCCATGAGCGATACCCTGTTCGACGAAGCCATGTTGCGCGAGATCGTGGCCAACCAGCTCTCCGAGCGCAACCCGCCCCACACCACCGCCACCCTGCTGCGCCTGACCATGAAAGGGATGAGCCGGGATGAGGCGACCGACTACATCGTCTGTGCCCTGGCCGCCGAACTGATGGCCATGGAGGCCGACGGCGCCCCCTTTAATCTGGAGCGTTATCAGGGCTTTCTCGACACTCTGCCCGAGATGCCCTGGGCAGACGACGAGGAGTAACAAAAAGCCAGCGCATGCTGGCTTTTTGTTCCGGTTATTTCATCGCCCCTCCGGCCCCCTTCAACTCATCCTTGTTACGCTTGGCCTCCCGTTTCTCTTTCAGGGTCATCTGCGGTTTCTTCTTGGCATCTTTGCCATGGGATTTACTCATGCTGTGAGCTCCATATCAGACCGAGACAGTGTGGGAGGTGGAGTGGCCCAGCTCCCTCATCCATTGCAAGCAGCGGTGAAAATATGTTCAACACCGGTTCCAGCCTACACCCGTTTTCCGTCGGCCGCCAAGGTGAAGAGAGAGGGCTTTCACCCTGCTCTCGTTATGGATTAAGGTAATCCCATGCCCCCTCCTCCCGGGGTCTCTCAACCAAGGAGCAGAACGTGATCCGAAATAGTGAACAAGGGTATGGCCTGGCCTCTGCCACCCTGCACTGGCTGACGCTGATACTGATCATCGCCGTCTACAGCACCATGGAGTTTCGCGGTGTCTTTCCCAAAGGTTCGGTCGAGCGAGACCTGATGAAGCAGTGGCACTTCATGCTGGGTCTTGGCATCTTCTTCATCGCTCTGGGTCGTGTCCTGCTGCGGCTGCTCTGGCCTACGCCACGCATCGTCCCCACCCCGCCCGCCTGGATGGAGAAGCTGGCCCATCTCGCCCACCTGGCCCTCTATGCCCTGATCATCCTGCTCCCCCTGCTGGGGTGGCTGACCCTGAGCGCCGCCGGCAAGCCCATTCCCTTCTTCGGGGGCGAGCTCCCCCCCCTCATCGCCCCCAACCCGGGACTGCGTGGCCCGATTAAGGAGACCCATGAGCTTATTGCCAATCTGGGCTATGCCCTGATTGCCCTTCATGGGGCGGCGGCCCTCTATCACCACCACATTCTCAAGGACACGACCCTGACCAACATGCTCCCCCACAAGCGCTGAACCGTCTCGGCAGCAGGCCTTGCATGAAGGCCACATCTGTGGTCTGCTGCCTGACCGGCCCGCCGGAGCGCGGGTAAACCAACAGGGATGACATGACCGCGACCTACCAGACCCGAACCCGGATGGTGATGGAAAACCTGCGTGCCCGCATTCTCAGCGGCGAGCTCCCCGCCGGCGCCCCCCTGCGTCAGGATGCCCTGGCCCGGGAGCTCAGGGTGAGCCGCATTCCGGTGCGCGAGGCCCTGATGCAGCTCGAGGCCCAGGGGCTGGTCAAGTTCACCGCCCATCGTGGCGCTGTTGTTACCGAACTCGAGAGCAGCACAATCGATGAGCTGTTTTATTTGCGAGCCCTGCTGGAAGCCGATACCCTGTTCCACGCCGTCGACCTGATGACCGAGGCCACCTTTGCCGAGGCAGAGGCGATTTTGGCCGAGTTTGACCAGGCACTGGAGAGCGGAACCCGGGTAGAACGCTGGGCAGAGCTGAATCATCGCTTTCACGCCACCCTCTATCGCGCCGCCGGGCGACCCCAGGCTCTGGAGCTTATCGCCCAGATCAACCTCAGCTGTGACCGCTATGTCCGTTTCGAGCTGCTCTTCGCCCACGACGGGGTCGAGAAGGCCGAACGGGAACACGCCCACCTGCTGGCCCTGTGCCGACAGCGGCGCAAACATGAGGCCGTGGTGCTGCTGCAGCGCCACATCGCCGATGCGGCCAATTCGGTCAAACAGATACTGCAGTCCGGAAAATAACCACTCGCTCGTAACTCATAATGGCAACTGACATGCAAACCCCTGAGATCATCGCCAACCGGGTCGCCCAGGTCCGGGATACCCTGAGATCCCTTGAGCTGGATGCCTTCATCGTCCCCCATGACGATGAGCATCTGGGAGAGTACATCCCCGCCGACGCCGAGCGCCTCGCCTGGCTCACCGGCTTCAACGGCTCCGCCGGTGTCGCCGTGGTGCTGACCAACCGGGCGGCCCTGTTTGTCGACGGTCGCTACACGGTTCAGGCCCGCCTGCAGGCTCCGGGCGAGATCTTCGAATATCACCATCTGGTCGAGACCCCTCACGTTGCCTGGCTGGCTGACCAGCTCGAACGCGGCGCCCGGGTTGGCTTCGACCCGCGACTGCACAGCCTGAACAGCTATCGCGAGGCGAAGGTCCTGCTCGCGGATCGCGGCATCGAGCTGGTACCCGTGGCGCAGAACCCCATCGATCAGCACTGGGACGATCGCCCCGCCCCGAGCAAGACCCCGGCCATCCTCTACGGGGAGGAGCTGGCAGGGGAGTCGAGCACCGCCAAGCGTGAGCGCATCGCCGCAGACCTGCGCAAGCGCGGCCTCGATGCCGCCCTGCTGACCCAGGTCGAGTCCATCAACTGGCTGCTCAACCTGCGTGGTCGCGACGTGGAGCGCCTTCCCGTGGTGCTCGGTTTCGCCATCCTCTATGCCAACGGTACCCTGGACTTCTTCGTCGACACCGACAAGCTCGAGTGCTTCGCCTTCACCCAGCACGTGGGCAATGACGTCTCCCTCCACCCCATCGACAAGTTGGGAGAGGTGCTGAGCCGCCTTGGGGAGGATCGCCTGCGGGTGCTGGCCGATCCGGCCACCAGCAATGCCTGGAGCCAGCTCACCCTGGAGGAGGCCGGCGCGACCCTGGTAGCCGGCCAGGATCCGACCCTGCGCCTCAAGGCCTGCAAGAACGAGGTGGAGCTGGCCGGCATGCACAACGCCCACCAGCGCGACGCCGTAGCCGTGGTGCGCTTCCTGGCCTGGCTGGATCGCCTGGTGCAGAGCGGTGACCTTGATGGGGTGGACGAGGGGACCCTGGCCGACCGCCTCGAGGCGTTCCGCAAGGAGAGCGATCTTTACGTGGAGCCGAGCTTCGACACCATCTCGGCCCTGGGCCCCAATGCTGCCATGTGTCACTACCGCCATACCAATGGCGTGCCGCGCCCCTTCGGCCTGGATGGCATCTATCTGGTGGACTCGGGCGGCCAATACCTCGACGGTACCACCGACATCACCCGCACCCTCTGCGTCGGTGAGGTGACCGAGGAGCAGAAGGCCCTCTTCACCCGCGTCATGCAGGGCCATATCGCCCTCGACCAGGCTCGCTTCCCGCGCGGCACCGCCGGTATCCAGCTCGACGTGCTGGCCCGCCTTCCCCTGTGGCAGGCCGGCTTCAACTACGACCACGGTACCGGCCACGGCGTCGGCCACTTCCTGAGTGTTCACGAAGGGCCCCAGCGCATCGGCCCCAAGGGCAACCTGGAGCCCCTGCAGCCGGGCATGGTGCTCTCCAACGAGCCGGGTTACTACCGGGAGGATGGTTTCGGCATTCGCTGCGAGAACCTGGTGGTGGTCACCGAGTGTGAGGAGCCGAGCGAAGTACCCATGCTGCGCTTCGAGCGCCTCACTCATGTTCCGTTTGATACTCGCCTTATCGACCGCTCCCTGCTGAGCCCGGACGAGTTCCGCTGGATCAACGAGTACCACGCCGAGGTGCGCCGCCGTCTCAGCCCCCTGCTGGAAGGGGACGATCTCGCCTGGCTGGAGCAGGCGACCGAGCTGCTGTAACAGGGTCAAACGACTCATCCCTCTCAATCCGGGCCCCAGTGGCCCGGATTTGTTGACTGGCTCGCCAAGGGCAGTGGTGCCCTCTTTCTTGATCCGCATCATGGAGCCAGAAGCCGGGATGACGACAATAGGCCCCCCTATGAACAAGCTGACTCACCCCCGACTGCGCCGTGAACGGCGCGCCATGCACACCAAGATTCGCCTCTTCTGCCGCCACCACCATCGCGGTGAGCAAGAGTGTGACTGCAAGCGACTGGTGAGCGTGGCGGATAACCGGCTGCGCCTGTGCCGCTTCGGTGTCGACAAGCCCACCTGCGTGCGCTGTGATCACCCCTGCTTCCCGGCGGCCGGCCACCTGAGACTGCAGCAGATGAGCCTGTGGGCCAGGCTCCCCATGCTCTGGCGCCACCCCTGGCTGGCCCTGCGCCACTGGCTGGATGGCCAGCGCCGACGCCCCGCCCTGCCAGGCAGTCGCCCCTTGCCGCGCTAGGGCAGTGACGGCATACTCCCCGCACCTGATCGGATGGAGAGCTGCCATGTCCCTGATTGCCCGCCTGCGACTGCGTCGTGCCCTCAAGCGTGTACTCCCCCTGGCCCTGCGCCTGCAACGGGACTACGGCCCGGCCGACGCCTATACCCGGGCCCAGCTGGAGAATCTGGCCAACCGGGAGAAACTGGGTACCCTGGCACGCCAGGCACTGCACGCCCTCTTTCGCCAACCGGGCAGCGAGGAGCAAGAGTTGCTTGCCCTGCGCACCAAGCTGGCCAGTCGCCTGTTCGACCCGGGCCACATCTTCACCGCCCACGACCTGCTCACCCTCTGCAAGAGCGGCGGCTGGCGTGGCGGCACCGACCGAACCGTCCAGACCCAGGGCGCCCGTTTCCACCAGTATTGAGTTTGAGGAACCGTCATGACCCCGTCACCTGTCATCCGCCTGGCCCATCACGCGGACCTGCACGCCATCTGGCAGATCGAATCCCGGGTGTTTGGGGATCCTGTCTACCCCGCCTTCTTCTTTCGCCAGGCGCTGGATCTCTGGCCGGATCTGCTGATCGTGGCCGAACGGGAGGGGGAGCTGCTGGGCTATGTGCTGGGAGGACTCGGTGAAGACGCCGAGCTGGGCTGGGTCCTCTCTCTGGCCGTCTTGCCCGAGGCCCGCAGCCAGGGTCTGGCCCAGCGTCTGCTGGAGGAGCTGGAGTGGCAGCTGCGCAAGCAGGGGATGCACAGGACCCGCCTCACCGTGGATCCGGCCAATCTGGCCAATCGCCTCTACGAACGCCTGGGCTATCAGCTGGTCGCCGTCGAGGCCGAATATTTCGGTCCCGGTGAGCCGCGCAACGTGCTGGAGAAGGCGCTCCACTTTGCCGTCAACGCCGAGGGCCAGGAGGCCCGCGCCTAACACACTTGGTTACAGATTTCCGATTTGCCTCTGTCGGTGACCGGGGTAGAGTAGAAACGTCCAAATGGTGAACAATTTTAACGAGGGTGACTCCCCATGCTGAACACGAGCAAGAAACTGGCCCTGCTGGCCATGATCACCGCCTCCCTGGCAGGCTGTGCCAATAGCGACATCTACTCCGGCGACGTCTACACCGCCGACCGCGCCAAGCAGGTGCAAACCGTCACCTATGGCACCATCCAGGCGGTACGTCCGGTCAAGATCCAGGCCGATGACAGCAGCCTGCTCGGCACCATAGGCGGCGCCGTGGTCGGCGGCCTGCTGGGCAGTACCGTCGGGGGTGGCACAGGTCGCGATATCGCCGCCGCCGGGGGTGCCATCGCCGGCGCCGCAGCCGGCAAGGCCATCAACGACAAGGTGAACCAGGTCGACGGGGTCGAGCTGGAGATCCGCAAGGACAACGGCGAAGTGATCGCCGTGGTACAGAAGGCCGATGCCAAGTTCCAGCCGGGCGCCAAGGTGCGCATGAGCCAGGGGAATGGACGGGTCAACGTCGCCGTCATCAACTGAGCACAGCGCCGGTAAAAAAGGTCCCTTTCGGGGCCTTTTTTGTTTTTTCCTGTCAGATCCTGCAAGAGATCACCGATTTGGCATCCCCCCATTGACCGGTTTGACAAATACTCAGGATACTGCCGGTGACTAAGGAGGCACTATGCTGGATCAGAGCTGGCTGGAAGCAGGATCCGACGGCGAGGATCAGGATAAGCTTTTCCTGCGCCTCAAGAGTGCCACCAGTTGCAGCGAAAACCAGCTTCAGGCCCTGCTCAAGTCCTCCCCCTGGCACCGCTGGCAACCCCAGCTGGAGGGGATAAAACAGGCGGTTGCTCGCCTCAATGCCCTGCAGGCCGCCCATGAACTCCCCGCCCCCATCGATCGCTTCTGCATCGCGGTGCGACGCGATGCCCAACTCAAGATCCAGATCGACAAAGACAAGATGACGGCCCACGTCGCCGTTGTGGCCGACTGGGGAGGGGAGCCTCTCACCCTGGATCGGTTGCAAGAGGCGATGGCCGCAGCCGGTGTCACGGTCGGCCAGAATCCCGATCTGGAGCGTCAGGCGGTGGCCATGATGCATCACGCCCAGGCAGGCAGTGAGCAAGTGCTCCCCATCGCCCGCGGGATCCCGGCCAAAAATGGCCTCGACTGCCGCTTCGAATCCCTGGTCGAGACCATGGCCGACAGGGTCCTCAAACCCCGCGAGCTCGATAATGGACGGGTCGATCTGCGCGATCTCGGCACCCTCACCACGGTCCAGGCCGGCACCCCTCTGCTGCGGCGTCATCCGGCCACCCAGGGGGAACCCGGCGTCAACGTCCAGGGACAACCCCTGCCCCCCAAGCCGGGCAAGGAGCTGCCCCTCAGCGCCGGAGAAGGGAGCGAGATCAGCGCCAGCAACCCCAATCTGCTGGTCGCCCTGCGGGCCGGCATGCCGAGGCACGACAAGAACACCATGGTGGTGGACAACCTGCTCACCATCAAATCGGTGGATGCCAAACACGGCCATGTGGAGTTCAATGGCAGCCTCATCATCACCGGGGACGTGGAGCCGGGCATGAAGGTCAAGGCGAGTGGCGACATCGCCATCGGCGGCTTCGTCGAATCGGCCCAGGTCCAGGCTGGCGGCCATCTGGCCATCAAGCACGGGGCCATCGGTCACCGCACCACCGACCACAAGGCCTTCACCTGCCGCCTCAGCGCCCAGGGCAACCTGACGGTCGCCTTCGCCCAGTACGCCAGTCTGGAGTCCGATCAGGATCTGCTGATCCAGAACCAGGCCTCCCACTGCTACTGCCGTGCCGGCAAGAACCTGATCGTCGGCGATGCCAGCGGCCGCAAGGGCACCCTGCTCGGTGGCCTCGCCATCGCCAATGACAGCATTCAGGCCCCGGTGATCGGGGCGCTGGCCGCCAACCACACCCGCTTGCAGGTGCTCGGGGGCTACTTCGCCCTCCACTCACGGGAGCAGGAACTGACCCAGGAGAAGGGGGAGATCCAGGCCATGCTCGGCAAGATGCAGACACTGCTGATCAAGCTGGTCAAGCTCCCTCAGGAGAAACGGGATCGCGCCCTGCTGCTGCGCCTGAAGGAGCAGAGGGAACACCACATGACTCACCTGAAGGAGATCAGCGGCGCCCTCGAAGAGCTACAGGACGAGTTGACGGCCGTGCTTGGCACCATCCACGTGGCTGCCACCGTACGCCTCTACCCGGGGGTGGAGGTGGAGCTGGCCGATCGCCTCTACAAGCCCCAGATCGAACACGGCCCCTGCCGCATCCAGATCCAGGAGGGGAAAGCGGTGCTGCAACCCTGGACCCCGCCAGCCAAGGCGGGCCACTGAGTCATCGCATCGTCGGCGGCTTTTGAGTAGACTCTGCCCTCTCCCGCCCTCTTCATCAGGTAGTTGACGTATGTACAAACTGATCGCCCTCGACATGGATGGAACCCTGCTCAACCATCAGAAGCTGATCTCGGCGCGCAACAAGGCCGCCATCGCCGCCGCACGCCAGCAGGGGGTGACGGTCGTACTCGCCTCCGGCCGTCCTCTGGAGGGGATGAGCGCCTATCTGGAGGAGCTGGGCATGACCGGCGAGCAGGACTATGTCATCTGCTACAACGGCACCCTGGTACAGCGCGCCGCCGATCGCGGTGTGATCCGCAGCCAGTCACTGCGCGGGAGCGATGCCAGCCGCATCGCCAGCCTGGCCGCCGAGCTCGGGGTCAACGTGCACGCCTTCTCCCCGGAGCGCGGCCTCATCACCCCCGCCATGAACCACTACACCGAGCACGAATCGCGCCTGAACGATCTCCCCGTCACCCTGCTCGACTTCGCCGGCCTCTCCCCCGAGGAGGAGATCCTCAAGGTGATGCTGATCGATCCCCCCGAGCTGCTCGGTCCCGCCATCGCCCGCCTGCCGGCTGAGCTCTACCAGGCATACACAGTGGTGCAAAGCGCCCCCTTCTTCCTCGAGATCATGAACCGCGAGAGCCACAAGGGGGCCGGGGTCGCCGCCCTGGCGGAACATCTGGGGATCGCGCGACATCAGGTGATCTGCATGGGAGATGCGGGCAACGACAGCCATATGATCGACTACGCGGGCCTTGGCATCGCCATGGGCAACGCCACCGACGAGCTCAAGGCCATGGCCGATCACATCACGGCCAGCAATGACGAAGACGGTGTCGCCCTCGCCATCGAGCGTTTCGTGCTCGGCCACTGAGCCTTTCGGTAAAAACGATTCCCGTCACGGCCCGGACAATTGCCTGCCAGAACACCCCCTGGCAGGCTATCTTTTCCCCCATCCCCCCCTAGAATGTCAGCCACTACAGGCAGATTGATTAGAAGAAGGCCCACCATGATTGACCGCTCGCTTCCCCTTACCGATCTTCACCGCCATCTGGATGGCAATATCCGTGCCCAGACCATACTGGAGCTCGGCCGCCGCCATAATATCGCCCTGCCGGCCGATGAACTGGAGGCACTGCGTCCCCACGTACAGATCGTCGAAAACGAGCCGAGCCTGGTGGCCTTCCTGAAGAAGCTGGACTGGGGCGTCGCCGTGCTGGCCGACTACGATGCCTGCCGCCGGGTCGCCTACGAGAATGCCGAGGATCTGCTGCGGGCCGGTATCGACTACGCCGAGCTGCGCTTCAGCCCCGCCTACATGGCCATGGCCCACAAGCTCGATCCGCAAGGAGTGGTGGAGGCCGTGGTGGACGGGGTTCGCGCCGGCTGCCGTGACTTCGGGGTGCAGGCCAACCTCATCGGCATCATGAGCCGTACCTTCGGCACCGAGCAGTGCCGTCGCGAGCTGGAGGCCTGCCTCGCCCACGCCAATGCTCTGGTCGCCATCGATCTGGCCGGCGACGAGCTGGGCTTCCCGGGTGAGCTCTTCACCGACCACTTCCGCCGGGTGCGCGACGCCGGCCTGCGGGTCACCGTCCACGCCGGTGAGGCCGCAGGCCCCGAGAGCATGTGGCAGGCCATCCGCGATCTCGGCGCCGAGCGTATCGGTCACGGGGTCAAGGCCATCGAGGATCCGCGCCTGATGGAGTTCCTCGCCGAGCGCCGCATCGGCATCGAGTCCTGCCTCACCTCCAACGTGCAGACCAGCACGGTCGAGAGCTTCGAGCGCCACCCGATCCGCCAGTTCCTGGCTCACGGCATCCTCGCCTGTCTCAACACCGACGATCCGGCGGTCGAGGGGATCGAGCTGCCCCACGAATATGAGGTGGCCGCACCGGCCGTCGGCCTGAGTGCCGCCGAGATCCGTCAGGTTCAGCAAAATGGTCTGACCCTGGCCTTCCTCGGCGAGGCCGAGAAACAGGCCCTGGCCGCGCGCTGCGCCGCCCGCTCCTGACCCGCACTGCCACTGATGACGGGCCCGCACTGCGGGCCCGTTTCGTTCATGGGCCATTCACCGGCACCCGCTAAGCTGCGCGCGATCGGCGGGCATGGTGTCCGCCACCCCGAGGATGCCCCATGACATCGGCCCCCCTGAACGACCCCAAGACCACCCTGGCCACCACCCTCAGCAACACGGCCCACGCCCTGCAGGGAGAGAGGGTCAGCCTGCGCCAGATGCTGGAGCTGATCGGCGAGCAGGGGATGCTGCTCTTCTGCCTGCTGCTCACCGTGCCCTTCCTGCTGCCGGTCTCCATCCCCGGGGTCAGCACCCCCTTCGGCCTGTTGATCCTGCTTATCGGCATCGGCATCGCCCTCAATCGGGTGCCCTGGCTGCCCCGTATGCTGATGGACCGCCACTTCGCCACCGACCAACTCAAGGCGACCCTGCACAAGGGCTCCGCCCTGCTGGCCAGGCTCGATCGCGTTATCCGGCCCCGCCTGCTGATGCTCAGCGAGAGCCACACCATCAACCGGGTCAACGGCCTGCTTATCGTCGCCGCCGCCCTGCTGCTGATGCTGCCCCTCGGCGCCATTCCCTTCACCAACACCCTGCCCGCCTGGTGCATCCTGCTACTGGCCGCCGGCATGCTGCAGCGCGATGGCCTGCTGATCGCCGGGGGCTACACCCTGCTGACCGCCACCCTGGGCTGGTTCACCGCCCTCGGTATCGCCGCCCTCAAGGCGGGCCAGGGAGCGGTCAACCTGCTGGGGTGAGGCTCCTCACTCCACCAACTCCAGCCCCAGGCTCTCGAGCAGGGCCAGGGCCTCGAAGCGGGAGAAGCGGGCCCCCTTGACCTCGTTCTCCCGCACATCGATGTCATAGCCGGTGGCATCGCCAAAATCGGCGCCTCCGAGCCTGGTCCGGCGAAACAGGGCCCGGGAGAAGTCGCTCCCCCTCATGCAGGCCCGGGTCAGATCCGCATCGCGCAGATCCGCATCGTGGAGGCCGCACTCCTCCAGCACCAGGCGCTGCAGGGTGAGTCCGAAGAAGGAGGCGTGATGCAGGAGGCAGTGGTGAAAACGAAGACCAAACTCCTTGTGATAGGGGGCCCAGGTCAACCGGGTCCAGTCTATGCCCACCAGCTTGCACTCGCTGAAGGTAACCTCCGCCAGGGTGGACCAGGGGAACGCCGCCATGCTCAGGTTGCAGCGAACAAACTCGCAGTTGACGAAGGCACAGTTCCTGAACTGTGCACCGGAGAGATCGCACCCGATGAAACGGCACTCCTCGAATTCGACCTGCTCATGTTGGCTCTCGGGCAACTCTAGCCCCTCAAAATGGAGCCCAAGACAGAAAGCCCCCTGCTCCCAGGGTGTATACATGGCGTGATACTCCTCGATGGCGCGCCCTCTGGACGGGCGAAAGGGGAAGCGTAACACCCCGGGCAGAGCCCATGGAACAGGGGATGAGTCACTCACAGCGGGCTCCGCCGCCCCTGGTGGGCCATGGCGCAGCGTGTCGGACAGGGCACTCGTCTTGGTGTGTGTGATGTGCCACCCGCCAAATACCGACAGTCACGTCATGAAAAAGTAAATAAGGCCAGTCAGAGCTGGCCTTATTATATTAGTTGCACCATATTTTCTGCGTGTAATATTTATATCTTGATGCGTGTATTCAAAACCCGTTTGGGTTATCGATAATATAGCGCCAGCCACCATCCTGATAGGTCATCACCTCGAGGGCCATCCCCTTCTTGCCCCCCTTAATCTCCCAGTTTGAGCGGACGAGCGCCGTGTCACCGTTAATATGAATCGAGGCACCGTGGTTGATCATCTCAACCTCGCCACTCATATAACCGGCGAGAGCCTGTGTGATCGCCGCCCTCCCCTTCGCCTGCTCACCCCTCTCGTTGAGGACCAGCACGGCATCCGGATGAAACAGGGTGGCCAATCCGTTCAGATCCTTGGCGGCGAAATAGATGGCAAATAGCGAATGCAGTTCAGCGGGTGTTTGCGGCTTTTTATATTCTGCCATGGCAGGCGACGCCATTAATATGGCCAGCACCCATAACAGGGACCATGCTTTCATTCTTCTCTTCCTCTGAAATAAATATGAGAGAAAGAGTAATGACATCTGGCCAGGTTGTAAATTAGCTACCAGAAGGTAACTAATTACCATCGGGTAACCATCGCGGTGGTTTTTATATTAATGGGCCAGCGGCCCCTTCATCCACATTCGCATATGCAGGGACTCATAAGAGGGGCCTGGATCGTCCCTGCATGCCCTCCATCGCGGACCAAAAACAGTAACGGGAGGCATCGCCTCCCGTTGTCATCGGTTCGCTCAGAGCCCGAAGCGGGGACGCAAGCGAATGCCGATCAGGCTGCCCGCCAGGGCCATCAGCATCCAGACCCAGCCGTGCAGGCTGCCCGACGCCGTGCCATCGAAGAAGCCCCCCAGGTTGCAAGCGCTGTACATGGCCCCCATCCCCATCAGCAGGCCGCCGAGAATGGCCGCCAGGCTGTTGCCGAGCCTGATCGGGGCGAAGTGACCGCCACCGCTGATGCAGCGTGCCAACATGGCCCCCAGGATCCCCAGCCAGAACATGCCGACCATGGGGTTGAGAAAGAGCGGCTGGGCCAGCTTGGGGCTGCCTTCGAACAGACCAAACAGGGAGGCACCGCGCAGGGCCATGTCATAGACGGCCCCGGTGATGGTCCAGGCCGAGCCGTGCAGGGCTACCACGGCCGAGTTAAGCAGGGCGATAAGCACGCCACCGGTCAGCACGGTGAAGCGGCCATCGCGCCAGAAGAGATTGCCCGTCCCAAACAGGGGGGTGACCTCTCCCCTGTGTCGCCGTTCACTGCGACGGAACAGTACGAAGAGCAGGGCCACCAGCGCCAGGTTGAGCAGCATGCCACCCCAGAGGTTGCCGGTCAGATCCCTGGCCAACACCACCTGGCTGGAGAAGGTGGACTCCAGCTCGGGGCGGAACTGGTTGCTGATGAGGGTGCCGATGCCATAGCAGAGCAGCACCAGCCAGAAGCGGGGCTGTCCCTCACCACAGCAGTAGAGGGTGCCGGTGGCACAGACCCCCGCCAGCTGCATGCCGATACCGAACAGGAAGGCGCCGGCGATAAAGGGAATGCCGATGGCCATCACGTTACCCACCATGGGGTTGCCAAACAGGGCGTGGCCGAAGGAGAGGAAGGCGGTGAACAGCAGGATCTCGATGGCGATGGTGAGCAGATGCACCCGCACGTAGTAGCTGTTGCGTTTGGTCAGCATCTCGCGCCAACCGAAGACGATGCCGAAGCGGCTAAAGGAGAGGGTGAAGCCGAAGCCGAATCCGATCAGAGCCATCAGGGCCCATTTCATGCCGAAGGTATTGCCAAGCCAGAGTAACGCTCCCCCCGCGATTGCCACGATGGGGAGCGACCATTTTCGATTCATACCTGTAGTTCCTTATGAGGAAAAGAGACGGGAGCGGGGATCCTATTACCTCATTGAGTCCGACACCATCGCTTTTGACCCTGTGATCACAGGGTTGATCTTCAAATGAAAATAAATATCATTTGCAACCCTCAGTGGGATGACCCACGAGTTCAGGCCCCAGGTCGACAACAACAAGAGACGAACATCACATGCATCAGATCACTTCGCGGCGCACTCTGCTGTGCCTGGCGTTGCTGGCGGCGCTCGCGCCGGCCCGGGCCGCCGACGAGACACTCGTCATCAGGGGTCAGCGCACCCAACACCCCGAGGTGGCCACCGCCACCCGCACCACCACCCCGGCCAAGCTGGTTCCCCAAACCATCGACAGCGTGGCAACCGCCGAGCTGACCGCCTTCGGCCAGGCGACCCTGAGCGAGGCGCTGGTCGGCATCCCGGGGGTCGATGCCAGCGGTGACACCCGCTTCGACGGCGTCACCATCCGCGGCTTTAGCGCCGGCAACGATCTCTTCCTCGACGGCTTTCGGGACGACATGCAGTACACCCGGGATCTTGGCAACATAGAGCGGGTCGAGGTACTCAAGGGGCCGGCGGCCGTGCTCTACGGCCGAGGCAGCACGGGGGGGATCGTCAACCGCATCAGCAAGAAGCCCGAGAAGGGGCAGCCGTCGAGCGTCACTGTGCGCGCCGGCAGCCACGACTACCGGCGCCTGGCGGCCGACCTTAACGCCGAGGCGAGCGAGCGGGTGCAACTGCGCCTGAACCTGGCCCAGGAAGACACAGACAGCTTCCGCGACGGGGTACACGGCAAACGCACCCTGCTGGCGCCGGCCCTGAACTGGGATCTGACCGAACGGGTGAGCTGGCTGCTGCAGTATGAGCGAAACGAGCACGATCGCATGCCGGATCGGGGCATCCCCGGGGTCGCAGGTCGTCCGGCCGAGGTGTCTCACGGCGCCGTCTACAGCGACACCCGCCGCGACTATATCGACGATCTCGCCCAGGCTGCCCGCTCCCGCCTCACCTGGGATCTCGGCGATGCGTGGCAGTTGCGCCACCAGCTGAGCCTCATCAGCCTCGACAGTCAGTTCGACAACACCTATGTCACGGGCGTGAAGGGCGACCAGGTGACCCGCGCCCGTTGGCAGCAGGATCTGCAGGCCCGCAACCTCAGCTCCAACCTGGAGGCCGAAGGGCAACTGCACAGCGGTCCCCTCGCCCACCGTCTGCTGATCGGGGTTGAGCAAGGGTGGCAGCATCGCACGCCCAGGCTGTGGCAGAATGCCGCCCCCATCGCCCGCGGCAATCTCTACGACCCGGCCAATCTGCCGGTCTATGACGGTCCCATGAAGCTCTCGAGTGACGCCAGACACAGGGTGAAGAGCCAGGCCGCGTATCTGCAGGATCAGATGAGCCTTGGCGACTGGCACCTGCTGGTGGGGCTGCGCCATGACCACTTCGATATCACCACAGAGCGCTTCGACAAGGGCACCCAACAGACGCTGAGGAGCGACACCCTGAGCCCGCGCCTCGGCCTGGTGTGGAACCCGGTCGAGGAGCACGCCCTCTACACCTCTTTCAGCAAGACTTTCTCCCCGGTCGGAGGCGGCCTCATCGGCATCACCCCGGGAGACAAGAACAACGATCTCAAGCCCGAGCACACCCGCCAGTATGAAACCGGGGTGAAGAGCGACTGGCTGGAGGGGCGTCTGGCCACCACCCTCTCCCTCTACCGCCTCGAGATGTACGACAAGCGCACCCGGGATCCACTGGATCCGACCAGGATTGAGCTGACCGGCTTGCAACGTACCGACGGCATCGAGCTGAGCGCCCGCGCCCGACTCACCGACCAGATCTACCTGCGCGGAGGGGTCGCCTTCCAGGATGCCGAGCTGGTCGAGGCCGAGGCCCGCTATCGGGGCAAACGCCCGAGCAACGTCTCGCGCCAAAACGGGGAGCTGTTTGTGGGTTATCAGCAGGGCAGTCTGGGCTGGTTTGGGGAGAGTGGCTTCACCGCGGTGGGAGATCGCTTCGCCGACAGCGACAACACCACTGTGCTGCCGGGCTATGCCCGGGTCGACGCCCGCGCCGGCTACCGCTGGCCCGAGTGGGAGACCCAGCTCGCCGTGGAAAACCTGCTCGACAAGGCCTACTACGTGAGCGCCACCAGCGCCGCCCAGATCATGCCGGGCGCCCCGCTTCAGGTGAACCTGACGGCCACCTATCGCTTCTGATCCAACAAGGGGGAGCGTCGGCTCCCCCTCGCTTCATCCCTTCGGCCGATGCGGCCATTCGGGTTATCCCCTCACCCCCATGCCTTGCGAGCCACCACCTGGGCGAGGGCGATGCGCCCCTCCTGCAGGTTGCGCCCCTGGTTGTGGGTCATCTCCCTGAAGTCGGGACCGAGCAACAGGTGAAACCCCAGGGCGGGCAGCCCCTCGCGGGCGATCTTCCCGGCCAGGGCCACAAACCAGTGGCGCGCCGCCTCGGTACTGTCGACCCAATCGCTTATCACGAACCCCGTCCCCTCGAGCAAGGCTCTGAGCTCATCGGGAGAGACCAGAAAGCTGGTCTGTGGCGTACGGGCCCAGGGCACCGGGAAGTGTACCGGGCCACAGGGGCCGGCCAGCACATCGTAGATGGCCAGGGTCCCTCCGGGTTTGAGAACCCGGTGCATCTCCCGATAGAGTCGTCCCTTATCCGGGATGTTCATGGCCACATGTTCGCTCCAGACCACGTCGAAGCTCTGGTCCTCGAAGGGCAGGCGGGTGGCATCCCCTCGCAGATAGTCGACGAGGTGGGTCAGCCCGGTTCTGGCCGTAAGCAGGGTCGCCGCCCGGCAATACTCGTCGGTAAGATCGATGCCGGTCACCCGACAACCGAACTCGGCCGCCAGAGCGCGCGAGGTGCCGCCGACCCCGCTGCCCACATCGAGCACCCGTTTCGTGTCGTCGAGGCCAACCGCCTGGGCCAGCTCCAGGGTCGCCGCCCGGCCACGAATATGAAACTGATCGACCGGGGCGAGCTCGGCAGGGGTAAGCCGGTTCACATCCTTGCCCGCGTTTGCCAGGGCCGCCAGAATGACGTCGCCGAGATCCGCCCGGGTGTAGTGGGTCTCGATGGCTTGATTGACTCCCTTTTGTCCCGACATGATCCTCTCCTCCCGGCCTCTATGGGTTATAGCGCCTGAACCCTGTCGGCGACAGGGTGCCGCTCAGAGCGCCTTGGCCATAAACAGGTTGAACTCGCTGGCCTGGTAGTCGCCGAAGGGGTCACTCCACTCGAAGCCGTTGCGAAGATAGAGCCGATGAGCCGCCTCGAAGGTCGGGCCCGTTCCCGTCTCGAGCAGCAGTCGGGCATAACCGCGTCGCCGCGCCTCGTGGACTATCTCGTCGAGGATCGCCTGCCCCACGCCGCGGCGCAGACAGGCGGCGCGAGTGCGCATCGACTTCACCTCTGCGGCCCATGGGTCTAGCTCTTTCAAGGCACCGCAGCCACACAGGGCACCATCGAGCCACGCCGCCCAGAAGGTGACGCCGGGCGCACGCAGGCGTTCGATCCCGAGCGCATTCACGCACTCGGGCGGCGAGTTGCTCTGCATGCCGGCCAGATGCTCGCTAACCAGCGACTGCACCTCGGCCGACGCCAGATCATCGATACGAACCTCTATCATCACGACCTCCTTTCAATCCTTTCCCTGGCCGCACCTCAACCGTGCCAGCCCTGTTAACCATCCATGGCGCGAGCCCCGTCGGGACTCGCCATCATCTGGCGACAACCGGTTTTATCTCATGACGGGGCAGACCTATCCCCCTGTTTTCTGAACAGGCTGGGGGTCATGCCGGTGATACGCTGAAACTCCCGGTTAAAATTGGATTTGGTCTGAAAACCGGCCTGCATAAAGATCCGGGTGATGCTCTCGTCCGTGGTCAGCAGTGCCTGCTTGGCATGTGCGATGCGATAGTCGTTGATGACCCTGGGGATGCTCTGGCGGTGGACCTGATTGACCGCCATCGAGATCTGTTTGGCGGGGATGCCCAGTTTTCGCGACAGTCTGGAGAGGGTCAGCTCGGGATCCAGGTAACAGGCCTGCTCTTTCATCAAGGCATCCAGCTTCATGACAATCTCACCGGCTCTCTTTGGGGTCAGCGCCGATTCCCTGTCGACCCCCTCGTTGGTCGGCAAGGGAGGCTCCTCCACCTCGGGCAGGCTGACCCCCACCATGACGACGGCCACCGCCAGCACGGGCAAGAGGATCAGGTGGCCCAGGGTGACGATATAGAGCGACAACCGCCCCTGGTTCAGGGCGAAGTCGAGGGAGATGGCGCCATCGATGGCCGCCGAGAACAGAAGCATCCAGCCCGCCACATGTTCTGCCCGCCTGACCCCCTCCCACTGATGAAAAGCGATGTGTAGCAGCAGTGGCCCCCGGGCCGAGCAGCGCATCAGGGCAATGCCGTAGCAGAGATAGATCCCCGTCAATATGCCATCGAGGGGAAGCCCCCAGCGGGGAGCCGTCAGCAGGCTGACCAGCACCAGTGCGGGCCCGCAGGCATGGCGCCAGGGGAACCGGGTCGGCTCCCCGTCGGCACGGGTGAAGAGATACCAGGCGGCGACGGGGATGAGTGAGGCAAAGAGCGGCTGAAGCTGGCCAAGCAGCGCCAGATGAAATGTCCAGCGCAGTCCCACCAGGCCCATGGTGGCGACGCATAACAACAGGAAGAGGGCGGTCATCTTCGCCTTCTCTCCCAGTCGCACCAGCAAGAGAGCGGCCAGCAGTCCCAACAGGGAAGAGACGATAAAGGGTATTGGAATGGCCAGCATGGTTGACCCCGATTGAGCCCGTTATCAGGCGGTGCCAGCATAACGACTTTTGCAGATTCACAGAAGCGAACCGGGGAGCAGGAGCGGTTTGAGGTCGTCCTCGAACCCGTTTCAGGACGCCGGGAGCCGGCACTCGGGCCAGGATGGGGCACCTAATCACGTTGGAGGTGTTCATCCATGTTCTCTTTCTATCTGCTCGCGTGGCAACGGGCCCTGGACTTTTCCGGTCGCTCTTCAAGACCGGAGTGCTGGTGGTTTATGTTGTTTCACCTGCTGGTTACCCTAACTTGCATCCTGTTGGATGTGCGTCTGGCCGCGCTTGGCTGGCTGGATCTGGGCTATGGCGTGGCCAGCACCCTTCCCCTCATCTCCCTGATCATTCGCCGGCTGCATGACACCGGGCGCTCCGGCTGGTGGGGCTGGGTCTTCTTTGCTCCTCTGGTGGGCCCTTTGGTGCTGGTCTACCTGCTGGCGATGCAGGGAACCGGCACCATCTCCGCTGAGGAGGTGGCACCATGAGACGGCTCCTCTTGCTGCTCGTGCTCTGCGCCCCGATGGCCTCTGCACAGGACCCCCATCCGCTTCCCCAGGGCGCTCTCGGGCTGTTACAGGTGGCGAGCCTGACCCGGGGCGAGCTGCTCTGGATGCAGGGGCGGGTGGGTGAAGGCATCTACACCACGGTCGACAAGGAGGGGCGCCACTGCTCTATCCGGATGCCGGTCGCCGTCGGCAAGGTGGCGCGCAGCGGTGTGGGTGTCGAGGCCAGCGACGGGCTCACCATCATCGTCATGAGTCAGGCACTCAACGATGCCTTGCTCAAGGGCGAACGCGTCGCCCACGATGCCTTTCGCTTCGCCTTCGGCACGGGGGAGAGCGCCGCCGATGGCGTTATCGTCAACGGGATCGCGGCGGATGAGGGATTTGTCCTGAACACCAGGCGCCGCTGGATCTCCTGGCTGCTGGACGATGACCCCGGGCCGGGCTGCCAATGATCGAGATTGGGGCTCCCGCTTCATGGCGGTCGGCGCTCTGGGCGCCCCAATGTCCGCCGCCCGTGGTCTCACTCATGGGCATGGGGTTTTACTTCTGGCCCCTCGCTCACTAGACTTCGCCTCCCACTTGCCGATCCATATAGCCCCATGACCTTTGACCAACTCGACCTCTCCCCTGCCCTGCTGGCGGCCCTGCCCACCGATCTGCAACGCCCGACCCGGGTGCAACGGCTGGCCATTCCGGCCGTGCTGGCGGGGCGAGACCTGCTGGCGCTGGCCCGCACCGGCAGCGGCAAGACCCTGGCCTTTGGCCTGCCCTTGCTGGCCCGCCTCGACCCCGCCAACGACCGGGTGCAAGGGCTGGTGCTGGTGCCAACCCGCGAGCTGGCCGCCCAGGTGAGCGACGCGCTGCAACCATTCGCAACCGCCATGGGTCTGCGACGGGTCACCCTGTGTGGCGGGGTGGCGCAGGAGCAGCAAGAGGCCGGGCTGGCACAGGGGCCCCAACTGCTGGTGGCGACCCCGGGGCGGCTGCGGGATCTGCTGAGCCAGCAGAAACTGACTCTGGAGGCGCTGCGCCTGCTGGTGCTGGACGAGGCGGATCGCCTGCTGGAGATGGGCTTCTGGCCCGATATCCAGACCCTGCTTGGATTGCTGCCCAAAGAGCGGCAGACCCTGCTCTTCTCGGCCACCCTGCCGGGCGAGCTGGAGGCGCTGGCCACCGGTCTGCTCAAGAATCCCGAGCGGGTCGAGGCGGATCCGCGCAACAGCGTGGCCGACGACATCGAAGAGCGGCTCTATCTGGTCAACAAGAGCAGCAAGGTGCCGGCGCTCATCAGCCTGCTCAACACCCACGATTGGCCGCAGGTACTGGTCTTTATCAGCGCCCGGGACGACGCCGACGGCGTGGCCCGTAAGCTCGCCAAGGCCGGCATCCCGGTGGCGGCCCTGCACGGGGAAAAGGATCAGGCGGTGCGCGAGCAGGCGCTCGGGGAGTTCAAGGAGGGCAAGGTGCGGGTGCTGGTGGCCACCGATCTGATGGCGCGCGGCATCCACGTCGAGGCGCTGCCGGTGGTGATCAATCTGGATTTGCCGGCCAACGCCCCTGTCTACGTGCACCGCATCGGCCGCACCGCCCGCGCCGGGCGCAGCGGACTCGCCATCTCCCTCACCTGCCACGGGGAGGCCGAGACGCTTGCCGCCATCCGCACCCTCACCGGGCGAGCACTGCCGCTGGAGACCCTGGCCGCCTTCCCGGTCACCGACCAACCCACCAGCGGCGCCGGCAAACGCCCGCCCCGTGACAAACAGGCCAATCGCCGCACCCAGGCAAAGCGCAGCATCAAGCAGTTCAAAGGCAGGGGGTAAGCCTCTGCTGCCAACCGGAGCATAGGTCACCAGGCAGGGACCCCCATCACCCTACGCGGCTATCAGAGCGGTGGGTGTCCCAATTTAGAGCGGGCAGAAACTCAATTGGTCACAACAGACTTGTCGACACTGGTATCCGAACCCGAGGTCAGGATACGCACCCTGTCCCCCTTGTTGAAGCTCAGCTGGGGATCCTGATCCTGCACGACGTTGATCAACTTGCCGCCGTCGGTTTTGATTTGCAGCTCCACTGACTGCTGTGTCGTGGGCTCGGTCTGCGTTCCCTGTCGACGGCGGGAGAGTTCGGCACCGGCGATCGCTCCCGTCGCGGTGGCGATAGTCTTGCCCGAACCCCCACCAAACTGGTTGCCAACGACCGCCCCCAGGGCTGCTCCCCCTATGGTGCGCAGCGGCTTGGCCCCCTGCGATGCGGACTCACTGGTCTTGGTGACAAGCCGGCTCTGCTGCACGGTGCCATATTCCACCTGGGCACTGGTGCCCGCCATCACAGGCGATGCGGCCAAGATAAAAAGAGTGGTGATAAAGGACATTTTCTTCACGATATGGCTCCTGTGGCGATTTTTTGACCCATCGCGAGCCTACATCACAGAAGCTGACTGCAGGCTTGCCAAACATGGAGCCACCACCTCATGACAACCGAATCGGGCGCACCATCACGCAGACAAAGGAACGGGGATTTATCTTCCTGGAATTGGAAAAATCGGGCCCCCGTGACACAGTGCGCCCCATGTGGCCAACACGGAGCAGGAAGCCCGAAGTGAGCGAGCCGACTTAGCCGTAGATCCGCGGCTGGTTGATCAGCTGGTGATGTGACATCGAGCCTGCATGGCTCCAACTGGCAACGCGGCTAAAGAAATCCACATGCTCACTAAGATGTGCGACCGATTTATTATCGTTGGGCAATGTCAGGGTTCTTCCGATATGTGAGATGCTGCCAAAAAACTTGTGCATATTAGGAACGGGATCGCCCTTTATCTTGATATGCAATATCTCCTTGCCCAGCTCTTCAAACTTGCCGGCGATGGCGTCGGGTTGTATCCCGCCTTTTGCCAGTTCGCTGGCAATATTCTGCTTCAATTTGGCGCCGAGCTCAGCGGATGAGAAGTTGATCGACTTCACCGGCTCACCGGTTTTTGCTCCCAGCATCATGGCAGCGTAAGCGGATTCGCCACCCCCCTTGGAGTGACCAGACACGCTTAATGCATAACCGGCAGGCAATTGATCCTTCACATCACTGACAAGTTTCGCCGCCTCTTTATAACTATCCGGCGTGCGCGAGAAGACATTTTTTATATTTGCCAGCCACTGTTTGGCCGTCGTGGCAAGGTTACCCAGGGTTCGGGTATTCAGGTCCCCGGCTTTTTCCCCCGAGGTGGTGCCGCCGAAGACGATGCGTGCTTCTCTGGTGCTCTCATTGGTGAAGAGATAAGCCGTCAGGCCGCTCTTGGTAAGGATGCCATTGTCACCGATATTCTTCTGTCCCGGCCCGACACTCAGTGCCTGCAGCAAGTGCCCCGAGCCGGTTCCCCATCCCTTTGCGGTCGCCCCCCCAAGCTCTCCCATATCCTGGGTATAAGGGAAGTTTGCCAAGGCGGCATCGGCAATCAGAGTGGTCTTGATGGCGTCAATCGCAGGCTTGTCATCCAGTGAGACCTTGGTGGCCTTGATCTGTCTCAGATCGGGGGCGGACGCAGCCGCCGGCGTATCGAGGGAGGCTCTGGGGTTGGCAAGCGGGGCCGCGACGCTGGATGTCTGCCGCAAGCCACTGGCACTCGCTGGTGCTTCAGACGTCGCCGGTCGATTCTGAATCGCGACATGCCCGAGGGCGCTGTTAATCAACATGGTTCAACGCCCCTCCCTATCGATAATGGCCGCAAACAATCCATTGCGCGCATGATTGGAGCGTTGCCAAAAATCGGCGACCGAATGAGTGCTGATGGCCTCACACGGCAGTGCCGTCGACAGCACCACGGTGAGGTTATCTTCGGCCAATGAGAATGACGCAAAACCAATAATTTCGGGATGGTTGTTGAGCAGCAGCAGATTCTTGTGCAACTCCTCATCCTGCGGCAATGCGGCGGGATGAATGGGAAACATCATTAATAATCTGGATGAGGTCAACTGAATAGAGCAATAGTGCTCTCCGTCGCTATTACTAAGATGGCACTCGCCATCCTCAAGTTGCCATTGGTCGCCCGACATATCGGATAACCATTGATTGATCAACGCTTCCTTATTCATTAAACACCCCTGATACCTTGGCTCTTGTACGGGGGGAAAACTTATAATTGAAATGCATCAAGATATATAACTATTGAGCCAGAATTTTTAGCTTTTCACCATGTCGTGCTCATACCACGGGCCTGAAAGACCGCCCTCTAAAAGGGGATAATCCCGGACGACACCGACCGCAATGCGGCAATCACAACACTGGGTATATCGGCATCCTGGGGACGCATCCTCGCGGATAGTGCAGTGCCGTCACCCACCGCCATCAGGCAGCGAGACAAGGAGTGCCACTACCTGGTGGTGACAGTTGCTGTCTGTTCGAGCCTGACTTTTTCCAGCGCATTCCATAGGGCCTGGGCATTGTCGGGATGACCACTGACGAAAGACCTGGAGAGGGCCAGATACCACTTGCTGGACATCAGCGGTAGGGGAAGGGTCGTCAGGCTGTCATTGAGCCCATATTTGCGGATCAGATGCTCACCGATATGGCGGTCGATCACATACCCGTCCAACCTGTCCATCGCCACCAGCCACAATCCCTTTTCTACCTCAAGATGTTGCGGGCCTTGGACCCCAAGCCGGTTGAGCGTTTGCTGGGCAACATAGCCCGATGGGGCGGCAACGCCGTTTTTGATCTGGCTGAAACGCTCACCATCCCACTGCAGCGTGGTGCCATGACGAACAAAAATCGAGTAGACCCCTTCCCACAGATAACGCCGTGGATCCAGCTCGCCCGTTGCCAATCGGGGAAACGCGGCCCACTGCTCGCGCTCGGCAGTCCAGATCAAGGGGAAGACACCCTCCGCCCGCTCCTGCTCAAGATCGAGCAGGCAACGTTTCCAGGGGCGGCGGTAGAGAACGAGATCCAGGCGAGCGTCGGCACCGGCCTGCTTGAGCAGCGCAGGAATCACCCCAGGGTCGGCCGGCACCTCTGGCCCCTCACCCCGGGCATAAGGCAGCATTTCGCTCTGCTCGTAACAGATCCGAATCGGCGTTGCGTCGAGCGGAAGGGCAAAGGCCAGACACAGCAGGCAGAAGTAAAAGCGCATAGTGCAGTGCTATCCAGGGGCGATTTTCCCGAAGTATAGCCACTCCCCCCCCACCAAACGTCGCGGCCATGCCGGCTCGACAGAGAGGGGGAACGAGAAGTGGCGCAACCAAGATCGCCACAGCCAGCGCAGCGGGCCCAGCATCGTCGTAGCGCACCACCAGGCGGTTATCACAAGGGTGGATGTCCCAGATTTCCGGAGGAGCTCGGTCGAGCTCCTTGCCTACGACGAGCCTCTTGATGCGGCTGCGCCGCATAGGGGTTTCGCCCGCCCACCTGGAGGAGCTCGGTCGAGCTCCTTGCCTACGACAAGCCTCTTGATGCGGCTGCGCCGCATGGGACACGAGGGCTCCGCCCTCGATATTTTTTCGCCCGCCCTGCGGGCTGTGGCGAGTGACTTCTTGCTGGCCCAAGAAGTCACCAAGAAGGCCTTCCCCCGCCAATCCGACCGCTGCACGGTTTCCCTCGGCGCGGTCGCCAGGTCGGACGGAGCGCCGCAGATGGGGCATCCATGCCCCGCTGCGGCTGCGCCATCATCCCTGATGGCGCTCCTGACCTTGCTCCCTCACCTCGGCGGATTGAAGGGGGAGCCAATACCCTGCCCCTCTGATGATCTATCGATGTTGTGTTACCCCACACTACGCATTGGTGATTAATTTATTGATCTTGCTCAGGAAACCATCGTCTCCTGCTTCCCTCCCCCGCGCCACTCGCTAACATAGCCGTTTGGCAACCGCCTCATCGGAGTCACCCATGAGCCCAGCCTACGCAACATCGCAGGTTAACAGCAGCAGACTGGAGGCTGTCATTCAGGGGCGGTAGCCTTGCCGGCTGAAATGGATAGCCGAGAGTTGTCCACGACGACCCACTCAATATGGTGACGGCCTCATGTTCATTTCTGACCTGTTCACGCAGGCATGGTTTGGCGGCGCTTTCTATGAGCAACCCATGCACTGTTTTTATACAGTCGTAATGGTGGCGCAAAAAGAGGACATCAAGCGAATACGCTTGGCACCAGAAGCAAGCTGGTAACATTATGATTTAATGATGGTTTTCACTTGGTGGCGATAAAAACGTTACGGAGTTATATGGAATTCTCTGCTAACGGATTAGCACCGCCTTCCATCTAATCACTGTTATGTTTCCAAGTTACCCACCAAAAGTAGACAGTTTCTCACATCAGCACAGGAATAAATATGGAAGACAGATCATTGGTTGGTACTTTAACTAATGCAGTGAAGGAACACTCTAGAGCATTTGGTGTAGCAGGTGCGGTTATTGGCGCAATATTGGTAATCTATTATTGTGGCCGCATTAACTTTTATCCTTCGGGGTTAACTATAGCCGACACCTTGTTTTTCTTGTGGGTGGTTGTTGTTTTTGGCTTCTATTATTCTGTAGTTACACTCGCCTTTTTTATCGCTAGTACATTTTGGGTTGCGATTTTTGCAAAGCCGATAAACTTAATTCTTAAAACATTAAATACCAAGACTGACATTTTTGTTCCGTTACCCAAATCTGACTGGCTAATGGTTTTGGGCAGTGGCTTCATTACAAACATTGTGATTCTTGGGGTTGGCTACTCCAAAGGTCATTCTTTTATGGCAATATTTGGGGCGCTTTTCCTAATTGGCTTCATCTACACGCTGATTGAGAATGCCTCAAAACGTATTAGTGCAAGTGATAAGCTGTTCGATTCTAGCGGCAAGCCAATAAATACTAAACCCATCAATCCACAGATAGTTAATAATGTTTTTTATATCTTAATATATGCTGCCCCTCTATTGTTTGGTCAAGTAGGTGGCGGCGTAACCCGAACAACATTTGAAACCATGGGTGTTAGACAAGAATCTATTAATCTGCACATAGATGCCAAAGAGTATAAGTCAACGCTAGAAGCGTATTCTAATGATGGATTGATAGATGATTTGGTATGTAGTGACGTATGCACCATTAAAAACGCAAACATTCTATTTACCAACGTTGGAACAAATACCAAGATCGAGTTGTATGGCAAAAATGGTAGCATACAGCTTGTGCTTCCAACAAAAGCTATAAAGCTGACCGCGAATCCAAAACCTAACAAGTCAAGCAAGGCGGACGCTGAAAAGCGCGCCGCTTCTTGAGGCGTTATGCCTCACATGTAAATCGAGAATAAATCTACTTATGCCAATATTTATAAGTTACTCACATGAAAATAAAGACTTCGTAGACAAGCTCGCGATGCAGCTAGTTCATCGAAATGTAAATGTTTGGCTTGATCGATGGGAGTTAAGCATTGGTGACTCAATTATCGATAAAGTGCAGGAGGCGGTAGACGGTGCTAGTGCGCTTTTAGTTATTTTGTCAAAAGCATCGATTGCTTCCGAGTGGTGTAAAAGAGAGCTTTCCTCAGGTTTTTTACGTGAGCTCGAAGAAAAGCGAGTTGTTGTAATGCCTGTACTACTGGAAGACTGTGATATCCCCCTATTTGCCAGAGGTAAGCTTTACGCAGATTTTCGAGCCAGCTTTGACGATGGCCTAAGAACTGTTAGTGAAAATGGGACACCCACCATTCTGAGCGCCGCGTAGCGGCCAGTAGATCGACGCCATGCCCCTCATTCGCAGGCGGGCACGGTATTGGAGCCCCCTCCAACCCGCCGAGGGGAAGGAGCAGGGTCAGGAGCGCCATCAGGGATGATGGCGCAGCCGCAGGCGGCACAAGGATGTGCCGTGTGCTGCGGTCCGTCCGACCTGGCGACCGACCCGAGGGAAACCGCGCAGCGGTCGGGTTGGCGGGGGGTGGCCTTTCTTTTGGTGACTTTTCTTTGGCCACGCAAAGAAAAGTCACTCGCCCCGACCCGAAGGGCAGGCGAAACCCGTCGAGGCCAACGGCCTCGCATCCCATACGGCGCAGCCGCATCAAACGCCCCAGACCAAGAGCAAACGTCCGATGACACCTGACGGCTAATCGAACCCAGGGTCCTTTGGCCACGCAAAGAAAAGTCACTCGCCCCGGCCCGAAGGGCAGGCGAAACCCGTCGAGGCCAA